>CAIPBJ010000083.1 GCA_903863255.1 uncultured Methylophilaceae bacterium
GGGACTCTTGGGCAAAGAATGCCAGATTAAAAAAGCAGTTATCGATTGATTCTAACGATTTGCCAGACATTCAATCCTTTGAATAACACAGGTTTTAACGTCCAAATTTCAAAGAACTTAACTAAAATTCCGGAATGAGATGTTTTTTTATGAAAAAATAAAAAAACCGATACGCATGAGAAGTATCAAAAAGGAAAAAGGCTTCGCAATTTGATATCACGAAGCCATTCATGTTTAAGCAATCAATCAATTCATGAACTTATGCCGCAACTGTAGCAATGGGATTGTAATCAATCGCAGGAAAATCTTCTGAGACCTCATCACCAAAATCTTTGATTGTGTCGTCATCCTCGTCGTAATACCAGTTAAGCTGAATTCTATTGCTGGTGCAGGCTGAATCATTCAGAAGCTGGAAAATACTGAAGATCATCTTCGTGCTCGCACTGTTAAAATAGGTCAGACGGAAATTGAATTCCACATCTTGATTGTCTATGCTTTTCAAGTAATTATCCAAACCAACAAGGACTGGATAGAAAAACTTGTTCGCATCCTCAGGAAACGCTTCACCAGAGATATTAAGCTCATGAGACGCAAACTTGAAATCCACCTCCGGAGAATCACTTGTTTTTGCAATAAATAGGTTATCCATACACACTCCTTTAAAAAATAGTTTTGAGATGCAATTCGGAATACTCGCTTTCGTAGCCGTCTACATCCCTAAATGAATATTCAATTGATGACTTAGAATCTCTTGCCAGAGTCAGCAGTCCCAAACCGGCACCTTTACTGACATCATCCTCATCATGATGATGATCGTTTTTCAATTGCGCTCTGTAGGCTGCCTTCACTTCGTCACGCGACATGTTATTGACATTGTCGATTTTCTCGGAGATCCGTCCAACGTATTTCTTATCCACAAAATTACCGCAAATGATATACAGATCGTTCTCTGTCTTGCCAACCGCAACCGCACCTAATTTCTCTGAGGTTGTATGAGGACAAATAGGTGAATAATGCAATGCATTCTGGATCATCTCGATAAAACTCGAAAAAAGCTTCCTGGAATTTTTACTCTTCGTATCGTCATTCTCAAAACGTTGCCTTAGAATATCGCTAATTGTGGCAATGACGTTTTGCGAAAGCGCCCCGCTGTAATAGAAAATCACCCCTTTCTTTTCAGCATCCATCTGGAACGAACTAAACAAATCAATTTCCATAATTACTCCTGAATTAAAGTCTAAAACCAACGGCACTTACGTCGTCGCGTCGTTTTTGCTTGCCCTGATACTCATAAAAAGCCTCCATCAGGATAGTCTCTTGCTCCAACATAGGTTTTTCAGAATGTTCCATAAGAATACTGGTATACCGTCTCTTGCCAAAAGCAATGTTCTTAGGCCCCCCAATTTGGTCAATTATGCCGTCTGTGGTTACATAGACACACATACCTTCCGTTATTGGGAAATCTTTATTGGTCCATGAGAAATCAAAAGGTGTCTCGACATACCCAACACCTTTCTTATCGGGATCGATAACTGAAACC
>CAIPBJ010000084.1 GCA_903863255.1 uncultured Methylophilaceae bacterium
CATGCTGAGTCTTGATATCCTTGGCAAATTCATTCGCCAATTCTTGTAATTTAGCCATGTCCATAGTGAAAGTTTCCATTTTTTGCCAAAATCGGCAGGTTAATACAAAATGTCAACTTACACAAAAATATTTACAGGCTCAATTTTTTCATCAAAACATTTTCAATACTGTTCGGCGCTCAATTCTTCCAAGCCCAACAAGTTGACTTCACTAGAATTTGTACGGTTGTTTATAGGACTGTACCCTACCCCCATAAAGCTCAGTTGGTTCCATCGGGCTTTCCTGCATACTGTTTCGCTCAGGTACTCAGCAACAAAGCGATCCTCAAGAGCACAGGATCGTTCATATTCAATTTGACATACCCAGTTGGCTTTCTACCCCTAGTGTGCGTACCCTCAAACATGCCGACGTGGTCACCGATGTCCCGCAGGTAGAGCATCTTGGCGCTCATGCGTCTGCTCTCGGCTACAGCCTCACTCGTTCTTTCTCCGTGCTTTAACTGCGCTTGTCTGATGCGCTCAATGCCTTCTGCTGATCTCGGGCCAGTCGACCTGCCACCATGCCATTTACAGACCCTTTTACCAGTCAATGACGGATTACCACATTGAACTTTTGTTCGTGAGGATTGCGCCTGACAGCGGTTACACGTGATGCGCCCGCCGGCAGTGAGGAGGTAGGGTTCTGGGTTTTCGATCATAGTTACATAGGGTGTGGAGGGTCTTTTGAGGGGGGATTTTTTATTATCGCAAGAGCCATGACCGAAGTGTGAGCTGCCCATGTTGCCTAGGACTTTTCAACTTTATATATTTATTATTCATACATAATTTAAAATATATTGAAATAGATAGGCATCCTAGGCAATTCATCCTAAACCCCCGTCAATACTCGCTCTCCGCTGCCCAGAAGCCTAGGCAGTGAGTTGCCAGATGGGCATTTCTATCGGGGCCAGTTAATTGAACCTCCCAAGTAATTTTCAAACTCTTTACGAGCAACATCAAGTTCTGGCAATTCAAACCCCCACTTTCGGTCATTGTTGAGTGAGCGTCTAACATATTTGGCACTTGGACAAACCATTTTCAACATTTCAGCTAAATCTTTACTGATGGTTGTATTAAATTTTAAATTTGATCTAAATTTATGAGTAAAAGAACCCAATATATGTCTAGTAGCCCAGAAGTATCCGGATTCCCATGAGGAAAATGTAGGATCATTCCACTCGATGATCGAGGTGGTTCCATCCCATAAACGATCAAACCAGTACTTTTGTAACGGTTGTAGAGATTGAATCTTTTGAGATAATAACTCCTCGGATTGCGGTCTTTCAGTAACAACAAAATCTGAGATGTCAAGATTAATCAAATACTCTGCCAAAGCTTCAACTTCACCAACCTTAATAGCTCTGTATAAATTTTCCCAATACTCCGTGTTTCCTTTATTTTCATCGGATACTTTAAAGTACATCATGCGCCTATCGTCGTAATCAGTTTGAGCAAAATGAGTGGTTGAATTGCTTGCAGCAAAAAATCTATGAAAACTTTCTATGGATCGCTCAGGTTGATGCTTTTCCTCTATCTGCACGTTCTTGGAGGTTACATAGGACTTCAACCGTTCTGTTGATTTTTTGTCACCAAAGAATAGCGCCTCATCCATGAAAACCAAATAAGTCCGCTCAAGAACAGCATTAAAGCGACCAATGACTGAGTCCACATCACTCACCATGAGCATCGTTGCTTCAAACATCATACGAAGGATGATCTCCAATGTACCCTTGCCCGTTCCTTGACCCCCAAGCAAGACAATCATAATTCCGGGCTTTTCCTCCGGTTTTTGAAACAAGTGTGCCAAGTAACAGATCAAATATTTGTATGCTTTGGCATCCCCGTTACAAATACCATATAAAAGGTAATTCTTAATCGTTATCCAGTTACCTTTTCGGGGTGTAATCGTGTATCCGATCCAAAGATTTAGCACTTCCGGCGGCTGTTCTACCGGTGAAAATGCCAGTCTTTTAAAAACTCGGGTATAGGGGCTGTTCCAAAAATCGTTAATTGTGTCGTTAACCTTGTCGGCAGATGCAATATTTTCAAGACTACGCTTGAGTGCTATTTTTGCATCGCCACTATAGTAGATGTAAAGACTTGGGGCTGCTGTCATGCCCTTGGCCCAATCAAGATCAGACATACGAACTAAACCGAATTTACCGTTCAATTCAAGAATTGCGTATTCCTGTTGGAGTGCTTTTAGAGGATTGATATTTTGCATTGGTGGATAAGGCATATTCATTTGGACACCTCCAGATTTAATTTATTTGTCTTGGCGGGTTGATAGCCTGCTAACTTGGCATAATGAACAAGCGTGCCTAGAGTAATTCCACCATTTCGTCGATCAAACGACGCTTTTATGATTGTTAGGCCGTCCTCAGTAAATCTATCGGACGCTACCATGCTCCATTGTCTTTGAATCATCTCGGTGCAGTTCCACTCAGTTGATTCAATTGCCCAAATTACATTTCTGTAAATTTCATAACTGCAATCGGCGTTGATATGAGACAGCATATCCATCACCCAAGCAATTTTGCGTGGTGTTTCTTCAGGCGGGAATTTTGAAGATTTACTTTTAGCTGATTTTTGAGACACCTGCTTTGGTGGAAACCACCGCTCATGTACTCTCTTGATAGCATCTGTACAGTCAGCCATTTCACCTTTAGCGTCCCACCCTGTCACCGTTAAAAAACGACCTGAGTAATACATTTCAAGACCGTCTTGGTTCCTGTTATCTATTGGTTCTCGGCTCAAACAAAACATTCTTCGACCTAACCGACTTGGGGATAGCTCAGAATATGGTCGACCAAGCTCTTCCCAAAGGTCATCAATTTGTCCAGTGCTAAGGTTCGAGCCATTGTCGATATCTACACCGATGATAAACATTGGATAATTGTTAAAGACGATACATTCATCTTTAAGAACGAAACCGACACCGTCAGCGTAACCATTTGAAACGGCATTCACTGCCATATTGAAAGTCAAATGATTCTCTGATTTATGAGCGTTGATTTTGTATCCCAGTTTGGGATGTACTGGATATTTAGGGAATTTACCCTTTTCGTTAATTGCTCCAGCCGTCCAACAGACCCAAGACTCTTGATCTTTAAGAGTGCTTGATATGGATTCTGTGTCTATTGCTGAAAATTTTGGTTTATGTAAGGTTTCTGATATCATAAATTAGCTCCTGTTTTAAGAGAATTGATTCGTGGGGTTAGAGCCAGTTTTGGGGTGCAACCCATGCTGGCTCGACTTGTTTTAGAGGTCATTTTCAACCCCTGTCACTTGAGTTGATTTTTGAGCGTACCCACTCTTCTAGCTTGTCGCTTGACCAGCCAGTGCTTCGATTGGTAAGTTTTATTCCCTTGGGGAATTGCCCGAGTCTTATCTGCAGATCGGAAGAGCACACG
>CAIPBJ010000085.1 GCA_903863255.1 uncultured Methylophilaceae bacterium
CATGCAAGCGTCCAAAAAATGGACCATGCCAATTCAAAATTGGAGGGCTGCGATGAATCGATTTGAAATAGAATTTGGTGATCGCTTGACTGCTCACCAGTAACCAGTCGTTAACTTACACAGATTTTTTTACAGCCTCGGTCTTTCGAGAGCTGCCACCTTCATATACAAGAACCGCATGATCCTTAAAAGCCGTTCGAACGTTACTAGACAGCTTCGCAAATCCATTTCTATCTTTGAGCCGATCGTTTTTATCGACAAAAGTCTTTTCTGCTAAATCAGCTCCATTTGTCATTTCAGTAAAAAACCGATTTTTCAATCCATTGGCAAGTGATTCAGTAACAGTAATTTGATCGCTCATAAGGCCCCCGCTTTGCAAAAGTCAGGGCTTATTGAGAATTGGATCGCATATTGCCTAAAACGTTGCCAAACAACATCTCTATTGCTATGACCGGGCGGAGTGCTCGCCATAACCATGTCACGCAGGCGCCGTCTTAATTTAATACTTTCCAATGAACTTGGGTTTTTATATGCCCATTCACACCCGTACAGACTTGCAGCTATCTCTGCTGAGTATTTCAATTGCCCATGACCAAAGCCAATGGGGCCAAAACTCTTGGTGGTTAGTGACTCTTGGAGGTGTTGCGCGGAAACGATCATCCTGGCTCCTTTGCGATCTGTTAGTGATCGGGTTGTAAAAAAGTGTTCTCTTTTTCATCTTACAGAAACAACTTGAAAAACACGAACAATGTACGTATAATATTTTTTATGTTTCCCTCACCTACACCACTTCAAATAAGAACCATCCGAGATCAATTCGGTTGGACTCAAGCTGATGCAGCTTTTATGGTCAGCGTAACTACCCGTGCTTGGCAATGGTGGGAATCTGGGAAACGAATAATGCCAGGTGGACTATGGGAACTTTTTTTAATCAAGTCAGACATACACCCTGATTACGATCGAAAAAAATGAACCTAAATTGATATGAAAATGTCCATGCTCCGTAAGCCAGGCCTCATTTCACATGTCACTTGAACAAATGCGTCAGCTACTGACAGCTAAGAATCCTGAATTAGCAGCCCTAGTTATTAAGCCCCGAGCAGATACATCCATTTATCCGCATTGGGAGATGGCAGCTGATGCAACAGCAACACTTCGCTTTCTTCCAGATGGGAATACTGACAACCCCTTTTTTTGGGCTGAACGTGATGTCATAAAACTCTATTTTCAGGGCGTGAAGGGCAATCCAGAGGTTGGACACGTCCAGGTTCAGGTTCCATGCATGGAGATGTATGAAGAAGAATGCCCCGTACTTCAAGTGGTGCGGACATGGATGAAAGACCCCTCCTTAGAGGATATGGCTCGTAGGTATTGGAAAAAGCGTAGCTACTTCTATCAAGGCTTTGTGCGCGAGTCGCCATTACGTGAATCAGATCAACCCACCAATCCTGTTCGAAATTTCATCATTGGCCCACAAATCCACAATCTGATACGCAATATGCTGATGCACAAGGATTTACTGGAGTCCCCTTGTGACTATGAACGTGGAATGAACTTCACTATCAAGAAGACTGACAAAAATGGCTATGGAAACTATGATCAATCGTATTGGGCATTCAAAGAGTCACCGATCATTGCTGC
>CAIPBJ010000086.1 GCA_903863255.1 uncultured Methylophilaceae bacterium
ACATCTCCCTTTGTAAAGTTTTAATTATAATTGCAACTTTATAATACAGACCTGTCTATATATACACAATATAAATTAATTAAGTTAGGTTGTGAATGCCAATAAAATGATATGGATTTAAGTTAGAATAGAATGAAAAGCTGTTAAATTTCAAAAAAGATTTATCACCTTTCCATTATACTTATGAGCAGCGTTGTTAGTTGATGCGAACCATATGAGCGTTATCGATAGTTATCCTATGGCCTGTTAATTTCGACCCATGAGATTCTTGCAGCCGCATTCTATATAAGCCTGTGAGCGGTTTATTTTGATTCTAAGAAATTTAATAGCTCGTCAGTCACTTTCACAGATCAAAATTGAAATTAGAATAATCAACTTATAATCTCTGAAATTTCTATTAGATTGAGATCCGGGTCTCTTATATAAACTGAGCTAATTTTTGAAGTGGCACCTGTACGAAGAACAGGTCCTTCTTCAATCGGCCACTCCGCAAATCGAAGCTTCTGGATAACCCGTTCTAGCGGCATGCTTGAAATAAAACACAAGTCCAAAGATCCTGGCATGGGCCAATTTGCCTTTGGTTCGAATTCACTTCCTTTGATGTGTAAATTAATTTTCTGATTACCGAATCTGAAAGACTTGCGCTCAACTTTAGGTGAACCACCAAAAAAGATTTCCAATTTCATACCCAGAACCCTTGTATAAAAATCGACACAGGCATCATGGTTCGATGTTGTAAGAACCAAGTGATCAAGATGATCGATCATTTTTATCCTCCGCCTCTATGCACTAAATTTCTTTCAGAATGTTTAACCTATACATCGTCATCTAACATAACCCAACGATTTTTCTGGTAAGTATTGCTTGATTCTTGATTATAGAATATTGGTGAATAACAATCCCATTTGTGATTACTGAACCGGTAACTACAAGAGAAGAAAGAATATATAAGTCGCCAATAATTATAGGTTGAAAGACACTACCCTTGGTCGGGAGTTTTCGATCAACAGAGAAAAATTAACTCGATAACAGGATAGGAAAGAAAGCTAATACTAAATATCGCCTTACCATTATTAAATCATTAATTTACAAGTGCTTGCCTTATGCAAGAACGAAAAGGGGAAATACCTGGCACCCCCCCCAAAATGTTTTTTTAAATGTTAGCTATTAACTGCATCCTTCAAGGCCTTCCCAGCCCTAAACACTGGAACCTTCCTAGCCGGAATATGGATCTCTTTGCCGGTCTGAGGGTTGCGTCCTGCTCTGGCAGCACGTTCGCTCACTGCGAAGCTTCCAAAACCAATAAGGGTAACTGTATCGTTATCTGATAACGCCGTAATGATGCTATCAATGATTGCGTCCACGGCTCGACCGGAAGAGGCTTTCGAGAGGTCGGTGGATTGGGCGACGGCTGCGATGAGTTCTTGTTTGTTCATTGGTTGTCCCTGTGTGTTTTCTTTTTTGGAAACGATAAGATAGCTGAGTTTTGGAGTGATGACAATTGCCAAATGTCGCTTACGTCAATTACCTCAAAAAAATACAATCTATCTAGAATAGTTATCATGGATGATACCTTCTGCATTCATCTAAATTATAGCTTCTTGCAACCTATATAGGAATAAACTAAAGTTCCCTAATGATTTGTTAACGCTATCTAATATAAATGAAATTTATTAACTTGCTTGCAATGGTATTTTTCTTAAATTGCCATTTAGCTCATGCTGATGTAGTAATACACAAAATTGTTTTTAAATGCAAAACAATAAAGCATTTAGTATTAATTGATACTCAATCAGCTGAATTATATAGATATAGGGCATGGAATTTGCCGAAAAACATTAACTCCAAGCCTGATATTGAGGTAATGAATGGACAAATGCAATTAGAAGGCACAGGGGTTTGTGGCAGCAGATACTTCACTTTTAAAACCGGGAATGTAGAGTTTAATATTGACGACAATGTTGCTTGCGATGAAACCCATCCGCCAAAAGGTGCTGTAGGAGAGCTTGAAGTCGTTGTTAGCGGTAAAGAAAAGAATCATTACTATTGTTTTTAGTCAATTAAACTCCTTCCAACAATCGATGATGTTCGCCCCGAACTGAAAAATTTGGCATTACTATGTAATTGGTATAACTGACTATCCAAATAACCATTGATGAAGCAATCTTCCTGGCATTAAAGCAAACGAGCCTGCTGTTAGCAGTCCAAAAAAATACATCCCCATCATATTCAATTTATGCACTTTTATATCTCCTCGTCGTGCTGCCCAATATGCTACTGGAACACAATATAGAACATTAAAGGAAAAGATATGAATAAACCCAAAATGGCCCAGGAAACTTGGTCCAACTTGTGATTTCATGAAAAGCGTTATCAGCGCAGTTAAAAACATCAAAATTAAAAATATCTTACCTAGAAATCTATGTCGTACCGTACCTTTTCTATTTATCATAATATAAGTTCCAATGATAAATGCAGGCAATACGGTTGCAAGATGCAAGTATGCCAAATGAAGATAACTCATGATCGATAACCTTTTTATACCATTTTCGCGTTTATCTTTTTAAAGAGGTGCTACAGGTATGCATATCTCACATTCAAACTCTCCGGTTTCATAGTCAAATATTGCCCCCTTTGGATAATGTTCAAAAGCAGGACGGGAGTCTAACTGGAGGCCGCTTGAAGGTAGCCAATCTCTAAGCATAGATACCCAAGCCTCACTTATTTCCGCAACAGTGCCTTTGAATTTTAATACGGCATATTTACCGCCAGGAATAGTTGCTTTATGTGCATTGCCTGTCACCATGAATTCGGGTGGCACTTCAGCACAAGCGTCATATCTGCACTGCTCAGGACTCGTGATACTAGGATCATCATAACTGATTCCGTATCGAACATGATTTGCACCAAGTTTATTCATAATCGCCCATGGCACATAAACATCCTGCCAGAATTTTGATATGGGTTCACCATAGGGGCCAATATACCTTAGGTATGCAATATTTTTGGGTTGGCGTTCAATAAGTGTTACTTTCAAGATCGTCTCCTTTTTCGACTTTTCGAAGATTTCATCTTGATTGAAAAAAGTGATTTCATCCTGACTGTACTTGCTATTCACCTGATTAGAATTGCTATTTTGTTTTCTTAACATTATTTGTTCCTTACGCCAATCGCTGGGAGAACAGCCAAAACGATTTCTAAATGCGCGTGTAAATGCTTCAGAGGAACCGAAACCTACCGACAAGGCTATATTCAGAACTCTAGTCTTTGGCTGTGCCACCAACCTCATCGCTCCGACTTCAACTCTTCTTCTTCGTAAATAATCTCCTATTGTCTCCCCCATCCAAACAGAGAACAGTCGATGAAAGTGATATTGAGAAAAGTGAGCTACTTCTGCGAGGATCATTAAATCAAGCGGCTCTTCTAAATGATTGTCAATGTAAGCAATAACCCGATGCATGCGGTTGGCATACTGGACTCGACTATGTTCTGAGTGCATCAAGCAAACCTTATCACTATTTAGAATTTAATAAACTTAACTGTCATGACACGACGTTTTGAAATGTCATGCAGAATATAGAACTTCCAGACTTAAATCGTTAGAAATGACAGGCTCTCGCATATCAAATTTTGCCTTCATACCCCACAAAAAAGAAGAGTAGCGCAACATTTCGTATTGCCATCCATTTTAAAAATTAAATTAATACTAACAGTATTCTTGTACTTAATTGACAATCAACTTAAAAGTTAAGCTCATGTTATGGTTATTCACATCCTAAATAAGGAGATATCAACCAAAGATGTAATAATTCCCCCCTTAAACATAAGACATTATGAGAATAGACAAGTATTTACAACTCTAATCTGAAAACTTAAAAATGAATCTTCCTGCAAAATAAGGACTTATGGAACTACGGATTCTGATGATTCATCAATTATTTTAAAATCAATTCTACTTGCTAAGTTTTTTAATTAATACCATTTAAAATCATATAGATATTATTAATTGGTAAAAAATAATAATCAAATAGTTACTAATAGTAAGGGAGGAACCATGGAAATAAATCTATTTAATGATTTTCATTTAGAAGCTGAACAATCGGGTATCCTTTTTTACTATTCAGGTGATTTTACTCAAAATGTAATTGGTACCATTGCAGAAATTCTAAAGCAACGTCTGGACAAACAAGATCCGAAGGGAGTGGGTAAAAGGATATTTTCTACGTTTATTGAACTTGCCCAACACGCCTTAAATTTTACTCCAAAAATTGATAAATCGATTAAACCAGTCGGAGCAGTGATGGTTGGTAAAAAGTCTGAAAAGTTTTTTATATTGCTTGGCAGTCTTGTAGACAATCAACACGTTGAAAAAATGGCAAAAGTAATACTCCAGGTTAACAGCATGACCCTGGAAGAATTAAAAGTGGCCTATCATGAACAGTTAATCACGATAGAGAAGGATAATGAAGAGGAACTTAGCTTTCTAAAAATTGCAAGAACCTCTTGTTTTCCAATTGAATACAAAGTAAAACAGATTCGTGATATGCATCAGTTTTCCGAGTTGTACCTAAAGGTGATTTTTTAAACCATTATTTCGATAATTTATTCAATCATTGTAATACTTATTATCATTGAGCCTCCAAATTGTTAATGAAGACTTTCTTCCCTAATAGAATCATCAACAGACTCGATGATATTAAAATCTGCTAATCAAGAAATCTAAACTTGTATATTCTCAATGACTGGATCTGGCAATATATCCACGATAAATTTACTGTCCTTACCCAACACCAAAAGGCAATGGGGGTTGCCGAATTAACTTATTAAGTGCGACTTAATCTGAGGCCTTTCAACAACTTTCTTCAAGAGCAATCCTTCACCTTTCTCGAATCTGGGTTCCAACTGAACGATAATTGCCTCGCTAATTGTTCAGTTGAAGCTATGCTTAATGATAAAATACAGTGTATTTTTAGACTTTGATATATGAGAACGTTTTTACTATTCTTCAATTCTAGATAAGCAGACCTTTTAAATTCTGAAAAAACCAGTATGCATTTTTTTCGCTTCAGATTAGCTCGTTACATTCTCGTAATAGCAGCCGTCTTCCTGTGTCTTCAAACTAAATTCAATTTGTTGGGCGCAAATGGAAAGCCCTTGATTGCGGAACCAGACTTTGGTAACAATGTGGTAATTATCGACCCCTCCATGCCAAAATCAACTGTACAAAACATAATCGATAACATATTTAAGCAACAGCAGAGCAATCAGTTTGGCAATAATCGTTATGCAATTCTTTTTAAGCCAGGTATTTACAACAATCTGGTTAGAGTTGGGTTTTATACTCAGTTAATGGGTCTTGGCCAGACGCCCGACGAGGTGACTATAAATGGAGGGGTGCAGGCAGATGCAGCTTGGTACGATGGTGATGCCACTCAGAACTTTTGGCGAGGAGCAGAAAATATTAATGTCATCCCCTCTTCCGGAACCATGAAATGGGCTGTATCACAGGCATCCCCATTAAGGCGGCTTCACGTTCGTGGAAATATAGTACTGGATGATAATAGTTGGTCGAGCGGTGGCTTTATGTCGGATACGTTAGTCGATAATCAGATTAACTCTGGTATGCAACAGCAATGGTTATCGAGAAACTCCCGATGGGGTAGTTGGAATGGTTCTAACTGGAATATGGTTTTTGTGGGTGACGATGATTTCGTTTCGGGAAGCAACTGGCCAAATCCACCCAACACAGTGTTAAAAGACACCCCAATAATTCGAGAAAAACCGTTTCTTACCATTGATAACAAGGGAAATTACTTTGTATTTGTCCCGGCTCTATCTAAAAAAAGCCATGGTGTCACTTGGCTTAATGGGAAATCGAATGGGGTTTCAGTTCCAATCAGTAAGTTCTATATAGCTAAAGCTTCCATCGATTCGGCTTCTACAATCAATGAGGCCCTATCAAAAGGGAAACACATCCTCTTTACCCCTGGGATTTATAAGCTAAATGACACCATTCGAGTAACGAAAGCAGATACGATCATATTAGGATTGGGTATTGCCACATTACAAGCTGCAACCGGTCAACCGGCGATGACCATAGCCGATGTAGACGGAGTTAAATTAGCCGGTATACTTTTTGATGCTGGCTCTATCAACTCTGACGTTCTATTGCAAATCGGCACAAACGGCAGCAAGGTCAGTCATGCTATCAACCCCACATCCTTGCATGATGTTTTTTTTAGGGTAGGTGGCGCCGGCCCAGCAAACGCAACGGTCAGCCTTCGTATCAACAGTAACAACGTCATTGGTGATGATCTGTGGCTATGGAGGGCAGATCATGGAGAAGGTGTGGGTTGGACAACCAACAACTCAACCAACGGTCTTGTTGTAAATGGTGATGATGTGACTATTTATGGTTTGGCAGTTGAACACTTTCAACAGTACCAGACCGTGTGGAACGGAAACGGAGGATCCGTTTATTTCTACCAGAGCGAAGCTCCATATGATGTGCCTGATCAGAAAAGCTGGATGAATGGCAAAGTAAATGGATTCGCCTCGTACAAGGTTGCTGACTCAGTCATTAGCCACAAGGCCTGGGGAATCGGCATCTACTGCTACTTTAGTACTAACCCAGACGTTAAATTACAAAACGCTATTGAGGCCCCTAATAGCAAGATCGGCCTTAATGGCGCAATGTTCCACGACATGACTACCGTTTCATTAGGTGGAACTGGCGAAATCACCCATGTAATTGACGGGTGGGGATCAGCAGCTAACCAGTCTTTCCAAGTAATCCGTCTCGCCAAATAACGCTTTTTTTTTCATCCATTCAAAGCATGACAATAAATTCGCGCCATTTGATAATTAATTCGAATTGGCAAGTATGATTCTAATGGCATCCATAATGGTGGGAACCAAGCTATTAATGTACTATCTGCCATCACCCTCCATTTAGCAAACAATCCTTATGCAAAAAGAAGTCGAGCTACAACCCAACCTTGCAGTCATTGCAGCAGTTCAGCTATCTAATGTAAGTGATGAAGAATTCCAGGCATCGTTGTATGAACTGCGTGAACTTGCGAAGACTTTAAGATATGAGGTTGTGAACACGTTCGTACAAAAGCGTACATCCTTTGATAAGGGTGCTTACCTGGGGACCGGAAAGATACAAGAAATTCGAAGTTTTATTCAGAAAAACACAGAACCTGATGAGCTCAATCCCATACCATCAAACAAAGTTGACTTGGATATTAAAACACTATTGGTAGACCATGATATATCACCTTCACAGGCACGGAACCTAGAAATAGAGATTGGATGCTCTGTAATGGACCGAACCATGGTCATACTCGAAATTTTTCATCGAAATGCTCGCTCACCTGCTGCCCGAGCTCAAGTCGAGATTGCGCGACTTGGTTACATGGCGCCACGTTTACGTGAGGCGGCAAAGTTAGCCGGCCCTCAGGGAAGGCAACGAAGCGGAGAAGGTGGTAGAGGAGCCGGTGAATCTCAAACTGAATTGGATCGTCGCAAGGTTCGCGATCGCATAGCCGAACTTCAACAGGATATCATTGCAATGGATGCCGAGCGCAGGACTCAGAGCGCACGTCGGCAAGAACGACAAGGACTTGCTTCAGTGGCACTGGTTGGCTATACAAACGCTGGCAAATCGACCTTGATGAGGGCCCTTACTGGAAGCGAGGTATTAGTAGCTAATAAGTTATTTGCTACGCTCGACACAACAGTACGAGCACTTCACCCGGAAAGTCTACCCCGCATTCTAATCAGTGATACCGTTGGATTCATCAAGAATTTGCCTCATGGCCTAGTTGCTTCTTTCAAATCTACTTTACAGGAAGCACTGGATGCATCGCTTCTTCTTCATGTGATCGATGCCAGTGACCCAGGATTTGAGCGTCAGATAGAAGTCACAAATAAAGTACTAGAAGAGATTGGCGCGAATGATATCCCACGCTTCCGAATCTTTAACAAGATAGACTCCATCGGAGATGAAACATTGCAAGCAGAGAGAAAAACCTTCTTGCAATACACATATCCCAATTGTTTTGTGATTAGTGCACGCAAACAAGATGATGTTGGGAATCTTCACAAAAAGATAGTTGCGTTCTTTCAGAAGGATTTGGTCGAGCATGAGTTTTTCCTTCCTTGGTTATCTCAACAACTTCGCGGAGAAATCTATGCAAACTGCAAGGTGATAGAAGAACGAACCGAAGATGAAGGAGTCGTTTTTAAGATCCTGGCCGCGCCAGATACAATAAAAAGAATTCGTTCAAAAATACTTCAATAAATCAAAATGGGATCGTCATGAGTTCTCAATTTCAATTAATGGGTGAAAAACGTTTCAGGCCGTTTTTTTTCACCCAATTTGCAGGTGCCTTCAACGATAATTTATTTAAAACCGCACTCATTACGATTGTGGCTTTCAATTCAGCAAGCATGACTTCAATTGACGGTGAAGCGCTGACAACATTATTGCCAGGCCTATTCATTTTGCCATTCTTTCTGTTCTCAGCGACGGCTGGGCAGATTGCTGACAAGTTCGAGAAATCCCTGATCATAAGATATGTAAAAATATTCGAAATCGCCATCATGCTGATTGCAAGCAGTGGATTTTTCATACATAACATCACCTTGCTGATGATCTCACTTTTCATGATGGGGATGCATTCCACCATATTTGGACCTGTGAAATACGCCTATTTACCGCAACATCTTGATGAATTCGAATTAGTTGGCGGAAATGGCATGGTCGAAATGGGAACCTTCGTGGCAATCCTCCTTGGTCAAGTTATGGGTGCTTGGATCTCATCTATGCATCAGCATGAAATTTTGACAAGTCTGGTTGTCCTGACCGTGGCCTCACTTGGCTATATCTCTAGCAGAAATGTCCCAAATTCACCAGCATCGGACTCTCGAATAAAGATCAACTGGAATCCGATCACCGAAACCTACAAAAATTTAAAATTTGTTTGGAAAAATCAAACGCTTTGGTTAGCGATTCTAGCAATATCATGGTTCTGGTTCTACGGAGCCACTTTACTTGCACAGTTCCCTAACTTTGCGAGAGAAACACTACGCGGAAATGAAAGTGTATTCATTGTGCTGCTATCAGTATTTTCAATTGGGGTAGGAGTAGGTTCACTGATGTGTGAGAAACTCTCAAAGGGTAAAATCGAACTCGGCCTTGTTCTATTTGGCGCGATAGGATTAACATTCTCCGGTATCGATTTGTACAGCTCGGGTTCGAATATCCATGAGAACTTTAATAACGGGACCACGATCAATTATCTTTCTTTCTTAACCGTTCAACATGATTCACACGGTCAATTATCCCTTGCATATCTCAGGTTGCTTGCTGACGTGTTATTTCTCGGACTCTTTGGAGGGATTTACATTGTTCCTTTGTACGCACGAATTCAATCCAAATGTGAAAAGACCCATCAATCACGTGTCATTGCAGCAAACAATATAATGAATGCTTTTTTCATGGTTTTTTCAGCAATTTTTTCAATCATTATTCTAAAACTCGGCGTGAACATCACCAAACTATTCTTTTTAACGGCAACTCTAAATCTTATTTTCGCAATTTACATCTGTTTACGTGATCCTCTATATTACAAATCATTCATCAAATGGATATCCGGCCATTTCATTCGCCCTTGATTCTAAATCGAACCATGATCAGTCACATGACTTATCCAATCACGAAACCACCATGAATCGTACTATGGGTTTCGGCTTTGTAAGACAAAGCCAAATTAGCCAATATAAAGTTGGCTCGCATGTCAAACTGAAGCAACATTAAAGCGTTAGAGTAGAATCCCACTTTCATACACAAGTTAAGCATTCATGCCATTTACTCCTTATCATATGGGTTTTGGATTGGTCGCCAAGTCGCTCCAACCAAATAGAATCAGCCTGATCATGTTCGGATTCTCTCAGGTTGCAATCGACCTTCAACAATTGTATAAACACCTAACGGAAAGAGTTGCTATACATGGCGTTAGTCATTGTATTCTTGGTGCCACATTCATTGGATTAGCTTGCATCCCATTCAGATCTTCGATGGAACGCTTATTTAATAAAGCGATAAGCTTTAAAAGTTCAATTTACGGAATATTCATAGGAGTCTATTCCCATTTGATTCTGGACAGCATCGTCCACCCTGATGTAAGTAACAACCTTTTTAGGCCATTTGCTATTAACAGCCACTTATTTGGCCTGTTATCGAAAATAGAAATGAACTTGCTTTGTGTGCTGCTTGGTATTTTTGGTTTAATTATAATGGGGGTGCGTCATATAATTAACCGTAAAAAGTCTCAATAGAAAAAAATCCATCCCATAACAAGAGTAGTATGATGGAAAACTGGTTTTGGCCAGACATTATGTTTGTATTGAAATTACAAAACCCAGAAATTGGAGAACAAATCGACCATGCAAAAGAAAACTGTACTTAATTACTTAAACCTAATATTAGTCCTTGTTACGTGTACTTTTGTTAACCATTGCATGGGAGCAACTGCAGACGATATCAATAAAGACTCGGAAGAAGCTTTGCAAAGGCTCTACAAAACCAACCAGGTTGCCGAAAGCCTATCCAAGAGCTCCAAAGCAATACTTGTATTTCCTAAGATTGTTAAAGCGGGACTGGTCTTTGGAGGCAGTTACGGAGAAGGTGAGTTATTGGAAGGTTCAAAAGTTAGTGGCTACTATAATACTGTTTCTGCATCATGGGGACTGCAACTTGGGGCTCAAACTTATGGATATGTCGTGTTCTTGAACACTGAAAAGGCCTTAAGTTATGTACATGAGACACATGGCTGGGAAATCGGGGTTGGCCCTACCGTTGTTTTGGTGGACGAAGGTGTCGCTAAGAATCTTTCTACTTCAACGCTTAAAGATGATGCCTATGCTTTCATTTTCAATCAAGAAGGATTGATGGCTGGAATAAGTATCGAAGGCGCTAAAATTTCTAAAATCAAAAGATAACATCCTGCAAATTCAAGTTAGTCTGAATTTTTATATTTACTTTCTAATTCTCGAAGGTTTGAGACAATCGTTGAAGGTAAAGGCGGGATATTAACGTAAAAAACAACAGTAACGGTTCCGTTATTACTAACGAGTCCTTTACCAAAAAATTCATCGATTGGTGCCGACCCTTCATTCTTAATATCGAGAACGGCAGACTTGACTGCCCCTTCCCCTGCGAGGTAGATTTTTTCCAACCTTATGTTACTTATTGATATCCAGGGTACGTAAAGCCACGCTTTTCTTCGCTGGTTCTCAGTCGTGGCATGACCACCTATTTCAGTCACATCAGCGAATTTATGTTTGAAATACATTCCATTTTTGTCGGCCATAAAGAAGGGATTGGACGATAAAATGGCCCACCCTTTTTCATGAATCGAAGCAAATAAGAAACTAGGTATTAGCACAATAAGGATTAACCTTGCCCATACAGGAATGTCTTTCCAATCATGAACCCCAATCCAAAGGATACCCAAGGCAAAAAATAAGGACAGAAGCCTCAAAATGCACGTGAACCATTTTGGCATTACCGGCGCGTAGTAGTCCCCAGTAAGCGTTGGTTTTTCAGGCAATACAACACACATCGAAGACTCCATTCAATTTAACCTTAACCTTTTAAATACGCTAACGCTAATAAAAATTCTGGAATTTCAGGATTTATAGTACATATGATAGTATTTGCCCCTTTCCGTGGTAACCAGATCACTGGCAATATGAACAACAAATCTTCATTATCGAAACTTGCTTTAGGTGCCATTGGGGTAGTCTACGGCGACATTGGGACTAGCCCACTTTATACTTTACATGAAGTCTTTGCAGGTTCCTATCCGGTTCCAATTTCTCCTGAAAATGTCTTATCCATACTTTCCCTCATATTCTGGTCGCTGATCTTTGTGGTTTCCATCAAGTACGTTGCCTTTATTATGCGAGCTGAGAACAATGGTGAAGGCGGCATCATGGCATTAATGGCACTAGCACTGAGAACTGCCGAAGGCCATCCGAAGAGGGGTCAGTGGATCTTAATGCTTGGGATATTTGGCGCTGCACTTTTCTACGGTGATGGGGTCATTACACCAGCAATTTCGATACTCAGTGCGGTCGAGGGCCTAGAAATTGCAACCCCTGCTTTCAAACCTTACGTCATCCCAATTACCTTGGGAGTTCTGTTTGTTTTGTTCTGGTTTCAAAAAAAGGGAACTGCAAGTATTGGTGCGCTTTTTGGACCTGTTATGTTGATTTGGTTTTCAACATTAGCTTTACTTGGAATTTTGAATATTTTACATAACCCTTCAGTTCTGACGGCCCTTAATCCGATCCATGCCATTCATTTTATGGTTGCTCACAAATTGGGCGCATTTTTATCGCTTGGTGGAGTCGTTCTGGCACTTACTGGAGCTGAAGCGCTTTACGCTGACATGGGGCATTTCGGTAGACAGCCGATACAATTGGCCTGGTTTTGGCTTGTATTACCTGCTTTAACCCTGAATTATTTTGGGCAAGGTGCGCTATTGTTACAAGACACTAAATCGATTGCGAATCCTTTCTATCTGCTTGCTCCACCCTGGGCACTCTACCCTATGATCGTTTTAGCTACAATAGCCACGATCATTGCTTCTCAGGCTGTCATTTCAGGGGCCTATTCCATAACTAAGCAGGCTATGCAGCTTGGCTACTCTCCTAGAATGAATGTTATGTATACCTCTGAAGAAACGGCAGGTCAGATTTACATGCCCTTCGTTAACTGGACGCTGCTAGCAGCAATAATCTTTTTAGTCCTTAATTTCAAATCTTCAACCAGTTTAGGCGCTGCGTACGGGATTGCCGTTACTGGCACAATGCTGATTACAACGATTCTGGCATTTGTCGTTGTAAGAAAGTTGTGGGGTTGGAGTCTATTTAAAGGGTTGTTAACAATTGGCTGCCTGATTACCGTAGACATGGCTTTCTTTGGAGCGAATGCTATCAAGATCATGGAAGGGGGCTGGGTTCCAATTTTGATGGCATTGTTTGCTTATACTCTAATGATAACCTGGCATAAAGGAAGGGCTTTGCATCTAAAACGCATAGCTGAAGAAGGGGATGAACTTGAAGCATTCATGAACACGATGAAAGTCCATCCACCGTTCCGTCCGGATGGAACAGCAATCTATTTAACCCCGAACACTTCGGGCGTTCCCCATGCACTTGTTCACAACCTTTATCATAATCAGGTGCTTCATCAAAATATTTTACTCGTCACCACAAAACCTCAAGATATTCCCCACGTAGCAAAGGAAGAACAGATACAAGTTGAACACCTGCATAGCGGATTTCATAGAATCATAGTGCTTTATGGATTCAAGGACGAAATCAATATTCCGAAGGCCCTAGAATTAAGCGTAACAAGCGGAATTGACTACGAACCCATGCGTGCTTCTTTCTTCCTTGGACGAGATACACTTGTTACACGCTTGCATTCTGAGTTACCGCTTTGGAGAAGGCTACTTTATATTTGGATGTTTAAAAACGGGGGGAATGCTACAACATACTTTAAGCTCCCACCGGATCAGGTCATAGAGCTTGGAACTCAGCGAACACTTTAATACTGAATTTGTTCGAATTATATAGAAGCTGCTATTTTGAACTTATAAAGCCTTTTCCACTTAACATAAGATAAAAGAAATTCACTACCCGCAACAAAAATATCAATAGCGTCATACCAGCAGCTTCAAGCGAAAATGACTCGTTTATACTCCTTCTGGTCTTATATCCAGTTATCATCGATATCACTAAGAATTCCCTATGGGCAAGGCTTCCCATCATTACCCCGAACACATGAAAACATATGAGATAGAACCAAAGATAACTCAGTTTATTATGCCAATCTTTCGCTAGGTCATTATCGTATTCAAATCCCGAATAACCAGTAATAAAAACCGCAAGCCCCAATATTAGCATTCCATAGATTGCTATCGCCCCAGCTGGATTGTGCCCTAGATAGTTACGGGATCGTCCAAGAACAAGATCGATTAGATATTTAAAGCCCTTAATTAGTGAAGGTGGAAATCTGCGGAATGCGGCTTGGTCTTTTACAATAAACCCATAGAAAACACGAATTAGAATAATTGCCGCAACCACATAACCTGCATCCACATGAATCATCCGTTCAAGTTCTGAGTTTCGAGTCCACATTGCTATGAAAAATGCAATTACCATGCTCCAGTGCATAATCCTTACTGGCCAGCGCCAAACTAAAATTGTCCTCATAGTTGATCCATTCATTAATGTAATTAGTGATTAAAAAAGCAATCCAATCGACGAAAATAAGATCACAAAGCAAACAATTCCCTTGAAAATTTGAAGAGTTATAAGATAGTTACCATCTTTCAGCGATGGAAAAATGGATTAAAACTTGTAAAGGAATAATTTCGCATTACCAAGTTAGCAATTAGAAAAAGGTGACTACGCCAAAATAAATAATTTAAAACTCACTTTAGCGTAGTCAAACTACATGGGAGGAGATGTAGTGAGAAACAATATATCGACTATTTGTATCTAAAATATTTCTTTGCGGTAACAAAAAGTATCAGATTCTTAAAAAGTTTTACAACGTACATGCTTGTTCGAGGACTTCTCAAATCATCAAACCACTCTAGATCATAAAGTGGATTTCTTTATTCATGAGTTCTGCTTGAAGATAAAATTTCGTACTAAAAAAATAGGCTCGCCAGGAACTTTAGCCGCCAATCCTCCGAATCATTACCCGAACTTGCAGCCCCTTGTGACAGAGGCAAAATTTGATGAATTGGATCATGGAAACCTCACCCGATCGAAGAAGTTGAAATCAATGTTGTGATTAAAGCTGCCGATGAAAGGTTCTTCTTCATGAATATTATTGAAAGCTTGAAGCGACCCTTGACTCGAAGTTGGTTTCGAATAAGTCAGGGAGACTGAGTGCTCCGATAATTTTTAAATCGTGACCCGAATATAAAAACTAAGCCATAAATTGGCTTTTAATCATCAGATTAAGCAAATTCATTTGCTGTTAAAGTGAATCGTCTGCTGTTGTATTGAACGTGATGCCTAAACCATTTAATTGATTTTATTGATTCTCACCTAACAAACAGGTCAATACTATCCTATTAAATGAACACTATATTTTGAAATTTATAGGTTGTCACAAGTTCATGATTTGATGGATATATATTTAGTTTGTTCCAAATAATATCAAATCATTAATGACGATTTCTTGAGGATAAGGTTGCTTCTTAGATAGCAACTCGAGAAGACCTTTCATTGATGAGGAATCAGATCCAACATGTATAACTGAATTTTAATTTTAAGGAGATACACAAATGGCTTCAATCATTAATACCAATATCAATTCATTGAACGCTCAAATGAATCTGTCCAAGTCACAAGATGCCTTGAGCACATCCATCGAGCGTTTGTCCTCGGGATTACGTATCAACAGTGCGAAGGACGATGCTGCCGGCTTGGCGATCGCAACCCGCATGACCGCGCAGATCAACGGCATGAACCAGGCAGTTCGCAATGCCAACGATGCCTTGTCCTATGCACAAGTCACTGACAGCGGTCTGCAAAACCAGACCGATGCGTTGCAACGCATGCGTGAACTAGCCGTCGAGTCTGCCAACGGAACAAACGGTTCCGGTGACCGCGCCAATCTGGACGCCGAGTTCCAG
>CAIPBJ010000087.1 GCA_903863255.1 uncultured Methylophilaceae bacterium
ATCAAGGATTAATGATAGCCCATATCTAACTGAGCGGTTAGCGATCAGGAATTTGTATCATTGACTCATTGCAATTGAGCTAATATTTGATTGAGCATGAAGGCGTAAAAAGAGAAGACTGATTGGCGGAGAGGGAGGGATTTGAACCCTCGATACAGGTTGCCCTGTATGCCGAATTTCGAGTCCGGTGCATTCAACCACTCTGCCACCTCTCCATAAGTAGGATTTTAGCATTACAATCCTATTCTTCCGAACCTCTTTAAGAAGTCATTTAAAAAATGATTAGATTGACTGAATGAGAGCATTGATTTTATTTCTTTCCATACTCATTCTGGCTGGCTGCGACAAACCGGAGCCTAAGAAGGTCCCTTTGCCCTCCGTCGCTCAAAGCAAGGAATTGGTCATCGTGACACATTACGGGCCAAACACGTATTATATTGACGGCGACAACCAATATGCAGGCCTGGAATACGATCTGGCAAAACTCTTTGCAGCTGACCTCGGTGACGATTATCGAATAAAGTTCGTTGTCGTCGATACCGTTTCCCAGGTCATCCCTTCCTTGCTTCAGGGTAATGCCCATATTGCGGCAGCTGGGTTGTCGATCACACCTCAACGGCAAAAGATCCTGAAATTTAGTATCCCCTATCAGAACGCTCAACAAGTTGTCGTCTACCGACAGGGGAAAGTCGAGCCGCCTGAGGATATTGGCGATCTGGTTGGAAAGAACATTGCCGTTCCCTATGGAACAAGTTATTCAGAGGAATTGGAGACCCTAAAAAGGAAATACCCGAAACTGGAATGGGAAGAGAAGAACAACGTCAGTACGGACGAGTTACTTGAATACGTCGCTAACGGCATCGTGGACTACACTCTTGCAGATGAGCATATCGTTTCGATGATGCAAAATTACTTTCCCGAACTGGGTCAGGGAATCAATGTGGGGGAGCCAGAAGAAATCGCATGGGCATTCCCTAAAAATTGTGATGACTGGCTATTTTCAAAAGCGAATGCCTTTTTCAAAAGAATAGCCAGCGACGGAACGCTTCGGAATCTGATTGACCGCTATTACGGGCATGCTGACAGACTGCAAGCCGTTGATATTAATAAGTTCCTTGATAAATCAACGAACGTTTTGCCGAAGTATGTTGATATCTTTAAAGATGCCCAGGAAGTCACCGGAACCGACTGGCGACTGCTTGCGGCGATCAGCTATCAGGAATCCCACTGGGATGAGAGCAACACTTCACCCACCAACGTTCGCGGAATGATGATGCTAACTGAAGACACCGCCAAGAAACTTGGCGTCACCGACCGACTGGATCCCAGGCAGAGTATATTGGCAGGGGCGAAATACCTGAATATCCTTAAGGAAAAGATTCCGGGACGCATCCAAGACCCAGACAGGACATGGATGGCTCTGGCTGCCTACAATATCGGATATTCACATCTGGAGGATGCAAGAGTCCTTGCTCAGCGCCTTAAACTGAATCCAGACAGTTGGGCAGACGTAAAACTGACCTTGCCTTTGCTCAATAAGGCAAAATATTACTCCACATTAAGGTTTGGCTACGCAAGTGGAGGGGCGCCCGTTATCTTCGTCGAATCGATTCGTACCTATAAGCAGATACTTGAGAAGTTCGAACCTGGACATGCCACCCCGCTCAAGAACTTCAACATGGCAATGCTGGATTTTTACTGAGGTCTCAAAGCCTTGGACTCATGGCCTTAAACTATCCAGATTATTCATGTAAGGCTTAAGAACCTCAGGAACGGTTACACTGCCATCCGCCTGCTGATAGTTCTCAAGAACGGCCACCAGGGTCCGCCCTACGGCCAAACCGGATCCATTCAGCGTATGAACCAGTTCCGGTTTACCGTTTTCTGATCTGTATCGTGCCTGCAAACGCCTTGCCTGAAAAGATTCGCAGTTCGATACCGACGAAATCTCCCTGTAAGTATTTTGAGCAGGCAACCACACTTCCAAATCATACGTCTTCGCCGCTCCGAAACCCATGTCGCCCGTGCAAAGCGATACCACTCGATAAGGAAGATTCAAAGCCTTCAGGATATTCTCGGCATGGCCAACCATTTCCTCCAGGGCTTCATAACTTTTATCTGGGTGAACGATCTGCACCATTTCAACTTTATCAAACTGATGCTGACGGATCATTCCTCGTGTATCTTTGCCATAGGACCCAGCTTCTGAACGGAAACATGGCGTATGCGCCGTCAGTTTGACGGGCAGACTATCCAAGGGCAAAATCTCATTGCGAACGGTATTCGTTAAGGTGACCTCCGATGTCGGGATAAGGTACATCGTGGCACTTCCTGAAGCAGCCTTATCCGCATTGTCAGTTTGTATGGCGGTTTGAATCTTGAACAGGTCTTCCTCGAACTTCGGCAGCTGGCCCGTGCCAACCAGAGTCTCGCGATTGACCATGTAAGGGGTATAGCATTCCGTGTAGCCATGGTGAGACGTTTGGGTATCCAGCATGAATTGCGCCAATGCCCGATGCAGCTTCGCTATCTGGCCTTTCATCAATGTAAACCGTGCCCCTGACAATTTCGCACCGGTGTCAAAGTCCAATCCAAGCGGTTGTCCAATATCCGTGTGGTCCTTCACCTGAAAATCAAAATTCCTTGGTGTGCCGACTTTCCTTACCTCGACGTTCTCTTCTTCGGATTTGCCTAATGGCACGCTATCATGAGGCAGATTAGGCACATTCAATAAAAGGGTTTGCAACTCCGACTGGATCTGTTCAAGCCGAACTTCATCCGCTTTCAAATGTTCACCCAGTCCTGCCACCTCTGCCATGATGGCAGTCACGTCCTCCCCTTTCGATTTTGCGATGCCTATTGATTTCGATGACGCATTTCTTTTTGCCTGGAGCTCCTGTGTGCGGGTTTGGACGGTTTTCCTTTCGGATTCCAGTTCAAGGAACCTTGTGCTGTCGAATACAAACTTACGCGAGGCCAGCTTGGAAACAACGGTGTCTAAATCATTACGAAGTAATTGGATATCTAACATTTCTCTTCTCTATTTTTTTGCTTTTTTATCAAGTTCACGTAAATGAGACAATTTCTCGCTGATTTTACCCTCTAACCCGCGAGGAGTGGGATGATAAAATTGGACTGGGCCCATTTCATCGGGAAAATATTGCTCGCCGGCTGCATAGGCATCAGGCTCGTTATGCGCATATCGGTATTCTTTGCCATAATCCAGCTCCTTCATGAGTTTTGTCGGCGCATTCCTCAAATGCAAGGGCACGGTCCTCGATTTATCAGAAGCCACATAGGCCTTGGCCTGATTATAGGCCATGTACGCTGCATTGCTCTTTGGAGCAACCGCACAATAGATAACCGCATTCGACAAAGCAAGCTCTCCCTCGGGAGAGCCTAATCGTTCGTATATCTGGCATGCTTCCAATGCCATCGTCTGGGCCCGTGGATCCGCAATGCCGATATCCTCGATTGCCATCCTGATGATTCGACGCCCAAGATAGAGGGGATCCGCACCGCCGTCCAGCATCCTCAGGAACCAGTACAAAGCCGCATCAGGATTGGATCCCCGCACGGATTTGTGTAGGGCCGATATCTGGTCATAAAACGCTTCGCCTCCCTTATCGAAACGGCGTAATTTACTGGCCATCGTGCTTTGCATGAATTCCAGATCGATATGAGATTTTCCGGCCGTTTCAGCGGCATTAAACAGGCCTTCAACAAAATTCAACAATCTTCTTGCATCCCCGTCGGCATAGGCCAGGATCTGCTGGGTCGCATCCTCGCTCAATTCGAACAGGTTGTCATAAGCCGCTTTGGCTCGATTGAAAAGCTCGCTCAACTCCTGTTCGGATAAGGAATTCAAAACGAATACACTCGCCCGGCTAAGCAGGGCGCTATTGACTTCGAACGACGGATTCTCGGTGGTGGCTCCTATGAAGGTAATAAGGCCACTTTCCACATAAGGCAAGAAGGCATCTTGCTGCCCTTTGTTAAAGCGATGAACCTCGTCAACGAACAAAATGGTTTTTCTTCCAGACTGCTGCAGCGAGTGTTCGGCTCGTTCAACCGCTTCACGAATATCCTTGATGCCCGACAACACGGCTGAGAGTGGGATGAATTCAGCATCCACGCTATTTGCTATCAAACGCGCCAGGGTGGTTTTGCCCACACCCGGTGGGCCCCATAGGATCATTGACGGTAACTTGCCCGATTGAAAAGCCAGTCTTAATGGCTTGCCTGCTCCTAACAGATGCTTTTGACCAACGACCTCATCGATGTTCGCCGGACGCAACCGCTCGGCCAGGGGAGCTTGGGGCGCTTTGGGGGAAAATAAGCTAGTCAAGGCGAACAATCACTCGAACATGACGTCTGCTCCGGGAGGAGGAGTAAACTTGAAAACCGAAGCAGGGATTTTCTGGTTCCTTTCGATTTTCGAGAACTGGATAACCGTCTTGTTTCCAAAGTTATCGATCAACTGCATCTCGACCAGAGAATCGCCATTAAAACCCAGCAGAAGATTTTCAAAGCTGCCTTCCTTATCCTTTGGGGTTGCCAATACCCACTCCAGTCCGTCCTTCGGGCTGCTGTCTTTGAGTTCATACAGTCTTTCGATATCCTTACCCCCAGCCAGCAATGCGGCCGGACTCGAGCCAAGTGCCTTATTCAGGTTCTGCGCCGTGACCTGGTTAAGGTCCGGATCAAATAACCACACTTTCTCCCCGTCCCCGACTATCTGCTGTATGTAGGGCTTGTTATAGTCCCAACGAAACTTGCCAGGCTTTTGGAGTTGCATGCTGCCATCGACTTCCTGGATTTTACGATTCTGCTTATCGAAAACCTCCTGATGGAACGAGGCACGCAGGGATGTCACGTTTTGGAGGTAATCCTTGAGTTTTTCGAGGCCGGCAGCATTGGCTAAATTAGTTAACAGTAAGCACGTTATAAGCAATAGGGTTTTCATAATCATTCGTTGTGGTTAGGGGCGAGCACTTCGCGGTTTCCATTACTTTGCATCGACGAGACCAATCCGGCACGTTCCATCTCTTCGATCAAACGAGCGGCACGGTTATATCCTATCCTTAAGTGTCGCTGAACCGCCGAGATCGAGGCCCTTCTTGTTCTAAGCACGATGGCGACGGCTTCATCATAAAGTGGATCCGTTTCATTCGAAGCTGAAGAAGGATCCAGGGACTCTCCTCCTTCTTCATTGGCTCCCGTTAGAATGCTTTCAATGTAATTTGGTTCACCCAATGATTTGATGTGCTCGACGACACGATGCACTTCAGCATCGGAAACAAAGGCACCGTGAATACGTTGGGGATAAGAGGTTCCAGGAGGCTGGTAGAGCATGTCGCCTTGACCAAGGAGCGCCTCCGCCCCCATCTGATCGAGAATTGTTCTCGAATCGATTTTACTGGAAACCTGAAATGCAATCCGAGTCGGGATATTCGCTTTGATCAGACCCGTGATGACGTCCACGGAAGGTCGCTGCGTCGCGACCACAAGATGGATTCCGCAAGCCCTTGCTTTCTGTGCAAGTCTCGCAATGGGCTCTTCCACTTTTTTCCCAACCACCATCATTAGATCCGCCAGTTCGTCGATGACCACGACTATCGTCGGCAACTCTTCCAAGGGCTCGGGACTTTCTGGAGTAAGGGTGAACGGATGAGGGATAGGGTTGCCTTCCTTTTCTGCGTCTCGAACTCGCTGGTTATAACCCGCAAGATTACGAACACCCAGAACGGACATCAGCTTGTATCGCCTTTCCATTTCAGCCACACACCAATTCAGCGCATTGGCCGCTTGTCGCATGTCGGTAATCACAGGGGCAAGCAGGTGGGCGATGCCTTCGTAGACGGAAAGCTCCAACATTTTCGGGTCGATCAATATAAGCCTGACTCGACTGGGTTCTGCCTTGTAGAGCAGGCTCAGTATCATGGCGTTGATGGCAACGGACTTGCCCGATCCCGTGGTCCCAGCAACCAGCACATGAGGCATTTTTGCAAGGTCGGCTACCACAGGCTTCCCGGCGATGTCCTTTCCTAAAGCGATTGCCAAGGGCGAATGGACATCTGCATAGACTTGAGAGCCAAGGATCTCGGACAAGAAAACAATCTGACGTTTTGGATTGGGAATTTCCAACCCCATGCAGCTTTTGCCAGGAATGGTTTCAACCATCCGGATGCTGACAACGGATAATGCCCGTGCAAGATCCTTGGAAAGGTTGGCAACCTGACTTCCCTTAACCCCCGCGGCAGGTTCCAGTTCATACCTCGTGATGACTGGCCCAGGCAAGGCAGCCAGCACCTTGACCTCGATATCGAAATCCTTGAGCTTTCTTTCTATGAGCCGCGAGGTGAATTCAAGCGTTTCGGGGGACTGCACCTCGACTTCGGCATGCGGTTCGTCGAGCAGATGCAAAGGAGGAAGGGGCGAGTCAGGCAATGTTTCAAACAAAGGCACTTGCCTCTCCTTTTCCTCTCTGTCGCTTTTCAGGATTTCTAGGGAAGGCGTTTCAATGACGATAGGCGGCCGGTCCTCGTTTCGCTTACGCTCGCTTTCTACGAATTCCTCTCTTTGTAGCTCGGCCACTCGTCCAACTTTCCTGTCCCTTCTGTCCTGGATTTTGGTTTTGATCGACTGATAGATGAACTCAAGGAAATAGCCGATCTTTTCAGCGATGAGAATCCACGACCACCCCGTGAACAAACTGAACCCGACGGCGAACAAAGCGAAAAAAGCCAAGGTCGAACCTGTAAATCCGAGAATCTCTCGTAGAATCTGATCGGATATCACCCCGACCAAGCCACCTGGATCCTGAGGCAGCTCAACAGCCAGTTTGACAATATGGCCGGATTCTAAAGCGCACGAGGAAATGAGCAACAAGCCAAATCCAATAAAATTGAACAGCAGCAAGGTCTGCTTACTTTTTGCTACGACGTCCAATCGAAGGTAGACCAGCCATATGCCATAGAAAGCAAAGATCACCCACCACCAGGCCGAGAAACCAAACAAGTAAAGCAGCATGTCCGATAGCCAGGCGCCAAGCGCGCCCCCGGCATTATGGATGATTGCATCCTCACTCGCGCTATGAGACCAGGACGGATCATTTCGATAAAATGTAAATAACACAATGGTGAGATATATTCCCACGACGACTAAGGCAAACCACCAGGCTTCTTTGACAATGCCATGGCTGACAGCCGGCGAATCGCTTGCTGTCTTTTTGATTGGATTGGACTTATTAAAAAACAAAATAATTAGATACCGGCAACGTGAATTTTAAGTAATGCTGGATTATATCAGCAACCCTAGCACAAGGTGATTACTCAGGGATAGCTTATTAAAATTTGTTGTTCGATTTAGAGAGCAATAAACCATTCAGGATATTGTGATGATGCTTAGATGAAACTAAGATTGTCGTTTGCAATCTTACATCAGGTATAGGTTGTGAATAATCTTAAGTCATTAACCGAATGGTGCTTGTCACGTATACTAGCGCATGCCTAAAATTTGACCTTCAATTAAATAATCGAAGGCCGACACACCCGATTGGATGTTTAATGGATTGCATGGCATCTTTAAGGCACAATATACAGGATAATGGTAATCGGAGGCTTCGCTAAGCCTGGATTTGAAGTTCATATGAGACGATCGGGTGCTTCGAAGCGCTGATAGAGAAGTAGAATCACTTTTAATACACAAGGAGTATTGCATGGCAACAAAACACGCGCATCTTTTAATATTGGGTTCAGGTCCTGCCGGTTATTCTGCCGCTGTTTATGCAGCACGGGCAAATTTGAAACCTGTCCTGATTACGGGCATCGCCCAAGGTGGGCAGTTGATGACAACCACTGAAGTTGACAACTGGCCTGCGGATGCGGATGGTGTAATGGGGCCAGAGCTGATGGCGCGATTCCAGAAACATGCCGAGCGGTTCAACACAGAAATGATTTTCGATCATATTCACACCACCTATTTGACTGAAAAGCCTATTAGGCTAGTCGGAGACAGCGGTGAATATACGTGCGATGCTTTGATTATCGCAACCGGTGCATCTGCAAAATACCTTGGCTTGCCCTCTGAGGAGAAGTTTTCAGGGAAAGGTGTCTCAGCCTGCGCGACTTGTGATGGGTTCTTTTACAGGAATCAGGAGGTCGCCGTCATTGGCGGAGGGAATACTGCCGTAGAAGAAGCGCTCTATCTAGCCAATATTGCCAGCAAAGTGACGGTCGTTCATCGTCGCGACAAATTCAAGGCAGAAGCCATCCTGATCGACAAACTGATGGAACGAGTCAAAGAAGGCAAGATCGCACTGGAACTCTATTCCACGCTTGATGAAGTGCTTGGTGACGCGACCGGAGTCACTGGCATGCGTATTCGGAACGTGGAAAACGGTACCACCAAAGACATTTCGCTTAAAGGTGTGTTCATTGCGATCGGACATAAGCCAAATACTGACATTTTCGAAGGACAGCTTGAAATGGAAGGTGGTTACATTGTTACCCATTCCGGGCGTCAGGGTAATTTCACTGCGACCAGCATCCCCGGCGTTTTCGCTGCAGGCGATGTACAGGACCATATTTACCGCCAGGCTGTCACCAGCGCCGGAACGGGATGCATGGCGGCACTGGATGCCGAGCGATATTTAACCAATCTTAAATGATGCAAAAATTGATAACCTTGTAAACCATCGTAAATAACGCTTTTGAAGACTCCTATTTCGGTGGTTTACTACACTAACCTTTGGATAAGAAAAAAGACACCTTGGACGAACACGCACTGTTCCATGAAGCAGTGAAAGACGCTCGCCCAATAAAAACCGAGCGTATCCACCACGCACCCCCTCCGCCCAAGCCAGTACCGAAACAGTTCATCCGTGACGAGCAGCAGGCACTGGTCGACTCGTTAAGCGATGACTATATTCCTTCCCATGAATTAGAAAGCGGCGAAGAACTGCTTTATCTCAGAGATGGCCAGTCACCGATCATACTGAGCAAACTGCGAAAAGGACATTGGGTAGTTCAAGCCTCAATCGATCTCCATGGACTGGTGAGTGAAGAAGCAAGACTCTATGTTTCGGATTTTATCAGTGCATGCAAAAAAAGAGGATTTCGTTGTGTAAGGATAGTTCATGGCAAGGGCCTCGGCTCAAAGAACCGTGAACCTGTTTTGAAAAACAAACTCAGAAACTGGCTGATCCAGAAAGATGAAGTCATCGCCTATGCCCAGGCACGCCAGCAGGATGGAGGAAGCGGTGCGGTTCTGGTGCTTCTCAAAGGTTAATGAAATCAGGGATCTTCATAAGATGAAGCGATAGCCAACGCTTGATTCAGTCATAATATGTTTGGGTTGTGACGGAAGATCTTCAATCTTTTTTCTAAGTCGCCCCATGTAAATACGGACATAATGTACATCTTCACTATGGGAAGGGCCCCAAACGGATTTAAGAATCTGTTTTTGGGTGAGGACACAATCAGGATTGGATGCCATATAGGTTAGAAGACGGTATTCGATCGGGGTGAGATGCAATATCTTTCCATTTCGCTCAACAATACGCTTTTGCCAGTCGATACGGACACTGCCAAACTCAATCACGCCTTGATTCTCATTTTTGCCTGATGTTCTTCGTCTTAGATGTGCCCTGATCCGGGCGATAAGTTCAGCGACCCCAAAAGGTTTAGTCAAGTAGTCATCTGCTCCGGCATCCAGCGCTCGAACTTTCTCTTTCTCTTCCGTTCTTGCAGATAAGATGAGGATGGGTATTTCAGACCAGTTCCGGATGTCATGAATAAAATCCACACCCTCGCCATCAGGTAGTCCAAGATCCAGGACAATAATATCCGGGTGCCTTGTTGCGGCTTCAATGAGTCCACGCTTAATCGTATCCGATTCATGAACAACGCAACCTTCGGCCTCAAGCGCCATTCTTACAAATCGACGTATCTGTATTTCATCTTCAATCAGAATCACTACAGGTTTAGTGGAATCTCCAGCCATTATTTCTCCAACCCAGCAACATCCATTTCAGGCTCAATTTCTGGTGGTGTTCCCTTAGTTAAGCTAAGTATAAATCTGGCCCCTCCAGTACTTTTATTTTCGGCTCGGATAGTGCCTCCATGTGCTTCAATTATTGCCCTGCAAATCGCGAGCCCAAGTCCTACTCCTGGCGTCGCGCTCTCCTTCTCGCCTCGTTCAAATTTTTTAAATATTTCCTCTTCTCTTCCTTGAGGCAATCCGGGTCCATTGTCTTCAACGTAGACATTGACCACGGTTCCGCCATCAGCAGCCGTTATTTTTATCTCACTTCCCTTTGGGGTATATTTAGCAGCATTTTCCAGAAGATTGCAAAAAACCCGTTCCATAAGCACGGAATCTATCTTAAGAAGAGGCAAGTTTTCTTCAAGATTAACCATGACTTTATAATCTTCCAGCATGGCTTTTTCCTCTCGAAGCGAAGTCTCAACGACTTCATCGATAAAACTCCATTGCTGATTGAGTTTGACCTTCCCTGCCTGAAGGCGGGCCATATCCAACAAATTATTGACAAGAGCGGTCATGCGCATGGCTTCCATTCGCATGGCAGAAGCGATTTCCAGTTGCTGTGAATCAAGCGGAGGCTTGGTCATTGCCATTGAATCAGCCAGCCCCACCAATATACTAAGTGGCGTGCGTAAATCATGAGATATAGCGGACAGTAAGGAATTACGCAATCGCTCGGATTCCATCGTCACGATGGTGGACTGGGCAATTTCCACATAATGGATCCGCTCTAATGCTATGGCAATCAATCGTGCAAACGTATCCAACAGTCTCCTTTGTTCTGGCGTCATCAGATTCTCACTGTCAGATGGCTCAAAAGCAAAAATCCCACGAACCCGCATGGGCGCTTTCAGCGGCAAATAGAGTACAGGGCTTCCTGGTAGTGTATCTGTTCCATTGCCTGCTGGCTCTTCGTGGTCAAACGCCCATTGGGCAATGCTGATATCTATAACAGGTGGCTTGGTGGTTGCAGCAATAGGCGACTTCAGTTTATCTTCCATGTCAGACAAAACAACTGGCTCAGAGAGAATAATTGAGGCCTTTGCGCCAAATTGAGACTCAATGAATCTGCCTGAAATCTCTGCGATCTGTTCGGGTACAAGCGCGCCAGACAAGTCTCTCGACATTTCGTAGAGCGCCCTGAATCGGTTCTCTCGGCTTTGTGCTATTTTTGCCTGGTATTTGAGTCCGGCAGTGAGCTGCCCTGTGATCAGCCCAACAGCAAGCATGATAAAGAAAGTCATCAAGTACTGAACGTCACTGACAGCAAAAGAAAACCTTGGTGGCACATAAAAAAAATCGAACGCGGCAACACTTAAGAACGAAGCGAGTACAGCAGGACCCCTCCCTAATTTCAGTGCTACAAATACCACAGTCAGTAGAAATAACATCACGATATTTGAAAGTTCAAATACTGTATTCAATGGAGCGGAGATCAGGGTTGTCACGGCACAGGCTAGCGCCGCCCATGCGTAGTTCTGCCAATCGTTTTCCATCCTATCAACTTGGCTTTGAAGCACCTGCTGGATCAGACCATGACGATTCGAACTCTCTCTCGATATGAGGATTACATCCAGGTCAGATGCCAGGGCACCCACCTTTTCAACAAACGTTCTTCGCCAAGGCCTCCAAGAACGAAGGTGATCCCGACCAGCCATGAGAATAACAAGGTTGTGCTGCCGAGCATATTGAACGGCAATCAAGGCAGCATCGCTTCCAGACAGGCTTGCGGTTTCGGCTCCCATATCCTGTGCTTGTTTAAGTATTTTAAGTGTTTGGTGACGTTTAGATTCTGGAAGACTTTGCAATTCTGGTGTTTCAATGTAAATCACGTGCCAGGGGGCATCCAGCAATCCTGCAAGACGAGCCGCACTTCTTACGATCTTTTCACTTCCCACTCCGGAACTGATGCAAGCAAGTATGGATTCCCTCGCCTTCCATACAGGTAGAACAGACGAATCACGGCGGTATTGCTGCATTTCCTCATCCACACGGTCAGCCGTTCGTCGTAAGGCCAGTTCCCTTAAAGCGATCAGATTACCCTTGCGAAAGAAGTTCTGGATAGCACGCTCCGCTTGCTGTGGAAGATATACTTTACCTTCCTTCAGTCGTTGCAAAAGCTCGTCTGGCGGAAGATCGACCAGAACCACTTCATCAGCCTCCTCGAATACCCTGTCTGGTATGGTTTCCCAAACGTTGATTCCAGTAATTCCGCTCACTACGTCATTGAGCGTCTCCAGATGCTGCACATTGACGGTTGAGCATACATCGATGCCAGATGCGAGAAGTTCTTCCACATCCTGCCACCTTTTTGGATGCCGGGAACCAGCCACATTAGAGTGAGCAAGTTCATCCACAAGAATAATTTCCGGTTTACGGGCTAAGGCTGCATCAAGATCAAACTCTTTGAGAATCCGGTCCCTGTAAGGAATCTCCTTCAGCGGCAGGATCTCTTGCCCTTCCGTCATGGCTTCGGTTTCTTTACGGCCATGGGTTTCTATGACCCCGACAACCACATCCACACCTTGAGAGCGCATCTGGCGCGCAGCAGCAAGCATCGCATAGGTTTTACCGACCCCCGCAGAGGCTCCAAAGAATAACTTTAATTTCCCTCGACTTGCTTTCTTTTCCTTGCGTTGAACCAACTCAAGCAATTCATCGGGATCAGGTCGTTGATTTGTCATGGCTTAGGATTATATAGAATGTAAGCTTATCAGCATTTATTTAAGTTCCGCATCAAGGTCCAGGTTAAGAGCAAGCACATTGACCCTGGCCTCACCAAGGAACCCGAACAGACGGGAGTCAGTATGTTTGATCACCAGTTGATGCAACTGTTCATAATTAAGATTTCGAGCCTTCGCTACACGCTTGATTTGATATTCTGCTGCCGCTGGACTAATTTCAGGATCCAGTCCACTGGCTGATGAAGTCACTAAATCAATCGGTACCGGTTGCGCGTTCGCTGGATCGGCTTCTCTTAAGGCATTGATGCGCGCTTTCACCGCCTCTGCCAGCGCCGGGTTCAATGGCCCCATATTGGAGCCCCCTGAGGCAACACCATTATTTGGATACGGCGCAGTTGCAGAGGGCCGCCCCCAAAAATATTGAGAACCTGAGAAGTTCTGGCCAATCAGAGCGGAACCGACAACTTTGCCGTCTTTTTCTAACAGACTCCCGTTAGCAGCCGATGGAAAGAATATTTGAGCGATAACCGTGACCGCTAGCGGATAAACCATACCTGTCAATACGGACAACAACAGAAAAAGAGTAATTGCAGGACGTAAAATTGTTTTCATTGTATTTCCTTTCTCAGACCACTCGGGCGACAGATAAAATCATGTCGATGAATTTAATGCCAATGAATGGGACGATCACACCGCCTAACCCATAAATAGCAAGGTTCCGGCGAAGCAGGATGGCTGCCCCCAGCGGGCGATAAGGCACCCCTTTTAGGGCCAGTGGGATCAAGAAGATAATTATCAGTGCGTTGAAAATCACGGCGGATAATATTGCTGACGCAGGACTTGCCAGATGCATCACGTTTAAGGCCGACAATTGTGGATAGGTACTTACGAAAGCCGCTGGGATAATCGCAAAGTATTTTGCAACATCGTTAGCGATGCTGAACGTAGTCAATGAACCTCGAGTCATGAGCATCTGCTTGCCCGTTTCTACAATCTCGATAAGTTTAGTCGGGTTGGAATCCAAGTCAACCATATTGCCTGCTTCTTTAGCTGCCTGCGTTCCCGAGTTCATGGCCACGGCCACATCTGCCTGAGCCAACGCCGGTGCGTCATTTGTTCCGTCACCTGTCATGGCCACTAGGCGTCCCTCTGACTGATGCTGTCGAATCAATGCCAATTTGGCCTCCGGTGTAGCCTCGGCGAGAAAATCATCAACCCCTGCCTCCGCAGCGATTGCTGCCGCCGTGAGTCGATTATCGCCGGTGACCATGATGGTTTTGATGCCCATTCGTCGAAGCTCAGCAAAACGCTCCTTGATTCCGCCCTTAACAATGTCTTTCAGTTCCACTACACCAAGCACCGTGATTCCATCGGAAACCAAAAGTGGCGTGCTGCCGCGACGGGCTACGTCATCGACCACCTGATCAAGCTGCTTGGGGAAAGCGCCGCCTAATGACTCAACGTGTTTACGGATAGAATCGGCGGCTCCCTTTCTGATCTGGCGATCTTCAAGATCAACACCACTCATTCTTGTATGTGCTGAAAAGTGAACGAACACAGCGCCAAGTCCTTGAATGTCTCGTTCACGAATATTGAATTTCTGCTTCGCCAACACAACGATACTTCGGCCTTCAGGCGTTTCATCGGCTAACGAAGAGAGTTGGGCGGCATCGGCAAGGGTTGCCTCAGTTACTCCCTTGGCGGGAATGAAAGCGGCGGCCTGGCGATTACCCAAGGTAATGGTACCCGTCTTGTCGAGGAGCAGCACATCCACATCCCCGGCCGCCTCAACGGCTCGACCTGACGTCGCAATCACATTGGCTTGCATCATTCGGCTCATTCCGGCCACGCCAATCGCGGACAGCAGACCGGCAATCGTCGTCGGAATGAGGCATACCAGAAGTGCAATCAAAGTAGTCATATTCACTGCCGTTCCGTTACCTGAAACACTGACACTGAACAAGGAATAGGGCAAAAGAGTTACCGTCACGCCAAGAAATACAATTGTAAGCGCAACCAGTAAAATGGTAAGCGCGATCTCATTGGGCGTCTTTTGGCGCTTTGCGTTTTCGACCATGGCGATCATTCGATCTACAAAGGTCTCCCCAGGATTCGCACTGACACGCATCACAATCCAATCCGAGAGCACTCGTGTGCCGCCCGTTACGGCAGAGAAATCCCCACCGGATTCACGAATCACAGGGGCGGACTCCCCCGTAATAGCCGACTCATCCACGCTTGCCACACCTTCTATGACATCGCCGTCTGCAGGGATAAATTCTCCAGCATCGACAATAACAACGTCCCCTTTTCTTAAGTCTATAGCGGGAACGCTATGCCAAGATGCTTTAGAGGTTGGTTCATGGAGTTTCTTGGCCCAAGTCTCCTTCTTCAGGCCACGCAGCGAAGCTGCTTGCGCCTTGCTGCGACCTTCTGCCAAAGCCTCAGCAAAATTTGCAAAAATTACCGTAAACCACAACCACACCGCAATACCCAGAATGAATCCGGATGGAGCCTCTCCTTGTCCACGCATCGATTGGAGCCAAAGGATCGTTGTTAGGATACTTCCCACGTAAACCACGAACATGACTGGGTTACGCCATTGTATATGGGGAGATAATTTTTTGAAGGATTCGACTATCGCTGGCTTGACCAGTTCTGGATCGAAAAGGGTAAACGTTTTACGTGACATATAATTTCTCCTTAATGTCCTGTCCAAAGAACCAGATGCTCGACCACAGGACCTAGAGCCAGTGCAGGGACATAGTTAAGCAATCCAACCAGTATCACCTCCCCGATTAAGAGGGTAACGAACAAGGGGCCGTGTGTAGACATGGTTCCAGAAGTGACCGATATTCGTTTTTTGGCAGCGAGTGCACCAGCAATCGCTAAAACGGGAACGATGACGCCAAATCGGCCAAACCACATTCCGATTGCTAGTAAGACGTTATAAAAAGGAGTATTGGCAGATAGACCTGCAAATGCGCTGCCATTATTATTCGCAACCGAAGTCAAGGCATAGAGGATCTCTGAGAACCCATGAGCGCCTGGATTTGCGATGCCGGCTCGACCTGCCTCCGTCATCACGGCAATGGCCGTCCCAATCAGAACCAGAAGGGGGGTGACCAATATGGCAATGGAAGTCATTTTCATCTCAAACGACTCGATCTTTTTGCCTAGGTATTCTGGCGTTCTGCCTATCATCAGTCCGGCGATAAAAACAGCAAGAATCGCAAAGACTAGCATCCCATAAAGTCCGGAACCCACCCCGCCAAAAACGACCTCACCCAATTGCATCGAAGCCAATGGAATCATTCCACCCAATGGCGTGAAGGAGTCATGCATCGCATTCACCGCACCACAGGAGGCCAGGGTTGTGATTGTCGCGAACAATCCAGAGTCCGCAATACCGAAACGCGTTTCCTTGCCTTCCATGTTACCGCCAGCTTGCATGGCAGTTACGGATTGATCGGTGCCCAGTGATGCCAACAGGGGATTTCCCTGTTGCTCGAACGTCATCGCTCCGATGGCGAATGCGAGAAACAGGAGCGACATCGCTGCATAGATTGTCCATCCCTGACGTGGATCTCCCACCATTCTTCCGAAGGTGATACAAAGCGCTCCAGGAATCAGAAAAATCGAAAGCATCTGAAAAAAATTCGTCAAGGGCGTGGGATTCTCGTAAGGATGGGCTGAGTTGGCATTAAAGAATCCGCCTCCATTTGTTCCCAGCATCTTGATTGCCTCTTGAGAAGCTACCGGGCCCATAGGCAACGTTTGTGTCTGAGTCATGGCTGGCTCAGTCACTGGATTACCTTTGGCATCCTTGATCGGTTGACCTGAGGCGTCAAGTTTGGGATTGTCGTACTTGGTGACCTCTAATGTTTGGATATCCTTATTGGCAACGAAATTCTGGATCACGCCCTGACTGACCAGGAAAACAGAAAACACCAGTGACAATGGCAGCAGGATATAAAGTGTCACTCTTGTCAAATCCACCCAAACATTGCCAATGGTCGAAGCGGTATGCCTTACAAAGCCACGAATTAGTGCGATCACCACCACGATCCCGGTTGCCGCAGAAAAGAAATTCTGAACCGCCAGCCCCAGCATTTGTGTGAGATAGCTCATGGTCGATTCACCGCTGTAGCCTTGCCAGTTGGTATTCGTGACAAAACTAATTGCCGTATTGAAAGAGGAGTCAGGGCTGACATTGGCAAATCTCTGAGGGTTTAACGGAAGCGAAATTTGCAACCGCTGTAATAAATAGACAGCTATGACGCCCAGTAGATTGAAAAATAGCAATGCCAGCGTGAAGTTGAGCCAGCCCATTTCTTCGTCCTTCTTGATTCCGCAGAAACGATAAAGTGTATTCTCAATGACCCCGCCGTACTTCAAGCGGCCTTCCATCACTTGTGCGATGTAGAGCCCAAGCGGTTTACTTAAAAGAAGTAGCGTTAGAAAGTAAACTCCGAGCAAGATCCACGCATGATTAGTCATGAAAAATCCTCCGGATAGAGTAACGCAGCAATCAAGTAAATAAACAATCCAATAACGACGACACAACCTATTACAGTGAGCCAGTTCATTGTTTACCTCCGAGTTTTGAACAGCCAAAGGCCATCGCTGCGATCAGAATGAAAAGGAGCAATATTGCAACTATATATATAATATCCATCTAACAACTCCCAAATAGTGACTCAGCAATACTAGTCGCTCGAATATAAAAATACTCTTAAAGTTTGCAGGTAATTTATAAACAAAGTGTAAATACGTTGAAGTAAGAACACCTTGTTTCTAAGTTTGGAGAGTTTGCTGAATGGGTTTGCTAAATTGCGGATCGTAGTTGCATCTTATGCAATTCGGATGCCCATAGGTCATTAGATAATTTTGATTGAATCTTCAAAGTCATTCTTTAATACACATGTTAAGTATTTTGTGAATTTGGGGAGCGACTACCAATATTGATATAAATACGATTGGCCAGGCTGTCAAAAAAGAAGTTAGCCATATTCCTATAAAGACGTTCCATTTAACATGATGAATGTACGTTATTGCAGCAGAAACAATGAATGCTGTGCTAAATGACATCAGCACAGCAAACATTACCCCTTTGAATTTTTTTGGGATTTTTACCAAGGTAGCGCTTCACCTTCATGAAAGAACCCGCCACTTGGTCCATTTTCATCTAATGTTGCAAGGTGGACACTGGTCTTATAGCTATCGGCCACTTCCATCGGTGCATTCATTCCGCCTAATTCTGTCTTTACCCAACCAGGATGTGCCGAATTGACTTTTATAGGAGAATTGCGAAGTTCATGTGCCAAATGAACTGTAAATGCATTCAATGCAGTTTTTGATGCGTTATACGCGAACGCCTTGGCAGGATCAATCGGTGAGTTAGGCATGCTATGCAAAGTGAGCGAAGCCAATATACTGGAAAGATTTACGATACGTCCTGCTGATGACTTACGGATGAGGGGAAGAAGCGTCTGCGTGAGATTCACCACATCAAAGAAATTAGTCTGAAATGTTTGAAGTAAGGTGTCACTGCTGATTGTACTACTTGATTCATTACCGAATAAAGGTTCGGCGCACATGCCCGCATTGTTGATCAGAATGTCAAGCTTGCCGTACTTTTGTTCAAAATATGCGAATGCCTTAGGCGCTGAATCTTCACTATTGGCGTCATACTTTATTGCCTCAGCCTTGAATCCAAGCAACTCGAGTTTTTTTACCGCTTCTTCGCCTTTAGCCAGGTCTCGCGAACCAATCACCACTGTCATGCCGAGCTCACTCAATCGTTTGGCAGTTTCAAACCCGATGCCTCGGTTTGCTCCAGTTATAAATGCTATTTTTCCTTCATGCATTGCCATTTTCATATTCCTTATATTGGATTGACTACTATTTATTTACCGTTCGGTATTTAATACTAGTCAATCCACATTTAATTGTCAATTATTTTTTTACCATGCAGTATAATAATAACTTTCAATCAGGAATTTTCGATGCCATGAACGTAACCGAAATGAAAAGGCCTCGTGGCAGGCCATCCGTTTTTGATCATGAGGAGGCTTTGGATAAGGCACTTCTCGTCTTTTGGACCCGAGGCTACGAGGGTGCGTCCATGGCTGAGCTAACGGATGCCCTCGGTATTAACCGTCCAAGTATTTACGCTGCCTTCGGCAATAAGGAAGCCTTATTTCGTAAGGTAATGAGAAAATATCTATCTGGCCCAGTTTCTTATGTGTCAGAGGCTTTTCAACAACCCACAGCAAAACAAGCGGTCGAAATGCTCTTAATTAAGTCAGCCGAGTTTCTTGGTAATCCGGATCATCCGAAAGGATGTATGCTGGTTCAGGGCGCATTGACATGTGGCCAAGGAGCCGAGCTGATCCAGCAGGAATTAGCCGGCTTTCGTAAGGGTTATGAAAACGCACTGACAAAGAGACTGGAATTTGCACAATCACATCATGACTTTCCGAAGGAAATCAATCCGGCTGAGTTTGCAAAATACATCGCTACTGTCCATCAGGGCATGTCGGTGCAAGCAACTAGCGGAGCGACAAAAGAAGAGCTGCTTGCTGTTGTCAGCCTTGTTTTGAAAAATTGGCCACGCTGAAAACGAACTTCCTAAACCTCACCGAATTCAGTTAATCGTTACGGTCATGTTAATATGAGTTTCCAGCTCATTTCGAATTCAATCGTCAAACATGATCGCCATTCTCGAAGCTAAACGCGCAGGTTTATTATCCAAAGGACATTGGGTTAATAATATGTTGGCTGGCCTGATCGTCGGGATTGTGGCATTACCCTTGGCTATGGCATTTGCAATTGCCTCCGGAGCAAAACCAGAGCAAGGCATCTATACAGCGATCGTGGCAGGAGGACTGACATCCTTGTTTGGAGGCAGTCGCTTGCAGATCGCCGGCCCAACCGGGGCTTTTATCGTCATACTTTCAGGCATTACTGCCAAGTACGGTATAGGTGGTCTGCAGCTGGCGACCCTCATGGCCGGAGTGATCCTTATCCTGATGGGATTGACCAGATTGGGCGGAGTCATCAAATTCATTCCCGACCCAGTTATCGTTGGTTTTACCAGCGGGATCGGCGTCATTATCTGGGTAGGTCAATGGAAAGACTTTTTCGGACTTTTAGTCGAGTCAGTGACCATTCATTTCCATGAAAAATTCTGGCATTTGATTCAAGCCCTACCTGGTTTGAACATAGAAACGACAGGGATTGGCATTTTCACACTGATGGTTCTGTTGGTTTCTCCAAGTGTATTTAAACGCATTCCCTCGCCCTTAGTGGCCATGGTGGCTGCAACCATCCTGGAATGGCATTTCGACTTCAAAGGTGTCGCCACGATCGGCAGTACCTTTGGTGGCATTCCACAAAGCTTGCCCCATTTTCAAGTGCCGTCGATAACGTTTTCAGAAATACTGCAACTCATAGGCCCCGCGTTTACCATTGCCTTGCTGGGCGCAATTGAATCTTTGCTCTCGGCAGTCGTTGCAGACAGCATGGCTGGTACCAAACACGATTCCAATCAGGAGTTAGTCGGCCAAGGCATCGCCAATATTTTTTCACCGCTGTTCGGCGGGTTCGCCTCGACCGGTGCGATCGCCCGCACAGCCACCAATATTCGTAATGGGGCCACGAGTCCACTAGCTGGGATCATGCATACGTTGACACTGATGGTAATTGTGCTATTAATTGCCCCATTGGCTTCGCATATTCCACTCAGCTCGCTTTCTGCTATTTTGTTTGTCGTGGCCTACAACATGAGCGAACTTCACCGTTTTACCCATATGGTAAAAACCGCACCCAAGCCTGATGTGGCGGTTTTGCTGATTACATTCCTACTGACTGTTTTTGCCGATTTAGTGATTGCCGTCAATATCGGCGTCATCCTGGCCGCACTCTTGTTCATGAAACGGATGTCGGAGACCGTTAGTATCGAATTGCAAGATCATGACATTCTGTCAGCAGAGATCGAGGACAGGAATTTCAACTTACCACCCAGAACTTTTGTGGTTTCTATGGATGGCCCTTTTTTCTTTGGTGCGGCGGAAAAACTTGAGATTGCGCTTGAATCTGTTCATGGCCATGCTGATATTCTTGTTATACGACTTGCCAGGGTCCCATTCATTGATGCAACCGGTCTACAGTCATTACTGAACCTGCTGGATACTTGCAAGCATCATAAAACACGATTGGTATTGTGCGAGGCAAAGCCAAATGTAATGGAGAAATTAAAGCGTTCAGGCCTGGTTGAGCAAATAGGAACATGGAATGTAATCCATTCCATTCATGAACTCGTTTCGAATGAGTAGAAATTAATCATCAATTTTGTTATAAAAAACTGAAAATAAGACCATTCCTATTCGTTCTTCAATACTCCATTTCTTAATCCAGTCGATTCAATACTTAACAATTTTTTAACGAATATAGTCCGAATGGACTATATAAAGAAATATCTTAGTAACCCGAACAGCCTATATTGCTATCCGTGAATGTTTAGATTCAACCACTTTAGTAACGACAAGTTTTAATTTAGGAGTTTATAGAATGACAACCAGTAGATTCATATTATCCGCAATCGCGATTGTGATTGCGCTTGGCGTTACCGAAGCATCAGCCCAGACAGTAACGATAAACTCATCATCAGTAAGTGATGGTGGCACATTGAACGCCTCCATTTATACTTCATCCATTGATACCTTGGCAATCAATTACAATGATCTTGTACTGAATCCAAGCCCTAGCACGACTGGATTTAACTTTAGCGGCACTACCGCAGCCTTCCCAGCAAGTACAAATGGTTACTTTTATTCAGACTACCTCATTAACGTGACTGGATCGACAGCGGAAAGCGTAACGACAAGTCTCACGAACAACAGTGGTGTAGGTTCGCTTAATGAGCGAATCTACGCTTACAACCCTTCCTTGGGAAATAACGGTTTTCTTGGCGACACACCGGCTGGCAGTGGCATCCTTCAAGCATGGAGCACCAATTACGTGTTGCCTGGCACAAGCTTGTCCTATGTAAGCCCAACAGCACTTACAGCTGGAAATTACGTCGTTGAGATTCGCGGCACAAGCGCAGGCAATTTTGCTGGCACGCTTTCAGTAACAGCCGTTCCAGAACCGGATGCCTTAGGTATGATGATAAGTGGTTTGGGTTTGCTAGGCTTCATAGCAAGTCGACGTAAACAATCGTAATTCGCTTCAGATGTTCACTAAAAGGAGCTTTTTTAGCTCCTTTTTTTATACCATAAGTGATTAAGATCCGGCAAAAAGGCTGGCTCAAGAGCAAGTATTATTGCTTTACTTCCATTTTTAAATAGACATGTTGATAAATGGTTTCAAATTATCTCCTGAGTCCAATTCCAGAATAATTGTTTAAATTTACAATATGATACATTTCTCCGTGTTTAATCTTGATATAAATTAAGATTTAGGTTGTATAATCCGTGCATTCAAATTTTGGCAACCGAAATTTTAGAAAAACCATGAATTTATTCGTTTTTATTAGACTTTTTCTAAGTTTAATTCTATTAATCCCGATTTATACGCACGCTGAAGACATCAATCTTGACGATTTGAGCCTGAATTCGGCAGAACAGCTTTTCAAGGCAAACAATCGTGAACTGTTAGCGGCCAGACGAGCAGTCGAAGCTTCCCAAGCCGATACGATTACAGCGGGACAAAAACCGAATCCTTCCCTTAACATTGGGGTGTCGAGCTTCAACCTGAATCGCAATCAGGGCAACCGCAACCCGAACGGCAGCAATGGGATCACCGACCAGACACTCAACACGTCGATTCAGGTAAGCCAGCTGTACGAGCGTGGCAATAAACGGGAGTTGCGTCAGGCCTCTGCCGAAAAGGCATTAAAGGCATCCCAATACGACTATAAGGATACCACCAGGCAGCAGGAACTCGCGTTGAAAAGCGCTTACTACGACCTGCTCTTGGCTCAAGATTCGGAAAACATCCAGCGAACCAACGTAGAGTTATATGAAAAAACGCTAAAAGCATCGGAATTACGCTTGAGTGCCGGTGACATTGCCTCCTCGGACGTAGCAAGAATTCGGGTGGATGCACTTCGCGCAAAGAACGACTTGCGTCAGGCCGTTGCGTCTCATCAGAATGCGCAAACCAATCTGGCTTACATGATTGGAAAAGAAAAAGAATCCGATTCGATTAAGGCTACTGATCCCTGGCCAGACATCCACAATGTCCCTTCCAGCCTTTCAGAACCAATCGATGACAGCCGACTCGATTCCCGTGCAGACGTGTTGGCAGCCGAAGCCAGGATGCAGCAAGCGGACCAGAACAGAAAATTGGCCGAATCCCTTAAGTCCAGGGACGTGGTTGTCGGCCTTGGCTATCAACACTTCCCGGGACAAGAACCCGGTGCAGGCGAACATACGATAGGCGCTTCGGTAAGCATCCCGCTTTTTACAAATTACGAATATCAGGGCGAGATCGCGCGATCCGAGGTCGACTACACTACGGCCCTTGAATCACGTGAGCAGGCACGGGCAGCGGCGCTAGGAGAAATCGAACGCGCTCGGGCGGACTTGAACGCCAGCATCGAAAAAGTGCAGCGATTTGATGAACAAATGCTGGCAGAAGCACAAAAGGCGGCGGATGCAGCCGAATTCGCCTATCAACACGGTGCGATGGGGGTAACCGACCTTCTTGATTCACGTCGAATATTACGCGCCCTTCAACTCGATGCCGTTTCCGTTCGAGCCGATTATGCAAAATCACTTGCTGCCTGGCAGGCTGCAATTGTTTCTGAGGAAAACAAATGAAAAGCCAATTGATTCGTTTCTTACTAATTTTCGCAATCTCATTAAGTGCCGTTGCTGCTGAAGAACAAAAACCAGCCGAAAAGAAAGCAACCTTGTCTGACGAGATCGTCCTGCAGCCCAACTCCCCTCAGCTTGACAGTTTAAAGATTGAACCTGTGATTGAGATTACAGCCCCTGCTACGGAACCGCTCAACGGAAAGATCGTATTCGATGAGAACTATACCGCTCGCGTGAGCTCACCCTTATTAGGAAGGGCGACAAGCATCAAGGCTCAGATAGGCGATAAAGTCAAAGCAGGTCAGGTGCTGATGGTAATGGATTCCCCGGATCTTGGCAGTGCCGTCTCCGATGCAAAGAAAGCGGATGCCGATCTGGAAATGAAACAAAAGGCAATGGAAAGAAATCGCATGCTCCTTGAGGGAGGCGTGATCGCCTTGAAGGACTTCGAAAGCAGTGAATCCGACCTAGCACAATCCAAAGCTGAAGCCGAACGAGCCAATGCCAGACTAAATAACCTTGGGATAAAGCATTCCCTCAATCAAACTTACACCGTTAGGGCACCCATTTCCGGCACGATTGTCGACAGGCAAGTGAACCCGGGCACGGAAGTGAGACCGGATGCCGCAGCACCGCTTTTCACCATCACCAATCCCGATCACCTTTGGGCCAGTATCGATTTACCGGAACGGGATCTCGGAAAGATAGAAATTGGTCAAGCCCTCTCAATCAGCGTGGAAGCCTACCCTGATGAAACGTTCAATGGGCACGTGAAAGCGATCGGCGTGGTGGTTGACCCGACTACAAGACGCATACCCGTTCATTGCATCGTCGAGAGCAAAGGGAAACTCAAAGCGGAAATGTATGCCAAGATTACCCCCCTTAGCCTAAAAAGTGAAAAAGTCATTCAATTACCCAACACGGCCTTGATCACCGAAGGTTTGTATAATTACGTCTTCGTGGAGACCTCCCCTGGGCATATCAAGAAGCGCAGGATCGTTCTGAATGTTCAGGACCGGGATTACGCAACCGTAAAAGAAGGACTCCAGGTAGGCGATAAAGTGGTAACGGTAGGAGCCATATTACTGAATTCTGAATTGATGGCCGGTAAATAATACAAAGCACAGCCCATGTTAAAAAACGTCATTACTTTTGCGCTTCAACAACGCGTATTTGTCCTTCTAGGCACGATTGTCATTGCGATTGCCGGTTGGATGGCCGTTCAAAACCTGCCGATCGAGGCTTTTCCGGATGTTGAAGATGTCCATGTCGTAATCGTCACGCAGGCTCCTGGTCTCGCTCCTGAAGAAGTGGAACGTGTCGTATCGCTTGCAATCGAACATGAGATGAGCGGGGTCCCGCATCTCATGCAGATGCGCTCGGTTTCCATCACGGGCCTTTCGGTGATCACGCTCACCTTCTCTGAACATACCGACGATTATTTCGCCAGACAACAGGTCATGGAACGGCTTCAAGGCGTTACCTTGCCTACCGGTATCCAGCCGACACTTGCGCCATTGTCTACGGCGGTAGGGGAAATATACCGGTATCTCGTCGAGGCGCCTAAAGACATGCCTCAACGCGAGATTCGCGCCATTCAGGACTGGCAGATTGTACCCATGTTACGCACCGTGCCTGGCGTCGCAGACATCAACAGTTTCGGCGGCTCCATCAAGGAGTACCAGGTAAGTCTCAATCCCTACCTGCTCAAGAAATTCGAAGTGAGCATCGACCAGGTCAATCAGGCACTGACCAACAACAGCAGCAACGTGGGAGGCGGATTGATGCCTCGCGGTGACGAGGCCCTTGTTGTCAGGGGGATCGGTCTTTATCACAGCCTTGATGACATCGCTCAAACCGTTATCACCTCAAGAGGTGGCAAACCGATTCTCGTAAGCGACGTAGGCGACGTTGAAATCGGTGATCGTCCCCGCTCCGGTATCGTTTCCTATAACGGCCGTGATGACGTGATCGAAGGCATCGTCATCATGAGCAAGGGCCAGAATCCAGCTAAGGTCATTGCCGCACTCAAAGTCAAGGTCGACGAGATCAACAAGAAACTGCCTCCCGGTGTCAGGATTGCTCCGTTCTATGACCGTACCAGCCTGATCAACCATACCGTTCATACCGTCACGGAGAACCTGATAGTCGGTGCATTACTGGTCGTTGCTATCCTAATCATATTCCTGAGAAACTGGAAGGCAGCCCTGATCGTCGCGTCGGTGATCCCGCTATCCCTGCTGTTTGCGTTTATCGTGATGGATCTGCGCGACGTCTCAGCCAACCTGATCTCTTTGGGAGCCGTCGACTTTGGTATCATCATCGACAGTGCGGTCGTGTTGGTCGAAGCGCTCATGGTCAAGCTCGCCTTTACTCAGATTGATAAATTCCCCCAGCATGCGACCTATGCCTGGCGAATCCAGACGCTTAAAAGCACGGCTGTTGAAATGGGCCGCCCCATACTTTTCTCAAAAGCCATCATCATCCTGGCTTTCTTGCCGATCTTTACCTTCCAGCGCGTCGAAGGAAAGATCTTTTCCCCGATGGCATTTACCTTGAGCTTCGCGCTATTAGGCGCCATCACCCTGACGTTGACGCTGATCCCCGCTTTGCTTTCCTACACGATGCGTCGTGAGGATATGGCGGAAAAAGAAAGCAAATGGATGCATGCACTACAGGAAGGCTACAAGAAGTTCCTGCTTAAGTTGGGCATGTTCAGGTTGCCTGTCATTCTGGTATCCCTTGGACTGTTGGGTCTTTCACTTGCTCTGTCACCCATGCTGGGTTCCGAGTTCCTTCCAAAGCTGGATGAAGGCAATATTTGGCTCACCATCAGCCTGCCTCCTTCTACCAGACTGGAGAAAACCAAAGATGTGGAAAGGCATGTCCGAAAGATCCTAAACAGCTACAAGGAAGTCAATCTGGTCGTATCACAGGTAGGCCGGCCAGATGACGGTACCGATCCGAAAGGACCGAATAACATCGAGATTCTGGCCGACTTGAAACCTGCCAGTTCCTGGTCGTTCCCAAACAAGGAAGCGCTGATCAAGGACATGTCGGATAAGATCCACACCATCCCGGGCATTCCCACGAACTTCTCCCAGGTGATCCAGGATAACGTGGAAGAAGCCTTGTCAGGGGTAAAAGGGGAAATCGCGATCAAGATCTTCGGACCCGATCTTTCTGTACTAGAACAGAAAGCCGACGAGGTAGTGGACGTGCTCAACTCGGTAAGAGGGGCAACCGATGTCTCCGCTATCCGGATATCGGGGAACTCCGAACTGGATATCACCTTGAACCGTGCAAAACTGGCACGCTATGGATTGGCTGCTGGCGATGTGAACAACACCCTGCAAACCGCATTGGCGGGCAATGCCGCAAACACATTCTACGATGGCGACCGACGTTTTGATGTAACCGTGCGTCTCCAACCAACCTTCCGGGACGCAGTGGATGACATCAATGAGTTGCCGATAGCGCTCCCGGACGGAGCAGGAACCATTCCTTTGAGCCAGGTTGCGGACGTCATCGTCAAACAAGGAGCTTCCCGAGTGAGCCGAGAAGGCGTTTCCCGAGTGGTATCCATCAAGTGTAACCTTGAAGACCGTGACCAGGGTGGCTTCGTAAAAGAAGCGATGTCTAGCGTTGCTCAGAAAGTGAAACTCCCACCAGGTTACACCATGACATGGGGCGGACAGTTCGAGAATCAGCAACGGGCGATGAAACGGCTTGAGGTGATCGTACCCCTGTCCATCCTGCTTATTTTCGTCCTGCTGTTCTGGGCATTCAAATCTGTTAGAAACGCTTTCCTGGTCCTATCAATGATCCCGTTCACCCTGATAGGCGGACTGGCTGGACTGGGTGTGGCTGGACTCCATCTTTCAGTATCTGCAGCGGTCGGATTCATCGCGCTGGCAGGTATATCCGTTCAGAACGGCGTGATCATGGTCGAGCAGATCAAGCATCTGATACTGGAAGGCAGCACGGTCGCAGAGGCGGTTCTGGACGGCGCGGTCGCCCGTTTACGACCCATACTGATGACTGCACTGATGGCAGGACTGGGCCTCCTTCCTGCCGCCCTCTCTCATGGAATCGGCTCTGAAACGCAGCGGCCTTTTGCTGTCGTGATTGTTGGTGGCCTGATCAGCGCGACGTTCTTTACGCTCATGTTGCTGCCTTTGCTCTTCCCATACTTCTCGGATGAAGCCAAAGCAAGAAAATGGCGTGGGGAGCAATAAAAGAGGGATTGGCAAAGATTCATAACTAATCTTCGCCAATGAATCCGCCGCTTTGATGGGCCCATAGCCTTGCGTAAAGCCCACCTTTAGCAAGCAAGAACTGATGGTTGCCCTCCTCGATGATTTTGCCTTTGTCCAATACGATTAGTCTGTCCATGGCTGCGATCGTGGACAGGCGATGTGCGATTGCGATCACCGTTTTACCGGTCATCAGCTGATACAGGCTTTCCTGGATCGCAATCTCAGCTTCTGAATCAAGGGCACTTGTCGCCTCGTCCAGCAAAAGTATGGGTGCATTCTTCAGGATCACTCTGGCAATGGCGATCCTCTGCCTCTGCCCGCCGGAAAGCTTGACCCCTCGCTCACCCACGTGCGCATCATAGCCACTGCGGCCTTTAGCATCATTGAGATGAATAATGAAATGGTGGGCTTCCGCTTTTCTCGCAGCCTCGACCATCTCCTCTTCCGATGCCTCTGGTCGACCATAGAGTATGTTCTCCCTGACTGAACGATGAAGAAGCGACGTATCCTGTGTCACCATAGCGATCTGTGATCGCAAACTGGTTTGCTGGACTCGTTCGATATTCTGGTTGTCTATCATTATTTGGCCGGAATCGACATCGTAGAACCTGAGCAAGAGATTCACCAGCGTGGATTTCCCAGCGCCGGAACGACCGACCAGACCGACCTTCTCTCCCGGCTTGATACTGAGCGAGAAGTCATTCAGGATTTCCCCTGAACCGTTATAGTTAAAATTCACGTTCTTGAACTGAACTTCTCCCTGAGTGATCTCAAGTGGCTTGGCACCGTCTGCATCCGTTACCTGATGTGGCAGCGATAATGTGTTGATTCCGTCTTGAACAGTTCCTATCTGCTCATAAAGTGACGTCATCTCCCACATCACCCAATGTGAGATCCCATTCAGGCGAAGTGCCATGGCAGTCACAGCGGCAACCGCCCCAACCGATAGTTCTCCCCTAGCCCATAACAACAAGGCAAATCCTGTTGTGCTCAGAACCAGCATCATATTCAGGATGTGATTGATTATTTCGATGCCGCTAACCAGCCGCATTTGTAAATGGACGGTTATCAGGAACTCGCGCATGGCGGATTTTGCGAAGTTCGCCTCCCTGCCGGCGTGGGAAAATAGCTTCACGATGCTTATGTTTGTGTACGCATCGGTGATACGACCCGTCATCAACGACCTGGCATCGGCCTGATTCTGGGATACCTTAGCCAATTTAGGTACGAAATAGCTTAATGAGGAGACGTATAAAACAAGCCAGAAGATAAAAGACCAGATCATCCATCCGTTAAAATGACCCACGACCAGGATCATCGTGACAAAATAGATAATTACGAACACCAGAATGTCTGCCAGGATAAACCACATGTCGCGAACTGCCAAAGCCGTTTGCATCACTTTTGCGGCGACTCTTCCAGCAAATTCATCCTGATAGAAACTCATGCTTTGCTCCAGCATGAGTCGATGAAAGTGCCATCTAAGTTGCATGGGGAAGTTCCCTGCCAGGGTCTGATGCTTCAATAAGGTCTGAAGCGCGACCAGGAATGTACTCCCTACCAACAGCAATGCCAGGTAAAGGAGGTGCATGCCTTCCTGGGCCCATAGCTTTGCAGAAGGCACCTTGCTTAGCCAGTCAACGATTTGACCCATCATTCCAAACAGGATTGCTTCAAAACCGCCAATCACGGCCGTTAGGATCGTCATCCATAAGATATAGACCCGAAGATTACCCGTGCAGACCCAGACGAAGGACCAGAAAGAGGTCGGCAGGTTATCTTTAACTGCCTCCGGGAAAGGATTTACAAGGTTTTCAAACCATTTAAACATGGGTCTTTTGATAGCTTTTCTGAATTATGGAAAGTAGATTATCAATAAACTTGATCCAGACAGTTGACAACGCGATTCAAGGGAAGTTTGATTTGCCTTATCCCACCCGCTAACCGGAACGGAGCAACTGGTCTACTTAAATCAACGCGCAACCAACTGGCACTACTTTTAAATCAAGTTAACACGGTTATATGAAATTAATTAGGTCGGAGTATTAAGTTACTTTACAGGGTAAAAAGGATGCAAACGGCTTCTGCGGCCACGCCTTCCCCTCTGCCGGTGAATCCCAGACGCTCGGTAGTCGTGGCCTTTACGTTGACTGCACCAACATCCGTCTTGCAATCTGCCGCGATATTAAGACACATTTGGCTCGTATAGGGTCCAAGTCGCGGCGCTTCGCAAATGACGGTTGCATCGATGTTACCGACCCGGTAGCCCTGCTTTTCCAATAAGGCCACCACGTTTCTTAATAGCTCTCTTGAATCGATGCCCTTGTAACGCATATCGCTTGGGGGAAAGTGCTTGCCAATATCACCCAAAGCGGCCGCACCTATCAGTGCGTCGCATATCGCATGCAAAAGCACATCCGCATCGGAATGCCCATCGAGCCCCAATTCATAGGGTATTTCAACGCCGCCCAATATGCACTTCCTGCCTGCTACAAAGGCGTGTACGTCAAATCCGTGTCCTATTCTCATTCTTGGGTTTCCCTATCTTTAGCCAGGATCGCCTCAGCCAGAATCAAATCCTGCGGGAACGTGATTTTTAGGTTCCTCAGCTCGCCCTGTACCAGTTTCGGTTTCATTCCCATCGATTCTACTGACTGGGCCTCATCGGTTGGCAAGCCACCTGCCCGCGACAATGCCTGCCTTAATAAATCGTAACGGAACATCTGCGGGGTCTGTGCCTGCCATAGACCGTCCCTTGACTCTGTTTTTGCTACTCGATGATTCTCGTCTTCACGTTTAAGGGTGTCAGCCAAAGGAATGGCAAGCAACCCGCCGACCGAATCAAACTCCAGGGTGTCGATCAGTTTGTGAAGAAGCGCCTCGGTGAGTCCCGGTCTGGCCGCATCGTGGACAAGTATCCAGTCATCCCCTTGGACCTTATCCTCAATGGCCCTTAATCCGTTAAGGACCGACTCCGCACGAGTCTGACCACCGAAAGGGTAAATAACAAGCTTTGAAAAGAAATGATCCCTGTCATGGAAGAAATCATCTTCCTTAGCGACCACCAATGAGATCGACGCTATCCGACTGGAACGCTGAAAGAGGTTAAGCGAGTAATCGATCATAGGGCGCCCATTCAAGGGCAAGTACTGCTTGGGCGTTTCCGAACCCATTCTACTTCCAGCACCGGCAGCCGGGATCAGTACATGAAAATTTGCCATGGGAGCCTTATCTTGACGGCTAAAGTATGAACCAGTCAAAACAGATCAAAGAAGCAGTGCCTGATTCTCTTTAATCGCCTCAATCACAATCGGACTTAACCCTTGCCCGCCATGCTCTTGAACGTGTGCAATGATCTGCTGACGCATTCTTAATGCCCAGAATTTCTTGATATGACCGATGATATCCTTTTTGGCGACGTCAGCATCCGGATATGCTTTGAAAAAGTCCCCGATCTGGTTAGCCATGGTAATCAAATGCTCGATATTCATTCTCTTCCTTTTTACAAAACTCTGTCTTCACCGCTGTAAATCACAAACTGGTCCGCTCTTGCGAATCCAATCAGTATGATGCCATAAAGACGTGCTATTCGAATAGCCAAACCCGTTGGCGCTGAGATTGCCACCAGCATGGGGATCCCTGCCACGATGACTTTCTGAACCATTTCATAGCTGGCGCGACTGGTTGTGATGACAAAGCCGGTACCTCGGCTATCCATCCTGGCGATTGCGCCAATTAACTTGTCGAGCGCGTTGTGTCGGCCCACGTCTTCTTTTAATACCTTGATCGCACCCTCTTTATCCACCCATGCGCTCGCATGGGTCGCACCGGTTAATTTCTGGAGTGTCTGCAGGTTCTTGATTTCAAGAAGTGCCTTATGAATCGATTCTTCATTGAATTCAAACTGGGCCTCAGCAACGTACTCGGGCAATCGCAAAGCATGTTCGAGGCTTTCTGTACCGCATAGACCGCAACCTGTCCGCCCAGCCATGCTTCGCCTGCGATCCTTCAGCTGAAGGAAACGCTCACTTGAAATCTCAGCGTGCACCTCAATCCCATTGGCTCTAATCGCAATTTCGACGCCAAACAGTTCGCGTGGCTCGTTGATAATGCCTTCGGAGAGCGAAAAACCCAGGATAAAATCCTCAAGGTCATCGGGCGAAGCCAGCATGACAGCGTGGGAAATACCATTGTAGATCATGGCGACCGGTACTTCCTCAGCCACGCAGTCTTCAACGGATTGAACGTGATTGTTCTTTAACCGACTGACGGAATAATAGCCAAAACTGCCTTCACTGACCAACAAACCAGGAGAGGGGCACATTGTATTCAAGTTATCTTTCAAGAGATAGCCTGCCTGAATAGGCCCTCACCCGGTATCTTATTCCATCGCCTGTTGGACAAAACCAATCTGTTCTTCGCTAAATTCCTTGTAATTGCGCTGCCATTCGGAGAGCTGCGTCACGCGAGTCACCTGAACGGCGGTGACCTTGAATTCCGGACAGTTGGTCGCCCAGTCGGAGTTATCGGTCGTGATGACGTTCGCACCGGATTCTGGATGATGGAACGTCGTGTAGATCACGCCAGGCTGCACACGCTCAGTGATCTTGGCACGCAACACTGTCTCGCCTGCACGGCTGTTGATCCCGACCCAATCCCCGTTTCTAATTCCGCGTTCCTCAGCGTCGTGAGGATGGATTTCAACCAAGTCTTCAGGGTGCCATGACACGTTATTGGTACGGCGTGTTTGTGCGCCCACGTTGTATTGGGAAAGTATCCTGCCGGTAGTCAGGATCAGCGGATACCTTGCATTCACTTTTTCCGTCGTAGCCACATACTGGGTGATGAAGAATTTACCCTTGCCACGAACGAACTCATCGATATGCATTGTAGGCGTACCCTCTGGATGCTCTTCATTGCAAGGCCATTGAACGCTGCCGAGCCTATCGAGCTTCTCAAAACTGACACCCTCGAACGTTGGCGTGAGCTTCGCGATCTCATCCAGGATATCTGACGCATGCTTATAATGCATCGGGTAACCCAGAGCCGTTGAGAACTTCGCGGTGATCTCCCAGTCCTCGTAGCCATTCTTCGGGGTCATGACCCGACGCACAGGCGAGATTCTGCGTTCGGCATTGGTAAAGGTACCGCTCTTCTCAAGGAAGGAGGCACCTGGAAAGAAGACATGGGCAAACATGGCGGTTTCGTTCAGGAAAAGATCCTGAACGATCACACACTCCATCGACTCCAGGGCGTGCGTCACATGCTGCGTATTCGGATCGGATTGAGCGATGTCTTCGCCGACACAGTACAAACCTTTGAAACCGCCTTCGGTGGCAAGATCCAGCATATTCGGTATGCGCAAACCCGGATCGTTGCTCAATGGCCTGCCCCAGGCTTCTTCGAAGAGTTTTCTTGTTTCATCATCCGACACATGACGATAGCCTGGGAATTCATGAGGCATGGAACCCATGTCACACGATCCCTGAACATTGTTCTGGCCTCGCAACGGGTTGACTCCCACGCCTTCCCTGCCTATGTTCGCCGTCGCCATCGCGAGATTGGCTATGCCCATCACCGTGGTCGAACCCTGGCTGTGCTCGGTGACACCCAGGCCATAATAGATCGCTGCATTGCCGCCCGTAGCAAACAATCGAGCAGCCGCACGTAGTTCACCGGCTGGTACGCCCAGTTCGACTTCAAGTGCTTCAGGTGAGTTCTCTGGTTTTGCCGCGAAATCGCGCCAGGCAACATAGGAATCCCATTCGCAACGTTCACGAACGAAATCCTCTTTGACCAGGCCCTCCGTGACGATCACGTGCGACATCGCGGAGATGAGGGCCACGTTCGTACCGGGACGAAGTTTCAGATGAAAGTCCGCTTTGACGTGCGCCGTGGACACGAGATCGATGGAACGCGGATCCACAACGATGAGCTTGGCGCCCTCACGCAGACGACGTTTCATCATGGATCCGAAAACGGGATGACCGTCAGTAGGATTGGCTCCCATGACCATGATCACATCCGATTTCATAACCGAATCGAAGGTCTGGGTGCCTGCCGACTCGCCCAAGGTCTGTTTGAGTCCATAGCCGGTCGGGGAATGGCAGACGCGAGCACAGGTATCCACGTTATTGCTTCCAAATACAGCACGTACCACTTTTTGCGTGACATAGACTTCTTCGTTGGTGCAACGTGAAGAAGTGATGGCACCGACCGAATCCTTGCCATATTTTTCCTGGATCCGCTTCATTTCGCTTGCCGCGTAATTGATCGCCTCATCCCAGGAAACCTCGGTCCAGGGATCAGAAATGCTCTTACGGATCATTGGTTTGGTTATGCGGTCCTTATGGGTCGCATAACCCCAGGCGAAACGTCCCTTGACGCAGGAATGGCCATGGTTCGCGCCACCTTTCTTATCGGGCACCATGCGGATGACTTCCTCGCCCTTCATCTCGGCATTGAAAGAGCAACCCACCCCACAATAAGCACAGGTAGTCGTAACAGAATGTTCCGGTACGCCATGTTCGACAACGGTTTTTTCGATCAGCGTGGCTGTCGGGCAGGCTTGCACACAGGCACCGCAGGAGACGCATTCCGAATCAAAGAAATTCCCGAAATTTCCAGCTGCAACTTTCGAATCAAAGCCTCGGCCCTGAATGGTCAGCGCAAAAGTGCCCTGAGTCTCTTCACATGCCCTCACGCATCGAGAGCATACGATGCATTTGGATGGGTCAAACTGGAAATAGGGATTCGAGACATCCTTTTCAGAACGGAGATGATTCTCTCCATCATAGCCGTAGCGCACCTCTCTCAAGCCAACCGCACCCGCCATATCCTGCAGTTCACAATCCCCGTTGGTGGCGCAGGTCAGGCAATCCAAAGGATGGTCGGAGATATAAAGCTCCATGACACCTTTTCTGATGTCAGCGAGCTTAGGGGTCTGGGTATGCACTTTCAGGCCTTCCGCAACCGGTGTCGTGCAGGAGGCAGGGTAACCGCGCCTTCCTTCAATTTCGACCAGGCAGAGACGACAGGAACCAAATGGTTCCAGGCTGTCCGTCGCACAAAGTTTCGGAACGCTGACCCCTGCGACCATCGCCGCATGCAGGATAGACGTTCCCTCGGCAACGCTGACCGAGGTACCGTCAATGTCGAGCGTTATGTTTTTAGCGGATTCCCTGGCAGGGGTTCCAAAATCCTTGTTACTGTCCATGATGTGCTCCTTAATCCTAGGCTGCTTGTTCTTTCTTTACGAGACCGAAATCTTCCGGAAAATGATTGATTGCACTTAAAACAGGATACGGCGTCATTCCGCCCAGCGCGCAGAGCGAACCATTCAGCATAGTGTCGCTCAAATCGCGAACCAGTTCGATGTTCCTGGTGGAATCCGTACCCGAAATAATTTTGTCCATAACCTCCACCCCGCGTGTCGACCCGATACGGCATGGGGTACATTTCCCGCAGGATTCTATTGCACAGAATTCGAATGCATAACGCGCCATCTTTGCCATGTCGACCGTATCATCGAACGCAACGATTCCGCCATGACCCAGCACGGCCCAGATCTCAGTGAACTTCTCGTAATCAAGGGGTGTATCAAATTGCGACTCGGGCAGATAGGCTCCCAATGGACCACCGACCTGAACAGCCCGGATCGGGCGACCGGTCGCAGAACCGCCACCGAAATCGTACAACAACTCCCTAAGCGTGATGCCGAATGCCTTCTCTACGAGACCGCATTGTTTGATATTCCCTGCCAATTGAATTGGCAAGGTTCCCCTCGATCGACCCATGCCGTAGTCTTTGTAGTAATCGGCACCTTTATCAAGAACGATCGGTATCGTCGCGAGGGAGATCACGTTATTCACCACCGTTGGTTTGCCAAAAAGCCCTTCGATTGCCGGTAGAGGTGGCTTGAAACGTACTAGGCCACGCTTGCCTTCAAGGCTTTCCAGTAGCGATGTCTCTTCACCGCACACGTAAGCGCCCGCCCCAAGGCGCACTTCCAGGTCGAATGTCTTCCCGCTTCCCTGTATGTTGCGACCCAGCCAATTCGAGGCATAGGCATTCTTAATTGCCTGATTGAGGGTTTCCATGGCATGAGGGTATTCCGACCTCAGGTAGATATAACCTTGTGTCGCGCCGACGGCCACGCCGGCGATGGTCATGCCCTCGATCAGGACAAAAGGATCGCCTTCCATGATCATGCGGTCGGAATAGGTTCCCGAATCGCCTTCATCCGCATTGCAAACGATGTATTTTTGATCCGACTGGCACTCCATGACGGTTTTCCATTTGATACCCGTAGGAAATGCCGCCCCGCCCCGCCCTCTCAGACCGGAATCGGTTACCTGCTTCACGATATCGGCTCCAGACATGGCCAAGGCATTCTTCAACCCATTGAAGCCGTCATGAGACATGTAGTCATCGATTGAGACAGGGTCGACCACACCCATCCGGGCAAAGGTCAACCTTTCCTGTTTCTTAAGCCAGGACAATTCCTCAGTCAAGCCCAAGCGAAGGGCATGGGCGCCACCTTCAAGGAAGTTATTGTCAAACAGCGAAGCCACGTCACCAGGCAGAACCGGTCCGTAAGCCACTCGGCCTTCCGACGTCACCACCTCGACAAGCGGTTCCAGCCAATACATTCCCCTTGATCCATTCCTGACCACTTTAACGTCAAGGTTTCTGCTTGCGGCTTCCGCAAGAATCGTTTGAGCTGTCTTATCTGCACCCATCGACAGAGCGCTGGAATCTCGCGGGACGAAAACGGTATAACTCATACTTTCTCCTTAACGGATTCAATGATCTCATCGATCCGTTTGACATTCACCCGTCCGTAGATCTGATCATCCATCATCACAGCAGGTGAAAGCGCGCAATTACCAAGGCAGTAAACCGGTTCAAGACTGATCTCGCCATCGGAAGTGGTCTCGTGGTAATCCACGCCCAGTGAGCACTTGACATGCGTCTCAAGTTCTCCGCAACCCATCGATTGACAAGACTCGGCTCTGCAGATCTGCAGGATATGCTTGCCTGGCCGATGGGTCCTGAAATGGTGATAAAACGTAACGACGCCATGGACTTCGGCAACGGAAAGGTTGAGCTCTCTTGAAATGGATGGATAAGTCGATTCCGGGATATAACCCATTTCATTCTGTATTTCATGAAGAAGAGGCATTAATGCTCCAGGCACAGACTTGAAGGCGCCGATGATACTTTCTATCTTTGATAATTGATCCTTCGATACAATTTCTTCTTGCACAACGTCTCCTTGAACGAATTATAGGGTCCATGCAAACCCTCAGTTGCTATCTATTTCATAATTGTATCAAGCATTATTCTATTTGTATCCTGTCAACCTTATCAAAACCGACGAATTTATAAGGAATTGCGCTTATCTTAATCCAAGCCGTTTTGATTTTCTGTACACCGTAGCTCGGCTAATACCCAATTCATTGGCTACGGCCGTCATATTGCCGTGATGCAACTCCATCGCCTGCTTGATCAGGATCGCTTCGGCACTGGCAAAATTTGTCACTTCCATGTAAGCATTTCGTTCACGACCGTCCGATTCCAGTCGTACGTCGTCGAATTCCTCCATGAAATCTTCCGGCAGATGCACCGTCTCGATCACATCCCCATCCAGAAAAATGACGGATGAACGTAAGACATTAAACAACTGACGGACGTTCCCTCGCCACTCGTGTTTTTTCATCAACTGCATGACTTCGGGATGAATGCTTACCTCGGGCTTGTTGAGTTTGTCTTTCAGGATGAGCTTTATCAGCTTCTCGATATCGGTCCTGTCCCGCAGGGCAGGAAGGGAGAGACGAAGCCCATTCAGTCTGTAATAGAGGTCTTCACGGAATTCGCCTTTAGCCACTTTTTGTTTCAATCGGCAGTTTGTGGCCGAGATGATGGCAATATCCACCGGGATCGATTTTGAACCACCGAGCGGAATCACCTCCCTCTCCTGGATCACCCGAAGCAACCTGGCCTGAAGCGCCAACGGCATCTCCCCTACCTCATCGAGGAAAAGCGTCCCGCCATGAGCCTGCTGCACGCGCCCCATCGCCCCCCTTCGCTTGGACCCGGTAAACGCACCTTCTTCATGACCAAACAATTCCGATTCGATCAGCCCCTCAGGTATGGCCGCGCAATTGATGGCAACAAAGGCACCGTGCTTTCTCGTGCCGGACTGGTGGATCGCCTTTGCAAACAACTCTTTTCCAGTCCCCGTTTCTCCCTCGATCAGAATGGGGATATCGTGTCCAATCGATAATTTTGCCCGTTCTATCGTTTTTCGAATGGCCGCATCCCCATGATCCAGCATATCCAAAGGTTCGGTTTCTGCTCTAACTGGCCTCGGCGGGAGTGATTCATAGGACTTCGCACTGAATAAGGTGTAAGGTCCGGGGTCGGCCTTGACGTAAAGCTTCAGTCCATTTTTAAGTGCCAAGGTCGTACTTACCGAAAGCGAACGCTTTCTTATCGTATCCAGAAAGATACTGATGGATATACCAAAGATCGCGCTGAAATCCATCCCGATGTAATTGTGTCCATTTAGACCCAGCTGAAAGGCACCGCTTCGGTTGGCAGCCAGCAATTTTCCGTCGGGAGAGAACGTGGCAATCCCTTCCCACAGGGTACCGATGAACTCAATCCGGCTGTGAAAGCGAACGATGATGTCCTTGGTGAAGTTGACGTTGAACAATCGATTCTCAATCATTTGGGCCGACATTCTGACCAAGGCCATCGTATGCTCCTGAGGCTGGCGGTGATCGCCAGACAAGTCCAACACACCGATGACATTACCGTGCGGATCGGAGATAGGCGCCGCGGAACAGTTCAGGAATGCGTTGCGCTCGAAATAATGTTCCCCACCCATGACAAAAACGGGGGTCTTTTCGACGAGTGCCGTGCCTATCGCATTGGTTCCCGTAAGCTCCTCTTTCCAAGAAACACCTGGCTGCAAGGCGACCCGCTGCGCTTTAGTCATAAAGTCGGGATCACCCATGGCATGCAAAATAGTCCCTTCTGCATCACTTAAGATCACCATGCTTTGCGTCCCGAGTATATGCGAGGAAAGGTTCTCCATTTCCGCCTGAGACTGGGTCAGCAACTGCCCGTTCTTTTCCTTGAGTTCGCTTAGCACCCTGCTGTCCGCCGGCTCCAGATCCGCCCCCAGATCAACGGCCAAGCCGGTTTTTAGGCAACGTTCCCATGATCGGTAGATGGATTCCGGCAACAGTCCATCCGGAACTTCCCCCTTGCCCAGGAAGAGTTCGCGTGCATTTCGTATGCGGTTTAGGTAATTTGGCTGTTTCACTGCTTTCTCCTGCTGCTTCACTTTGAGAAAAATAAGCGTCTCATTTTGAGAATATTGTAATACCAAACATCATGACAAGGTGAAATATTCATTAATAATCATGATGTAATTCTGATAGTGAATTCAGGCATGTTTTCTGCTATGTTATAGCACGCTAAAGTGTTTGCTGATGCAGGCACAATAAAAGTGATAATAACCATGATCAATTATTCGGGAGTGATGTAATGAGTATAGAAAGCTTGAAGAATCTGGGTGTAACCATCCCATACAAGGCAAAATACGAGAACTTTATCGGGGGGAAATGGGTTCCTCCTGTCAAGGGTGAGTACTTTGATGTCATATCGCCAATCACAGGTAAACCTTACACGAAGGCACCCCGTTCAAGTGCTGAAGATGTGGAATTGGCATTGGATGCCGCCCATGCTGCGGCAGGGGCCTGGGGACGTACGCCTGCAGCTGAGCGGGCCAATATCCTAAATAAGATCGCTGACCGAATCGAGGCTAACCTGCATTTGATCGCCACTGCTGAGACAGTCGATAACGGCAAGCCAATCCGCGAAACCGTCAATGCCGACATTCCTTTGGCCGTTGATCACTTCCGTTATTTCGCAGGTTGCATCCGCGCACAGGAAGGTAGCTTGAGCGAACTGGATGAAAACACCGTCGCATACCATTTCCACGAGCCAATCGGCGTAGTGGGCCAGATCATTCCCTGGAACTTCCCGATCCTGATGGCAGCATGGAAACTGGCTCCGGCTCTGGCTGCAGGTAACGCTGTGGTTTTGAAGCCAGCAGAATTCACACCGATCAGCCTGCTTATCCTGACAGAAGTGATTGCAGACCTGGTTCCGCCAGGTGTCATGAACATCGTGAACGGCTATGGCCGTGAAGTGGGCTCCCCACTTGCAAACAGCAAGCGCATAGGCAAGATCGCCTTCACAGGATCGACCGCAACGGGCCGGGTCATTGCCCAGGCTGCGGCAAGCAATCTCATTCCTGCCACGTTGGAACTCGGTGGAAAATCGCCCAATATCTTCTTTGAAGACATCGCCGACGCTGACGACGACTTCTTTGACAAGGCGATCGAGGGCCTGGTCCTTTTCGCGTTCAACCAGGGCGAAGTGTGTACCTGCCCATCACGCGCACTCATCCAGGAATCCATTTATGACAGGTTCATGGAACGCTGCCTTGAACGCGTCAAGGCGATCAAGCAAGGCAACCCACTGGATCCAAACACGATGATTGGCGCACAAGCTTCCCAGGATCAAATCAACAAGATCATGTCTTATATGGATATTGGAAGACAAGAAGGTGCAGAAGTCCTCATCGGTGGCGAACGCAATCACCTGACAGGCGACCTGGCTGACGGCTACTACGTCAAACCGACCCTCTTCAAGGGCCACAACAAAATGCGCATCTTCCAGGAAGAGATCTTTGGACCCGTATTGGCCGTCACGACATTCAAGGACGAAGCGGATGCACTTGCCATCGCCAACGATACGATCTTCGGTCTTGGCGCAGGGGTCTGGAGCCGAAATGGCAACCTTGCATACAGAATGGGTCGTGGCATCAAGGCTGGTCGTGTATGGACGAACTGTTACCACGCTTACCCTGCCCATGCTGCTTTCGGTGGATACAAGGAATCCGGTATCGGTCGTGAGAACCATAAGATGATGCTAGACCATTACCAACAAACCAAGAATCTGCTGGTAAGTTACAGTCCCAAGAAGCTCGGATTCTTCTAAATTTGAATTAGAAGGTTTTCGAAGTTAATATAATGAGGCGGGATGATTCCCGCCTCTTATAAATTTAAGGATAAAAATGTCTGCTCGAGTCTCTGCCACTGCCAGCGCCATTGAATTGATCAATAAACTGACGGCCCAGTATGGTCCAATCCTGTTTTTTCAATCCGGGGGCTGTTGTGAAGGAAGCGTTCCCCTTTGCATGCCTGAAAATGAATTTCATGTCAGCCCATCCGACGTGAAAGTGGGTGAACTGGCGGGTGCGAAGTTTTATATGGGACACAGCCATTTTCAATTCTCGGAACACACGCACACGATCCTGGATGCCGTTCCCGGATCAAGCGGGTCATTCTCGATCGACTGCGGCACAGGCATGGCTTTCATCACACGCGGACGACTCTTTACCGATGAGGAATGGGCGAATCTGCCGCCTCTCGAAACAACCAACTAGCTTAGCAAACGGCTGCGAATCACCTTGTCAATATTCTTAAGGGCTTGGCTCGCTTTAAAGAAACCTGATACAAATCAACGTAACCGGTTTCGAAACACCGTCTTGCCGAATCAAAGTAGATTCGGTAATGATCGAATAAGGCCTGACCATAACGCTCAACGATCAGACTCTTATTCATCTCCAGCCTTTTGTTCCATTCAGACAATGTCCTCGCGTAATCCAGGCCGATTCGACTGACCGCCGAGATTTCATATTTATCGACCGCAGCAGCCTGAATGTCGCTGATGGAAGGCAGACCAGAGCCTGGAAAGACCTTGTCCAGCAGATACCTTGAGTCCCTGACCTCGGATAACGAGTTTGGCGCTCTCGCAATCACGATGGTTTGCAATCCAAGGTAGGCTTCAGGGGTCGAGATGGAAAGACACCAATCGAAAAAACCCTTATAGACATCCCGTTGGCGATAAGCCATGTGATCTTCGAACGTCGCAAAATGCTCAAACGCCCCTACGGAAACGATCGAATCGAATTTCTTCTCGGGTAGCGGAAAGTCTTGCCAACTGCACAGTTCAACCTTGACGTTCGCAGCCTTGGTCGCATTCACGTATTCAAACTGTTCCGTGCTTAATGTCACGCCCTGTATTTCATTCGACGGGAATCGCTCGGCGATTCGATGCATCATGCCACCCCATCCGCACCCTACATCGATCACCTTATGACCTTCAGCTACGTTTGCGTAGCGTATGATGCGATCCAGTTTATCTTCCTGAGCCTGTTCAAGGTCGTGTGCCTTTTTCCAGACACCGCAACTATAGGCCCGGTATTTCTTGTCTAGAAATAATGCGAAGAAATCATTATTCACATCGTAATGATGTTCAATATCAGCTTTTGTCGCCATTACGCACCTTTAATACGATCTGCCTTTGCAGAGATTAGAAAAGACCGGGTAGAACCTAACCCGAAAAACCGTATATTTACACGATTCCAGAATTTTTCCAAACACGTATTCAAGTTACACTTAAGTTGACCTAAGTCAAAAATAAAAAAAATTAGCGCATTAGGATAGTGTTGCAGTTTGAAAAAAATATTTGCACTTAAAGGAGAATGAAATGGCTAACTTGACTAGGTTGACAAGACCTTCCCAATTTGACGAGTTGTTCAGCAATGTCTTTTGGAGGCCGGTTGGACTTCTGGATACCCCTCAGGACATTTCAATCAAGACGGACATCAGCGAGGATGATAAGAGCTATACTGTAAAAGCTGAAATCCCGGGGGTAAAAAAAGAAGACATCGAAGTAAAGATCAACGGCAATCAGCTTTACATCGGTGCGGAAATCAAGCAGGATAAGGTCGAGAAGAAGGATGAGAAAGTCGTTCGCAGTGAGCGTTATTATGGAATGACCTCAAGGAGTTTTACTTTCGATTCCGATGTGAATGCCAATGATGCGGAAGCGAAGTACGAGAACGGGGTTTTAAAACTGACCATTCCCAAAATAGCAGGTTCAAAAACCAAGCAACTGAAAATAAGCTGATCGCCTTACAGTTGACAGATTAATATTGTGATTTCCCGGAGCATCAGTACCGTCCCTCCGGGAACTATTTTAAAATCAATGGCGGTAAAGACATAGGAATGGTTTAACTGCCTATCCGGGAATTTTTAAAATTGCATGGTGTTTAGATAACAATGAAAGGATAAAAGATGCATTCGATTCTAATTCCAGTGGATGGTTCGGAACATTCAACAAAGGCGATTAAGTACGCCATCAAGACAATCAGTGAAGGCCTCTCGGCCAAGGTCTATTTGATCAACGTCCAGATGCCGGTCATGATCACGGTGAGTGAGTTTCCGCTTTATGATTACGATCAAATAGAAAAAGCGCAGGCGCTGCAGGCTAAAAGCGTCTTGAAACGAGCCTGCAAGTTACTCGAGGAAGCCAACATTGACGTGACGAAACATTATGAAATCGGCCCCATTTCCCGAACGATCGTGGAATATGCCAAAGCAAACAATTGCGATAACATCATCATGGGCACACGTGGCATGGGTGCATTCGGCAATTTGGTCATGGGATCCGTAGCGAATCAGGTGGTGCACCTTGCCGAGGTGCCCGTGACCCTCGTCAAGTAAAGAACCCCCTATACATCCTTGAACACGCACTGCGCCTTGACCGCCTCGTGGTAGATGTCATCGATATCATCGTCTTCCAAAGTGGGAGACGATAACTTCTTCTTGAATGAATCGCATTTCTCCGACCCTATGATCAATTCTGACACCATTTTTGCTTTTTTTGCAGACATGAGCGGATGATGCGTTTTGGAGCAACCGGAAACGATCATCAAAAACATGATAAACGGAATAACGATTTTTTTCATGGTGGCAAAGTCCTACAATTGGTTGATTCATTATACTTTTAAATAGGGCATCGGTCTTGAATCCTAAAAAAGAAATCCACCCAACTATCTCACCAAGCCGAAACGTCACAAAACCTTCAAACTCACAAGATGAGCGTTCACATAAAAATCACATAATCTATTGTTTTATATTATTATTCACGCCATATAATTCAACTCGCACTCAAGCAGACTATATCCTGAGGCTAGTTCTCATTCATGTTCCCGTCATGTGATTTTGTCATAATTTGTATTCCATCAAATCTATAACATTAAGGAAGTATTCCATGAATCTCAAGCAAACCGCACTAGGCATTTTGCTAGGCTTTGGGATGACCAATGTCATCGGCTTAGCAAATGCAGAAGAAAGCCAACCCATCGTCAATGAACATTTCAAGCATGTTCTGCTCATCAGCATCGATGGATTGCATGCCATCGACCTTGAGAAATTCATCAAAAATCCTAATAATTCCCATTCCGCTCTGGCAGAGTTAGCCGAGCACGGTGTTCGTTACACAAACGCATCGACATCGAAGCCGTCCGATTCTTTCCCGGGGATCCTGTCTATCGTTACAGGCGGCTCACCCGTGTCAACCGGGGTATTTTATGACGTAAGCTGGGACCGCACTCAATTCGCACCGACTGACACCGAGTGCAAGGGACCGATCGGCAACCAGTCCACTTACGATGAAACCATTGATGTGATTGACTCACAAGGTAACGACCTGGACAAAATCGATGAGACCTTGCTTCCGAACGCATTGAAGAACGGTAAATGCGTGCGTGTTTACCCGCATGACTTCGTCAAGGTCAATACGATTTTTGAAGTGATCAAAAAAGCAGGCGGCCACACGGCTTGGGCGGATAAGCATCCGGCTTACGACCTTGTTAACGGTCCGTCCGGAAAAGGAGTAGACGATCTCTACACACCAGAAATCACCAATCCGGTAGGGTTTGATAATACAGTCAGCACAGTTTGCACCGTGGACAATGACTCAAAGAAAGTGAATGCCATCTTAAATGAGATCAAGGGATTGGATCATAGCGGAACCAAAAAGGTCGGCGTTCCAACAATCTTTGGCATGAATTTCCAGGCAGTCAGTGTTGGTCAGAAGTTAGGTATCGACAACATCAATCTCGACTGTAAACTTCAGGACAAATACAATGTATATGGCAAGCAAGGCGGTTACCTTGACGCAGCCGCCACGCCATCCGACGTTCTGTCATTCGGTCTTAAACAAACCGACCAGGCCATTGACAAGATTGTGGACAGTTTAAAGACGCATGGTCTTTATGACTCAACCCTCATCGTGATTACTGCAAAACATGGACAATCACCGATCGACAAGTCCAAATCAAACAAGGTTGGCGGACTTCAAACGCTGGTTCAGAACCTGCCAGACTCCAGTACTGCAGCGGCTCAAGCAATCATCAATGCCGGTGAGAACGAGGACGACTTTGCTATGATCTGGTTAAACGATCAAACACAAACTGAGGCGGCCGCGCAATACTTGAGAAACAATCAGGATGCTTTGCATATTCAGACTGTATTGGCAGGTGAGTCCATCAAGTTGAAATTCAACAATCCGTTGCATGACAATCGCACCCCCGACATCATCGTCTTGCCAAATCCAGGTACGATCTATACAAAACCAAGCAAGAACAAAACAGCGGAACACGGTGGCTTTGCCGATGACGACACCAATGTAGGATTGCTGATATCCAATCCGGCCATCTCCAGAACGGTCATCAAGACTCCGGTTACAACCACTCAGGTCGCACCAACGATCTTAAGAGCCCTGAATCTTGACCCGGATGACTTACAAGCCGTACAAATCGAACACACTGAGATTCTGCCTGGATTTTAATCCTTCTCATCTCTGAATGATTTGATTATGTTCGAAATTGAAGAGCCCCATTTGGGGCTCTTTTTTTATTATCCAAGCATAACCCTAGCGAGGTTATTTTTCTTAAAACCTAATTTTGATTGACGGATATGGGTGGCACGTGTAATTTAAATCATGATCATTAATCATTTAAATCCAACGGCAGAATCAGGTTGTGGTATTGAAAATATTCGATAAGGGAACCATGTAGATAAGTGTAGCAATTCATTTCGTTAACGGTATAACTAAAAACCAGTTGTTGTCATGCATGAGGGGGAATTATCGTGGTAACGCACACACATGCCATCAAGAATTTATCAAAAAGCGATTACCTGCTTATCGAAAAGGAACACCGTCAATTAAATGGTTTCCTGGATGTCCTTAAGGAAACATGCTGCAATCTTGACAACGACCTGACCTGCCAGTCCTGCACGCTCGAACAATATGGCACGTGTAGAGGACGTTTGCCTTCCTTTCTGCATGACATTATCGATTTGGCAAGTAAACATTTCATAAACGAAGAAAAAATCATGCTAAGCAGGCCAAATGTGACGGAAGATTACGAATACTTCCGAAATCATAGTCTTGCTCATAACGAAATCATGAGAAAACTGAATGCCCTTCTAGTCGAATGCTACCAGTTTGACAAAGAAGGCGACACGGTCAGTAGTTATCGAAAGCTCTTTACCAGTCTTGTGACCATCTTTGAGAACCATGATGCTACCTTTGATGATCCCTTCATCGAATCCACAAAAAGTTAAGTCGTCATAATCAAACCCGAAATCGACCTCCATTTCTTTAGAAGGCGATACATTCCGTTACATAAAACACTGAGGAGCAGACTGCCTAGGGGTCAACCCCGTGGAGACACAAGCGTTTATGGAACTGTAACAAGAATTTATTAAAATTAATTATCAGGAGAAGATCATGAAGAAATCATTGTTAGCTTTTGTTCTGGGCAGTTTGCTTGCTGTTAGTTTTTCTAACGCCGCATTTGCGGAAGATAAGGA
>CAIPBJ010000088.1 GCA_903863255.1 uncultured Methylophilaceae bacterium
GGCCGTATACATCCCGTCGTGCACAGTGCTCTTCAGACACAGCCTGAACTGTCTGTGATTTCAAAGACATGCCCACCTCAGCCGTTCCTTTTGTGAAGGGGCGATCAAGAATTATTTAAATTTAAATGCAACTTAGTTTATGTCTCATAAGAAGCTGTGGATATTCATCTATCCTCAGCCTCTTATCATTTAATTAACGTCGCACTAAGTCCTTGAATTCACCCCTTTTTTAATCAAAATAAGATTAATTAAGTCTGGATTGAACTTTCTTGAATGCAGTTTCTACACACGCTGCATCAAGTGGACCACCAGGAGCGCCACTAACCCCGATACCACCAACTACTTCATCACGTATCTTAATTGGAAATCCACCATACAAAGAGGTGAAGTTAGGAGTATTGGTGATGGATGCCGGTGTTACCCCTTTGCCTATGTTCTCAGCCAAAATACGAGTTTCATAACCAAGCATTGCAGCGGTGTTGGCTTTGCGAGTTGCAATATCGATTGCATGGGGACGTGCGTTATCGGCTCTAAGTAGTGCTTTTACATCGCCCGAACGATCCACTACAACTGCAACTGTGTTGTAGCCCTTTGAAGAGCAGTCCTCGACTGCAGCAGTCACCATCTCTGCAGCAAGTTTTAAACCTATCGTTTTTTCAACTGCGATATCTTGTGGCTCAGCTAGAGCGATATTTTGAACTAATCCGCAAATCATCATGAGTGAAGTAAGTTTTAAAAATCTCATTGAAATGTCTCCTTTATTGAAAATCTGACTTGAAAAAAATGCCGTCAGCTTAGCATATCTTGTTAATTTGAATATTTATAAATTTGGATGAATCAGGGGAAGCATTGAATTTTTTACTCTGCTTTTGCACCTGAACTCTTAACTACTGCAGCCCACTTAGGAACCTCTGCTTTCAGGAAAATTCCGAATTCAGCGCTAGAATTTTTTGTGCTTGCCATACCCAATTGTGCAAATCGTTCTACAGTATCGCTTGATTCCATAGCCTGGTTGATCGCGGCGTTGAGTTTGTCAACTATTGCTTGGGGCGTTCCTACGGGTAAAAAGAATCCAAACCATGTGTAATCGTCAAACTCCTTATACCCATACTCTGTAATGGAGGGGACATCAGGCAATAAGGGTGAACGAGTGGCGCTTGTCACAGCTAATGCTCGCAGCTTACCCGCTTTGATCATTGGAACCGCCGGGGGCATCGATGTAGAGGCAATTTGGGTATGTCCTGCGACAACTGCATTAATGGCTGCAGCTGGTTGGTAAGGAACATGAACAATATCCAGTTTGGCAGCAGTTTTAAGTCTCTCCATTGATAGGTGTGTTGTAGTTCCTATCCCGGATGATGCATAGTTAAACGGAGATTTCTTAGCCATCTCAACCAGTTCAGGAAGAGTTTTAACTGGTACGGTTGGATTGACAGTGAAAATATTTGGTGTTTTTGGACCCAACGCAAGTGGAATAAAATCTTTTAAAGCGTCATAACCTGCGTCTGAATAAAGCGATGGGTTTACAGCGAACGCAACACTATGAACCAAAACGGTATATCCATCAGGCGCAGCTCGCTTAACCATTCCCGTTGCAATATTGCCGCCTGCTCCCCCTTTGTTCTCAACAATAAAGTTGGTACCAGTGATTTCAGTTAATTTCTGGGTTAAATTTCTTGCAACAATATCTGTTGAAGAACCTGCAGCAAAAGCAACCAATAACGTTACAGGTTTAGCCTTCGGCCAATCGGTTTGAGCCAAGGCGGATGAGCCTATGCAGATCAATAACAAAGAAATCAAGGTAGGTATCACCTTGTTTGATACGCATTTAATGAAGTAAAGCACCAAAATCTCCTAATATTAAAAAATGAGAGGTCAAGAATTCAATTGTTTCATTTCAGACCAACCCTTAATTTGATTGAGGGTGAGGGACACCCAGCTCAAATATTGAAAGGATTGATTTTCCTTTCATTTCAACCATGATCTTGGTCGTGTTAACCCTTGTAGTGAATCAAATTTAAACTAACTTCTTATGAAATAATTTAGGGTTAGCCTACCCATAATTGATCAGAACAATAGAGTCACAATATGTTCGGTGAAAATTCAAAGTGTTTTAACGTCTGCCCTGATTTTAAAACTCGATGAAAAATATAAATCTCAAAATCCAAATGTGTTGTGCGGTAAGTTTGTTTTGGTGAAAACCCCTAGAAAAGAGGCTAGGGCTTTAAATCCGCTCAAAGCGAAATGGGTAACTTGCTAAGGTAGGAGGAGCTCAATGTGATACTTCAAAAGTTGATAGCGTCATTTGAATATAAAATTTCACTACGAAGTGTTTGTGATTAAAGTGCAAACATAAAATTAGTTAATTCATTGGAAAACTTGATTATGCAAATTGAAGTAAATAATAAAAATTTCAATACAAACGGAATATTTTATAAATCAATAAAAGATTTTTCTTCAACTGAATTCAATATTTGGACGGCTATTATAAATATAGCTATTTGTATTTCATGTTTTTCTATGGCATTGGAAACTGTTGATGAATACTATGAGAAATACAATTTTTTATTTAAGAGTATTGAATACATAGCAGTTGGATTGTTTTCAATAGATTACATATTGAATCTTTATTTCTCAGACGATAGACGCAAATATGCTTTAAGTTTTTGGGGTATTGTGGATCTATTGTCGATTTTGCCGACTTTACTCCAATTTGTTAATTTAACCTCTTTCCAAAGTAGTAAGTTGATACGCTCCTTGAGAGTCATCAGGTCTTTACGAGTCTTGAAGATGGTAAAACTCGTCTTCATGAATAACTCTGAGGAAAATAAAGCAAATCCAGTTCTTACCAATTTAAAAATCTACTTTGCAATTTTTTTCTCAGTCATCATGATTTGCAGTTCACTTATGTATTTGGTGGAGGGCAGTCTTTATTCAACAGAGGCGATGAAACAAGGCGAGCAGGACTTAATTGAACTTGCAACGGCTCAAAATATAGACACCGTGAAAAATCCTGAGTCAATTAAATTTGTCCCAGTTGATCCAATTAGTGGAGTCGAAATCGCAGACGATAAAAGATATTTCACGTCCATCCCAACGGCTATGTGGTGGTGTGTGCTTGCGGTAACTGGTTATGGGGATATGTTTCCAGTTACGGTCGGGGGGAGGGTGGTTGCTTGTATGACTTTCTTACTTGGACTTACCTTATTCGGAGTTCTCATTATCATTGTTGGAAATTCAATAGTGAAACTATTTTTTATTGATCCCGAGGAGAGTAAATCAGAACCATCTTTAAGGAATCCTTCAAGGGATATGATACTGAGCAGTATGGTCAAAAGAAATTGGATTACACAGGAAAAAGCTCACGAAATTGAGATCATGTCCGAGAAAGATATTATTGAAAAGTTCAAGAATGTGTAGATTGTGAAATAGAAAATATCATTTGACAATTACTTAAATTAAATAAATTCAGTTAAGTTTAAGAGTCAATAGATATTAAACCGTTAATTGTGTTCTCACCCTAAAATTAGAGTATTTATTGGGATTTATGTGGGGTTGACCTCATAAACAAAAGAATCTTAATAGTGCTAAGATGAATAAGAAAAAAAGGTTTTGTAGTTGTAAATTTTATTACTTCATTCCTGAAATATTGTTTTTCCAAATGAATGCCTAAATTAAAGTTTGATATTTATTTGTTAAATTTCAGCTTCTTTACCTATTGCCATGTTTTAGTTCTGACAAATAGGCCTTAATAGAAAGTAATTTATGACAGATACTATGACTATAAAAAAAGGTTTTTCAGGTACTTGGCCTGATATTTTGACCCCTGTTAAGTCTAACTTATCCATAGATTTTCAGCGTTTAGAGTCGCACATAAGAACACTATTCTTTAAAGGTGTTAACGGGGTCGTGCTATTTAGTCACGCAGGTGAAGGTGCATCATTTAGTTATGCAGAAAAGTCAGAAACGATAACTGGACTTATTAAGGCTGGAATTTCCCCTGACTCTATCCTTTTGTCAATAACCTCGAACTCTGTACCTGATTCAGTTCATCTGATTCACCTTGCTGAATCTCTTGGTTTGCACGGGGTCTTACTTAGTCCTCCTTTTTACTATAAGCCAGTAAGTGCGGATGGTCTTATTCATTACTTTGAGTACTTAACCGCTTATATAAAAAGCCCTGATACCAAACTCTACATTCATTTACTTCCAAGCTCCACCCATCTAGATATTCCTGAGGTTGCTTTATCCACTATAGTAGATAGATGGGGCAATCACATTTACGGCATTGTTAATCAAACCGACGTAAGCTCAATTAGTGATGATCTGAGAAAGTCATTTGTCAATAAAGTTATGATCTATACCGCTAATGAAACTGATATCAAACGGTTGAGTTCCTCTGGCACCATCTCATTGATGGCAAATTTGATCCCTCGGGTTATAAAGGGCTTGATTATGGGGCAACAAGCAGGTGGTGGTTCAACATTCATTCCTGGAATGAAGGACAAAACGACTGTGGATACTCGCGCCTCCGAATTGCAATTGCTTGTTGCTAAACATCCATTTATTGCATCTTATAAATATTTGATGTCTCTTCTATATAGGGATGCAGAGTGGAGAAGGTCGCGTCCTCCATTGTCTCCATTAGACAATGCTTCATACGAAATACTTAACAAGGAATTCAAAAAATTTAATATCCAAACCAATGACGAATAATAATTAAACTGGAGTCGTTTTATGGAATTTCAAAAATCTTATTACATTATTGAACACATTAGTAAATTAGAAATAGTTTCACACGAAAAACTCCTATCCCTTGATAAAAATTCTTATCAACTCATCCAAAATTTTTCCAACCACGATGAAGCAGTTGCTGAAATGCTCAGATTATTAAGTGATGAGCAATCCGTACTTAAGGACAAATTGGCTAATTCAAAATGAAAACTACTACTAAATTTTTTAGTGAACACATGATTATTTTGAAACTCATAAAAAGTATTTTTTAATCTGTATGGTCTGTAGATCGCCAGCATTGAAATTTTCTGCACACAATATCCCAGAATAATATGGCATATTAACTAGCCTTAGATTAAGGTTGGGAGTATGGGGTGGAGTTGACCCCGTATTACAGGCCCACCGGTATGTTTAATTTACCGCTTGTTTCTCCCTAAAGAGCTTAGGCGGTAAGTACCCAAGTGCACTGTGTGGGTGATAAGAATTGTAATCATTAAACCACTCCTCCAAGTAAC
>CAIPBJ010000089.1 GCA_903863255.1 uncultured Methylophilaceae bacterium
ATGTGGGTAGAAGGTTTTACTTTTACATTTGCAAAGCTTCCACTATGACAAGTGGCGCAACCGCTTGTGATCCCCGTATGGTTCATCGTCCAGGCAGTGAATGTCGTGGTGTTGCTATGGCATGTCTCGCAAGCCGCAGTCGTTGGAATGTGGGTGGTAGGCTTGCCAAGTGCGGTCGTGCCATTATGGCAGCTCGCACATCCGGTCGTGATGCCGGTATGGTTCATGACTGCCGAACCCTTGAAGCTCGTAGTGCTCTTATGACAGGTCTCGCATGGAGCACTGGTCGTGATATGGTTCGATGGTTTTGTCACAACCCCTGCAAACGCGCCACCATGACAGGTCGCGCAACCGCTCGTGATCCCCGTATGGTTCATCGTCCAGGATGTGAATGTCGTGGTGTTCGTATGGCAAGTCTCGCAAGCCGCAGTCGTTGGGATGTGGGTACTGGGCTTTCCTACAGCCTGCTTTCCATCATGACAACTAGCGCAACCCTTAACTACGCCATTATGTGCGAATGTAGCAGTTAAAAAGGTTGTCGTACTCTTATGACAGCTTTCGCAAGGAGCGCTCGTCACTACGTGATTTGCAGGCTTTGTCATTACATTTGCAAATCCTCCACTATGACAAGCTGCACATCCAGTTGTTATACCTGCATGGTTCATCAGGGCAGGCATAAATGAAGTGGTACTTGTATGACAAGTTTCACATGGTGCGTTTGTAGGAATATGAGAAGACGCCTTACCTAAAGCTTTTACGCCGTTGTGACAACTTGCGCATCCACTCGTTATACCTGCGTGGTTAAATCCGGTAGCAGGCAACCAGGCTGTCGTTTTATGGCAACTATCACAAGATGAGGTTGTTTGAATATGCTGAGGTGGCTTACCCTGTTCATTAACATTATTGTGGCAAATTGCGCAAGTTCCTGCTGCAACCGATGAATGACTAAATGTCGCAGGTAACCAGCTTGTCGACTTATGACATGTATCGCACTTATCGGTTGTTGGAATATGTTGACTTGGTTTACCTGTAGCCTGAATCGTACCACCTTGAACGTGACAGCCACTGCATTGAGTAGGCGTACCCTTGAAAACACCTTTCGTATGGCAACTTTGACAGGTTGCCGAGGCATGTGCCCCTGTCAGAATATATCCCGTCTTGTTGTGGTTGAAGTTAGCAACATGCCTGACTTTATTTGTAGCAGCATCTGCATTGTTAGTTACCAAAAAAAACGATGCCAAAAATAGCGCGATGAATAAGATAGCGAGTTTTAAAAAGTCTAGCATTTTTCTAGATTTAATTTCGTTACCTGATGCTGAATTTGTCATCTGAATCATTCGCTTCTCCCTAGGAGAGTCAATTACCAAGTTTTAACGTTATGTAATAAAGCAATTTTCAATTCCCCTAGAAAGCGTTTTATTCTTAATTAATCTACTGCTGAAACAATTTTGAAATATTTGCAAATAATACGTGTGAAATTCTCACACGCTGTTATAATATGTGTGAAAATTTCACACGTCAAGAAAAATATGGAAAAAGTTCCCACATTTTGTATAATTAAATTTAAATGATTGAAAACACAGAAACATCTGATAATCCATTGAAAAAGCAGGTACTCAAAGCACTGCAAAGAGTACTTACCCCCTTGATTCGATTTGCACTTTCTCAAGGGGTAAATTATTCGATGCTGCATGAACTGCTTAAGTTAGTTTACGTTCAAGTTGCCGAAGAAGACTTCAAGCTGGCCCAAAGACAACAAACTGACAGCAGAATAAGTTTGTTGACCGGGCTTCATAGAAAAGATGTTCATCGGCTAAGAAGTCATAAGGAAGATTCCAATTTAGACTCCTCCCTGGTCACGCTGGGTTCTCAACTCGTAGGTCTATGGATAAGTGACAAAGACTTCCTAACTGAAGAAGGAAACCCGAAACCGCTTCCTAGACTAGCAAGTTCAGGAGGAAAAACCTCGTTTGAAAGCTTGGTGGCAAGAGTAAGCAAAGATATACGCGCAAGACCTGTCCTGGATGAATGGCTGAGAGTTGGTGTTGTTCATATCGATGAACACGACCAGGTTTGCCTAAATGTTTCAGCCTTTGTTCCAAATGCAGGATTTGAAGAAAAGCTCTTCTTTTTTCAACATAACATTCACGACCATATCGCTGCTACTGCTCATAACTTGATGAACCAAAAACCACCCATGCTTGAAAGGTGCGTGTATTACGAGAACCTAAGTATTGAATCGATAAACGAGTTAAAAACTCTCGCCGAGCGAATTGGGATGGATGCGCTTAAAGCTGTGAACGCACGTGCTAGAGAATTACAGGAACTATCATCAAAATTAGAAAATAGTACTCAGCGATTCACGTTCGCTTTGTATTTATACAATGTTGATCAAAATAATAAAAACGAAATATCACATACATTTTACCGAAGAAAGAGCACTAGAATTGATTAAGATCATTTTCATTTCTGATTGCAAAAATAACTGACAAATTAAGCATGAATAGATTCTTACTAACTTGTCTACTATCATTGGTAATTGCTTTACCGGAGCAAGCCTTATCTAATCCATGCGACAACGGAGGAATCGGCGGCACAGGAATAGCATTGCAATCTGGAATAGGTGGAACAGGAATAAGGTCTGATCATGGTATTGGCGGAACCGGTATCGATTCTGGTCATGGGATAGGCGGGACTGGCATCGATTCCGGTCACGGCATTGGCGGCACAGGTATCGATTCGGGAGGCATCGGAGGAACCGGTATTGATTCTGCAGGCCATGGCATTGGAGGCACAGGAGATCTCGCCGAAAATGGTTTTGGTGGTACTGGTATTGTTGGGATCATTACTGGATTTGGAAGCATTTGTGTAAGTGGATTAGAGGTGCATTTTTACAACAACACACCTGTCGAAATGGATGGTAAGTCATACAGTTCGAGTTCATTATCAATCGGCGATACTGTAGTTGTGAATGCATCCGGCAAAGAAGAGTTTCTTGTTGCAAGAGAAATTCATGTCTATCACCAGGTAGTAGGGCCTATCACTTCTATTGATTTGAATGGTCATACAATCCAAGTGATGAATCAGCTTGTCAATGCCAATCAAGCTGCAATAAGAGGATTGCAAATTGGCCAATGGGTATCCGTAAGCGGGTTACGTGAGTCAAATGGCAATATCGTTGCAACCAAAATTGAAACTGTTTCTCCCCAAAAATCATCGCAATTAGTGGGTAATATTACTCATATTGGCAACGCTTATTATATTGGCAGTACAAAAATAGAAGGTTTGGTAAACCCTAACAACTTAAATCAAAACGCTGATTTCCATCTAATCGGAAATTGGAACGGCAATGCCTTCAGGGTGTTGGAAATGAGTTTAGGTCCAGTTAGCCGCACGCTTGATAAGGTTGAGATCATTCACCTTCAGGGGATAGCTTCAGGTAATGTATCAAATGGACAATTGAACGTTTCTGGCAAGACCTTTAATTTAACTGAGCAATCTAGAAGTTCTATCAACGGAGCAAATCTTGAAGGAAAATTGATTACGATTCATGGGATCAATCTTGAAGGAAAATTGAAAGTCGATAAGATTGATTTTAAACCGCTAGTTTCACCAGATGAAAAACTAAAGGGAACGTTTGTCTCACCAACAAATACGCAATCAGCCCTGCCAAGTATTGAAACAAATTCTACAAGCTCAACAAGTCAAAATAGTTCCGATTCAAGTCGAATCGATCAAGTTAATCGGACCGAGAGTCTTGACCGGATTGATAGGCCTGAGAAAATTGATCGACCTGACAGAGTGGAAATCCCGGACAGGGTGGAAATCCCTGATAGGGTAGAAGTACCCGATAGGGTTGATAGGCCGGATCGAAGCGGAAAGGATAATTGATTAATTGTTTAAATTATCTATATAATTCATCAAGCTTTCAAAAAAGTAGAATAAATTAGGATCATGAAAAAAGCGTTGAATAAAATCATCCTCATCTATTTACTTTCTTATGCGGCCGCAATTCCAGCGGCTGGCAACCTTACGTTGACAACTGGCGTGGATTACAGTTCAGGAAAGTATGGTCAGTCCGAATCAACTGATATCACTTATATTCCAATCATTGCCAAATACGAAATAAATAACGATGTTTTTAAGCTTACCGTTCCCTGGCTCCAAATTCGAGGCCCTGGCAATGTAATTGGCGGGGACTCAACTACGATTGTTCTAGGTAAGTCAAATCGACCGATTACCGTTCAGTCTGGTTTGGGGGATGTGGTCGTATCAGGAACTCATAGAATGGGAGAGATTGGTGATATCCATCCATTCGTTTTTGATTTAACGGGTAAAATTAAATTTGCCACTGCCTCAGCTTCAAAAGGCCTGGGAACCGGAGAAAATGATTATTCGTTGCAAGTAGATTCTTACAAACCCATAACTACTTCTACTACCCTATTTGGAGACATTGGCTACAAATATATGGGCGATCCAGATGGAATCAGTTTAAATAACGTCTGGTTCGGTTCTGCTGGCCTATCTTATAAAATCGACCCTGCCTCGACAGTCGGTATCATTGCAGACTACCGTCAGGCAACTCAAAACACCACGCAGTCATTAAGAGAACTTACCGTATTTATCTCTCATAAATTTAAGGATCAGTACAAACTTCAAAGTTACATTACGCACGGTTATACTGATTCGAGCACAGACTGGGGTGGTGGTGTCATGTTTGGATGGATGTTCTAGCATATCAGTCAGCCAGATTTGAAAAGATAATTCAATTCTCTAACCATTCATACTATTAGGGAAAGATGAAACCAATAACGAGTACGGCCTTTTATTGTTGTGGAACACGCATGCAAGATGCGGATTCAGTGAAACCGGTATGCAATGACACCTATGCCAGAATATTCATGAATGAATATGGGCTTAATATCTTTGAAGCGTTCAAAGAATTCAAATATCCGAATGCAAGTAATGTAACCAGACATAGAATCATAGACGATATCCTTCGTCGAGAATTAAAGGTTGACCCAAACATACAGATCATACTCATTGGATCAGGATTTGACACTCGGCCTTTCAGACTTGTTGGTGGAATCTGGGTTGAGTTGGACGAGCCACAAATATTAAATTATAAAAATGAACGCCTGCCCGCCACAAACTGCAAAAATCCACTTAAGAGAATCCCAATCGATTTCTCCAACGAATCCTTGGAAGAAAAACTGATATCCTTTCCAAGCCAACTCAGGACGATAATCATATTAGAAGGCGTTCTGATGTATTTAGGTTACCAAACAATTGAACATCTGCTTAATACATTGATTTCAAAATTCCCATCACATCAATTCATTTGTGATCTTATGAAAAAAGAGTTCTTCGAGAAACACAGTTATAAACTTCATAAAAAGATTGAAGCGCTAGGAACATCATTTATTACTAGCGAGCAACCCGATGAAGTTTTCTTAGAAAAAGGTTATTCTGCTCTTGAGATAATATCGATTATTGGAAAAGCTTCAGAATTTGGAAATATCAGGATCCCACTTTTTTTATTAAAGTCTTTTTTCCGCTCATTATATTCTGGATACAGCATATATTTATTCGAATATATCGATTAGGAACAGGTTTACCTTGAAAAGCCTGCAGCAGGCTTAAGCTGGGTCCATGACGTTGAAACGTGACAACGTTCACACTGCATTCCAAAATTACCTTCATGTACATCATCAGAAGAATGGCAATCACCACAAGCTACAGGAGTTGCAAGTTTTTTATCTTTTGATGGATTTCTGTGGCAGTCGTAGCAAGAAATTCCTTTGTGCCCACCTTCCAACTTGAAGTTGGTCCGTTGGTCATGATCAAAATCCCAAATCTTCCAATCACGTGCATTATGACAAATCTCACATTGTGGACCCAGTCTCAATTTATGGGCATCATCTTTGATATGACAGCTTACGCATTCTGATTTTGCATCTTTAAACGTCGGTGACAAATGGCATTTTTTACAATCGACAGTGAGATGTTTCCCTAATAGCGGAAACTTGGATTTCGCGTGATCGAATTTAGTGTCTGTCCAAGACTTCTCATTATGGCAGTCCTCACATTTATCACCTTCCTGACCCTTATGCTTGTCATCCTGCCTATGACATGCAACACATGTGCTTTTTAGTTTGTCATTATAAAGACTTGCCTTGTGACAAGAATCGCATTTTACTGACTTGTGTTTACCTAAAAGGGGATATTTCGTATCTTTATCATGATTAAAAATCAAAGTCTTCCAGGTTACCTCGACATGACAGCTCTCGCACTTGTTTCCATAACGCCCTTTATGCTCATCATCCTTTTGATGACAAGAAAAACAATCCATTTTTAAATTCTGCCCATACAATTTACCGACATGACAACTTTCGCATTTCGTGGCTTTGTGTTTATCTTTCAGTACATATTTGGTATCTCGGTCATGATTGAATTTCGAAGGATCCTTCCAGTCCTTTTCAGCATGACAAGTTTCACATTTGGTTCCAAAGTTTCCATTATGCTTGTCATCTTTCTGGTGACATTCATTGCAAAGCAATGGTAACTTTTCTTTTAATCCATTCTTATGACAAGATTGACACTTAGCCTCTTTATGCTTATCACGTAACGGAAATTTAGTATCATCATGGTTGAAGTCCGGAGTGCTTGCCCAACTCTTTTCAATGTGACATTTTTCACATCTATCGCCAAGTGACCCTTGATGCTTATCATCCCCTTTGTGACAGGAGACGCACGTCGTTGGAAGGTTAAGTGGCGTGCCCGGTTTATGACAACTCTCACATTTTGTAGATTGATGCGCTCCTTTTAGTTGATACTTAGTATCTCTTGCATGATCGAAGTTCGTCTCTTTCCATGATTGATCAGAATGGCAATTCTCGCATTTTGCTCCAAACTCACCCTTATGCTTGTCGTCCTTTTTATGACATGAGATGCAATCTTTAGGAGTCTCATGGTACTTCTTAGTAAGGTGGCAATCCTCACATTTGACATCCAAATGTTTACCTTTAAGCGGGAAGTCTGTTTTATTGTGATTAAATTTATCCTTGGTATCTTTCCAATTTTTCTCACTATGGCAGTTTTGACATGCAATCCCTAAGTCACCTTCATGTTTATCATCTTTCTTGTGACAACCAATACAATCATTTGGCGTATCGCGGTATTTGATCTTCGGTTTATGGCAATCCTTACAATCCGTTTTCGGATCAGAATGGCTGCCTTTTAGTTCGAAATCTGTTTGATCGTGTTTAAATGTTTTCTCATTGATAGGCGCTATCTCCGCCATTCGCCCTTTATGTTCGGTATGACAATCGATGCATAGCCGCCCTTCTTTCATTCGACCATGGAAGCCCTTTTTTGACTGGATATCGCTGTTTATTTCCTTATGGCAGTCCCTGCATAACTGATTCTGTCCTTCCTTGTCAAAACGTTTATGGCATTTCTGACAATCATCCTCCCATTTCAAATGACCCTGAATGACCTTTCCAGGCATCATTACAGATTCAATCGAATCCGCGAATGCGTTCCCTGTTAATAACAGTACAAAAGAAACCCATAAAAATATTCGCTGGATCAATTAATAGCTCATCAGTACATATGTACCCAAATAACATGGAATATAGCCGTTGCCACCATCATGTACATCAATGGAATATGCAAGATATGCCATGCAGAAAAAACTTGTTCGAATTTTTTAAATTGTGCAACCGTCTGTATCTGATTTAGATATTGATTTACAAGTAACGATGCCTCTTCAGCTACGTCGTTCAGCCGCTCATTCTTAAGAACCTTATGAATATTGCGTTTGCAGCGATAGTAAAGAATTATTCTACGGATATCAAACGTGAGGAAATACACGATGCCTTCAATAAAACTTCGTTTCTCCTCGAGCGCTTCCTTTTCAAATCTATTTATCCATTTTTCCACCTTTGGGAAAAAATGCATTCTCGATTTTATATTTCCTGAACTGCCTTCAAGTTCAGCCCTTGCTTCTTTTAGAGTGGAACGACTTCCGTATAGTCCTTTATGGATTTTAGTATAGACAAATCGACCTATTAGCCCACTTCCAGCAACAAGCAGCATGCAATAGAGTGCAACCGAGGCGTTTACCGAATTGGCATGAAACCCTGTATGGAATAAAACTAGAACCGGTCCAATTACGCCAAGTATCATATGAATTCTAAACCAATGCTTTAATTTCCCTAGCCCTTGCATGAATTTCAAGTGCTTCCTTAATGAATACAACAATAGCGTTAACATCATTAAGCCTCCAACTAAACCAAGGTTGTAACCCAATCCGGAACCTGGCTTGTAATAGTTACCATGCGCAACTTTCCAGCCTAATAGAATCACAATACCCAAGAAGGAAAGAATAAGTAATTGTTTTAAAACAGATGCCACTTTACTCACCATACCCAAACCTCATCAACCCATTACATTTAACAATTAACTGTATATTACCTCTTAAAAACAATGATGTGTGAAATTTTCACACATCATGTGTCAAATTTTGCTTAAAATATCGTTAAATATTTCTTGATAGCTTAAAATTCTGTTTAAATCGCGACTGAGAACATAATAGTTAATAAACCATGTCATCCATAACACTTATCATTTACCTGGCGCCTTTGCTGCTTATATTCGGAATCTACATAACAAGGCAAAAAGAAAGGGATCGAAGAGGTCATGAACGATTGACCGAATCAAGAGAATCCGGCCTTACAGAACCTGCTTCGATCCATCCCGTGGTCGATCCCGGTCGATGCATCGGATCTGGCGCTTGCGTAACCGCTTGTCCTGAAAATGCCCTAAGCGTCATTAATGGGAAAGCGGTACTTACCGATCCAGCCCATTGTATAGGCCATGGAGCATGTCTGGCAGCTTGTCCGGTCGATGCAATCAAGCTGGTTTTTGGTACAGAAAAACGAGGGATGGATATTCCTTTTGTCTCCCCGGATTTCGAAACAAATGTACCTAACATATTTATAGCGGGGGAACTGGGAGGCATGGGCCTAATTCGAAAGGCTGCCGAACAGGGAAAACAGGCTATTGACTCGATAATTCAGAAGAACACTAAAAATAATGATTTTGACCTTGTCATTGTTGGAGCAGGTCCTGCAGGGCTATCGGCATCACTCGCAGCAAAGGAAAAGGATCTTAAATATATAACAATCGAGCAAGAAGACGCAATAGGAGGTGCAATCTACAAATATCCTAGAAACAAGATCGCAATGACGCAGCCTGTCATACTTCCAATCATTGGAAAAGTTGAGATGTACGATATCAGCAAAGAGGAATTATTGGGCTTCTGGAATCGAATTCAAAGGGAAACCAAGCTGAATATCAGTTTTAGCGAGCGTATGGAAACGATAACTAAAACCGACATTGGTTATGAAGTTGTAACCTCAAAGAATCGATACAGAACGGGGAATGTTCTGCTGGCAATCGGCAGAATGGGAACACCCAGAAAATTGGATGTACCTGGGGAGGATCAGCCCAAAGTTGTTTATCGACTGATAGATCCTGAGCAATATCGAAATCTCCATGTGCTGGTTGTTGGAGGCGGTGACAGTGCCTTGGAAGCAGCCATCGCGATAGCGGAAGAGCCTGGAACGACTGTAACCCTGTCCTATCGGAGTGAGGCTTTTAACCGCGTGAAACAGAAAAACCGTGACCGTTTAGAGGAAGCAAAAAATTCAGGTAAATTAACTGTCTACCTTAAGTCTACAATCCAGGAGATACTTATTGATACTGTTAAAATACAATTAGAGGATAAATCCATCTTAGAAATTCCGAATTCTGCCGTCATAGTTTGTGCAGGCGGGATACTTCCCACGCCATTTTTAAAGGAAATAGGTGTCATGGTTGAAACCCACTTTGGAACCGCACCCGCGAACTGGTAGATCAACTTTGAATCTTTATCAATTAGATTCGTTCAGGACCCTTAGTTTATGAAAAATTTGCTCACAATTTTACTATTTCTTTATTCATCTCACGTTCTGGCAAGTCCTCAACAAGAATTAAATGAAGGAGATCATCTAAATCCAGCCATATTAGATGGGCTATTGGTAAAACCCAGAAAACTATCGGACTATCAAGGCAAACCATTGGTCATCATTGTATGGGCCAGTTGGTGCAGTCACTGCCGGGAAGAAATGGCTTCATTTATAAAACTAAAGCAACGTTTTCAGGCACGAGATTTCAATATCATTGGGATCTCTGTGGATGATGATGCCCTTTTAGCTCAGAACTTCGTTAAACAGTCAAAATTAAGTTTTGATAACTATATCGATAAGAATGTGTATCTGGAAAACATGCTTGGTGCTCACACGATCCCCTTAACTGTTTTAGTTGATTCCAAGGGCCTTATACTTAGTAAAATTTACGGCTCGCAGAAGTGGGATGATAACGAGCATGTTCATTTCATCGCTAAAGTCTTGCATCTCACTCCCAAGCAGAAATCCTCAGATAAATAACTTCCAGCCAAAGCAACTGCAGGCAGACAATTACAATCCTCTCTTTAATTGATCTTAATCAAGATCAATCTCTTCAAAATATTGATAAATTGCACATGAGAGTCTGGTTAATTCAACCTTTCCATAAATCAACAAAGGTCAACGCCATGAAATCGAATCCTCAACATGATGAACATAATAGAGAATTAGACCTCAAGTACGAGAATATCTTGGATGATGCACTCGATCTGGCAAAAGAAAGCAAATCCAGCCTTCACGAATACCTTAACAAGATTAACGAAGATATTAAATCGTTGGGTGAAATCAGCCTTGAAGAGACTTTGCATTTAGAAAGGTCAATAAAGAGGGATATTATCGATGCAGCAAGCTACCTGAGGAACTCGGGGAAAGAACTTAAAGAGTGGTTAGGATTTGATATATCACTTATAAAATACGAATTATGGCAAAAATTTCAAGCCGTTACCGATAAAACAACCCTTGAACTCCTTAAGCTCAAGCAAATTTCTTTTAATGCGGAATATCATACTGGCGAGATCATTGGCCTGGGTACCTTGGTTTGCGACCTATGTAAATTAAACATTCATTTTTATAAGCCTGGACACATACCTCCTTGCCCAAAATGCAAATCCACCAGTTTTCACAGAATAAAAAATGAAATTTAAAGATTATTACAACATTTTAGGAGTTTCTCGCGATGCATCCGTTGATGAGATTAAAAAGGCATATAAAAAACTTGCCCATCAATACCATCCTGACATCTCAAAAGACCCTTCAGGGGAAGAAAAATTCAAGGAAATAGGAGAAGCCTATAGCACACTTAAAGATTCTGAGAAGCGCGCGGCCTATGACCAACTTGGAAGTCATTCTTCGGGTCAGGATTTCACGCCTCCACCTAACTGGAGACAGCATTTCACTCAGGAAAACGCATCCTTTGATGACTTGGATCTATCTGATCTTTTTGCAGGATTCTCACGCAACCAGGCTCATGGCAGGCATTCTGCAAATAAACATCCAATTCCGGGTCAAGATTATGAATTGTCTATCAATATAAGTCTGGAAGAGGCCTTTCATGGATCAACCATGGATCTGCATTTTGAAGTACAAGAATACGATACTAACGGACAATTAAAAAGAGTTCCTCACGCTTTTAAAGCCCGCATCCCGAAAGGCGTTACCAACGGACAGAAGTTGCTGCTGAGAGGAAAAGGGGGGAAAGGTTTTAATGGCGGGCCGGATGGTCATCTATACCTGAACATCAACTTTAAACCACACAAGTATTTTCGTGTAAATGATTATGATTTATTTATCGAAGTCCCTATTACGCCATGGGAAGCAATTTTAGGTGCCACCATTAAAATACCGACATTGGATAATCCCATCAATCTGAAAATCCCTCCTGGTAGTGATAGTGGACAGAGGTTAAGAATCAGCAAGCGTGGCATGCCTCGTAAGCAAGCAGATAGTGGTGATCTTTTTGCAATTCTCCAGATTCATGTTCCTAAGAATCCAAATGAAAAAGAAAAGGCGCTGATCAACGAACTTGCTAACGCTTCAACATTTAACCCAAGAAGTGATTTTGATTAGAGGGGTCTCCATGGAACTGGATTCAAACACATTATTATGGCTGGACGAACATCACGAAATATCGTTAGATGATCTCAGGGACTTATCAGGCCTAACACTAGATGAATTGAACTATTTAATAGAACATGGTGCGTTAACACCAAGCGACGCCTCCCGGCAATCCTGGCTTTTCAGCAGTCAACATCTTGTTTCTCTGCGTTCCCTTTCAAGATTAAAAGTTGACTTCGATTTAGAAAGCGAAGTGCTTCCTTTGATGCTTTGTCTTATTGATCGAATTCATAATCTCGAACTGTTACTGGAAAAATCCAATGTTAAGATATCCAATCAATAAGGAAAATATTCTATAAAGATTAATATGTTGAATTATCTAACCTTCATAATTAGAGTTATAATCTACACAGAGGTACCCTATAACTTGAGGAGATTTGAAAAATGAAAAAGATTTTTATTGCTGCCATTGTTGGAGTTTTTCTTGCTAATTTTGCCTTTGCTGACGATGCCTCATGCGAATCGAAAGCCGCGGATAAGAAATTAAATGGCGCAGCTAAAAACAGTTTTATAAAAAAATGTGAAAAAGATGCTGTCAGTGATGTTCAAAAAGCATGCGATGCAAAAGCAGCAGATAAGAAACTGCATGGAGCGGCAAAAAACAGTTTTACGAAAAAATGCGTAGCTGATGGCTCAAAGTAAATATGTTTTAGAACCAGTCTTTGATCTTAGCTTGTAAAGTCCATCCATAATAGTATGTCTGAACCCGCTAATGCGGGTTTTGACATTTATAATCCAGTATAGGCAATAAAATAATGAAGCATGAAAAAGGCGAGCGAATCATTGCAATGTTTGAAGCCGCGAAAGGACTGATGGTTTTAATTGCTGGTTTTGGTTTGCTGACATTCCTTCACAAGAACGTTCAGAAATCGGTTGAAGAAATAATTCTTCATTTACACTTGAATCCTGCTAAACATTACCCAAGAATCTTCATCGACTTGGCAGGAAACATCACGGACTTCCAATTATGGATGTTCGCCCTATTTGCTGCTCTCTATTCGGGATTACGTTTACTCGAAGCCTACGGTCTTTGGTACGGATTGAGATGGGCAGAATGGATGGCAGTAATAACCGGGTCTATCTATGTGCCATTAGAGATATATGAGCTATTTTCCGGTGGATCCTTGATTAAACTCGCGACATTAATGATTAATATTGGGATTGTTTTATTTATGGTTTTTAAATTAAAATCCAAGAAAAGTACCATGTAACCTTATCAGGACAGGATTACTTGCATTTCTATCTTTACAATAAACCCATACCCGAAATAATTCTACGACTTTTTATTCGAAGGTTTTACATCGACAACATCGACCACATCCCCATCTTTAAGTCCATCTGGGGGATTCTCAACAATTTTATCCGAAGGCAAAATCCCTGAAGTTAATTGAATCGAATTACCAAAATCCTGTCCAACTGTTACCGCCCTCATAATCACCTTTTTGTCTTCCCCTACGATTGCGACATGCAACCCTGACTTATTGAAGATTAATGAACTGGCAGGGACACTAAAAAGATTGCCTTTAGGAGGAATATTCATGCTCACATTTGCAAAACCTCCCGCAAGCAGTTCGTTATTCTCGTTATCGATCAATAATTGCACAAGCACAGTACCTGAGGTCACGTCTATCGAATTCGATGTAGAGCTTACTTTTGCGTAATATGTTTTATCTGGATGCTCAGGAATTCTAATCTCTGCCTTGGATCCTATTTTAACCGAGCCAATATAATTCTGTGGGACATTGACATAAAGTCTAAGTTTCTTCGTGTCGGATACTTCAAACAAAGGTGCATCTGAACCTGAACCTACATTAATCAGGGCTCCGATATCCGTATTTCGGGCCGTGATCTGTCCGTCAAATGGAGCAACGATCCGAGTAAATGCCTTCATTGCCGATATTCTATCCAAATTTGCTTGGGCAGATTTAACTAAAGCTTGTTTTGAAGCAAAATCACTGACTTTCTCATCAACTTCCTGACGAGAAACCGAATTTGAAGAAAGCATGGACTGCCATCGATGAGCCGAAGTCTCTGAAAGAGTAACATTGGCTTGAGCATTGGCTAAATCAGCCTGAGCCTGCAAAAGCTGTTGGTCAATATCCGGCGTTTCAATTTCTGCTAGAAGTTGACCTGCCTTCACATGATCACCTATATCAGCTTTCCAACTTTTAAGGTATCCGCTTACTCTGGAATACAAAGGCGCTTTTGAATAGGCTTCCAGTCGTCCTGGCAAATCGAGCTTTGAGTCATTGGTGGTCAGTTGGGGACTTATCAGATTGACTATGACTACTGACCTTTTTTCTGTCCAGTCTTTTAATTTAGTTTCATTTATTGACCGTTTTGAAATGCCAAACACGACAAGAAACAATGTGATTATGATTAATAAGGCACATATCAACCAAAAACGTTTAAAAGGTTGCCCGGAATTCATTTTATTAGACTGCATTTATTTCACCGATTTTAATATTGGATGTTGAATTTCCACTTCTACCACGATGGACAATGCTAAAAACTACTGGAACAAAGACCAGGGTTGCAATCGTAGCAAAGAATAGCCCCCCAATCACAGCACGACCGAGCGGCGCATTCTGTTCGCCGCCTTCACCAAAACCCATAGCCATTGGAGCCATACCTATGACCATTGCTAAAGCCGTCATAATTACGGGGCGACAGCGTTGGTATCCTGCTTCCAAGGCTGCCAAGGTAGCATCCCCAGTTTCATTTAATCTTTCTCGTGCAAAACTTATAACCAGTACTGAATTCGCCGTAGCGACTCCCATACACATAATTGCTCCTGTAAGTGCTGGAACTGAAAGTGGTGTGTAAGTGACAAAGAGCATCCAGACTATTCCTGCTATCGCAGCTGGTAACGCCATGATTATGACAAAAGGGTCACTCCAAGACTGGAAATTGACAACAATAAGAAAGTAGATAAGTACAATTGCACCAATAAGACCCCATCCAAGTCCAAAGAAGGAATTATCCATTGTTTTGATCTGCCCTATAAGTTCTACATGCGAACCTTTTGGCACTTGAGAACCGGTATCGCTTATTATTTTCCTGATATCTTCCGCAACCGCTCCCAGATCTCTTCCCTGTGTTGTAGCATAGATCTCAACCATGGATTGAATATCGTACTGAGATACGACAGCCTGACTTTGCCCCCTATTAAAATTAGCGATACCTCCTAAAATCTGAGTTCCTAATCCACTCGAGCCTGTTACAGGTAAATTGTATAAGGAATTTAAAGAATCGATCCAATATTGTGGCGTTTGAATCGCTATACCATACGAAACACCATTCTCTGGATTTAACCAGAAAGTAGGAGCGACTTGCGAACTCCCTGTTAAGTTAACGAGCAAGCTGTTTGTGATGTCTCGAGTTGTCAAGCCGGCAAGCTGAGCTCTTGTTCTATCAACATTAATATAAAAAAGAGGATTATTGCGAGATTGTTGAATTCTAACATCGGCAATGCCCGGAACGCGACGTAACTTCTTTATAATATTATTGGCATATTCAAAATCAGAATCTAACTTCCCTCCCCTTATCTGCAGATCGATTGGGGCCGGGGATCCAAAGTTAAGAATCTGACTGACTATATCAGCGGGTGGGAAAGAAAAAACCACCCCAGGAAATTTAACAGGTAATTCCTCACGAAGTTTCCGTACGTATTCATCCGTTTTTTTGTGACCGCTCTTTAATGAAATCTGAATGTCCCCGTCTTGAGATCCGATAAGCCCGGTATTGTTGTACACCATGTTGATGCTGCTTATAGGAATCCCGATATTGTTTACCAAGGTTGATATTTCGCTTTCGGGAATAATATGCCTGATTTCCTCTTGAATATCTGTAAAACGGGCCGAAGTCTCTTCGATTCTTGTTCCAATAGGAACGCGTGCATGCATGAGTATTTGACCGCTATCCACAGAGGGAAAGAAGTTTCTTCCTAAGTAGGGAGTCAAAAGGAAAGAAACACCAACAAAGGAAAGAAAGAGAATGGAAAAGAGTGTTCGATTATCCATGGCAAGGCGAAGAATCCCTGCATACCCCATTCTAAAACGTTCAAAAATAATTTCAAAATCTGATTGGATTTTCCTCAATGGATTTAACATCCTAACTAAAAAAGAGTCCGTTATTTGACGTTCATCTGCCTGATGCTTTTTTAAAAGATAACTGGCCATGGTAGGAATCAGGGTTCTTGAAAGGATAAATGAGATTATCATCGCAAACATCACACTTTCAGCCATGGGAACGAAGAGGAATCTAGATACACCCTCCAGGAAAAACATGGGTATAAATACGATGCAAATACATAATGTCGATACAAAAGCTGGTGTAGCTATCTGCTCAGCTCCATCCAGTATGGATGCTTTTACATCCTTACCTTGCTCAAGGTGCCAATTGATGTTCTCAATCGTGACCGTCGCATCATCTACAAGAATACCAATAGCGAGTGCCAGCCCCCCCAAGGTCATGATGTTTAAGGTTTCACCTATTGATGCCAAGCCTACAATTGCACCCAGAATTGACAGGGGTATGGATACCGCAATTATTATTGTGGATTTCCAGTTACCTAGAAAAAGTAAAATCATTAAACTTGTCAATGCAGCTGCCACAGTGCCTTCGAATACGACCCCGTTTATTGCCGCTCTCACAAAAATTGACTGATCATTTATTGGAGATGTTACAAGGTTGTCCGGCAATGAAGATTTAATTTCAGAGAGTTTATCTTTGATACCGGAAACAATATCCAAGGTAGAGGTTGCCCCGTTTTTAAGCACTGACATCAATACAGAACGTTCTCCATTCACATGAACTACATTTGTCTGGGGTGGGTTGCCATCGCGAACATGGGCAACATCACGAATATATACCATCGCACCATTCACCACTTTAATTGGAAAATCATTCAAGTCTTCGATTGCTGCCGTACCGTTATTCAGATGCAGGCTGTATTCGAACGCACCAATCTTTTGCGATCCAATAGGAATTATCAAATTCTGAACGGCTAATGCATTTGCAACATCCTGAGCGGATAACCCTCTCGATTGAAGCGCGACAGGATCTAAATCGATTTGCACTTGACGACTTTTACCTCCGAACGGATACGGTATTGCAGCGCCCTGAACGGTAATGAGTCGAGTTCTTATGACGTTCATCGCGAGATCAGCGAGCTTCTGTTCACTTAAGCCATTCCCCGAAAGAGCGACCTGCAAGATTGGAACAGTGGAAGCGTTGTAATTGAGGATCAGAGGGGGAGTCGTGCCAGTCGGCATCTGCCTGGTCACGGCTTGGGCAATCGCCGTGACTTGAGCATTAGCCACCGCAATATTTACACCTTTATGAAAGAATATTTTGATTACACCAAAACTATTATAGGAATTTCCCTCAATGTGCTCGATATCATTTACTGTAGTAGTCAAAGATCTTTCAAAGGGTGTCACTATACGACCTGCCATTTCTTCTGAAGGCAGTCCTGTATACTGCCAAGCAACGGCTATAACCGGGATACGAATTTCGGGGAAGATATCAACTGGGGTTCGAATGATGGAAATGATTCCTGAAATCAGGATCAATAATGCCAATACAACAAATGTATAAGGCCTTTTAAGAGCAATCTGAACCAATACTTGCATTTGATTTCCAGCTTAGATTTCTAGGTATTTACAACCGATTTCCGAAGATATGCGATTTAATTTTATTGATGACGAAAATACAAAAATGAAACTTGGAGAAAATAGGAGTTTAGCGCTACTTTTCCATTCAATGCAACTTCAATAGAAAAGTAAGCATGAAATCACATGCACATACTTAAAGTATCTGTCTGGATTAACTTTGAAATCTAAATTCGATTATTACACGCAGTTGACCACTAACATTAAAACCCCCACTAGCCGACACACGCAGCCAATCTCATTTGATTTTCTTTGCAAAGGCTAACAAAATGAGAACAATAACGGCGACCATTCCAACAAATACATATATCCCCTGAGATCCTGGAAAAATCATCATGCCTCCCGTATAGAAAGAAATAAAAGAGCGTGCCTCGCGCATCCATAGCATTTGGCAACCCTCCCATTCTCTCGTTCAGGGATAGGATCCTCATTGATATAAATCAAAAGTATTTGAGTTTTATTACAGGATAGAAAGAGCAAAGAAACGAGTCTTTGATCTTTCTAATCTTGAAAAATGATATGCGCTGCTTATTTCTTCACATCTTTTAGCCATTCTGCGTGGGCTTTGTCTGCCGCATGAATGGCATGGTCAATGTGTTCCAAAGCACGGTGACGTAGTTCTCTAGATTCAGGGTTATCTTCCTCCTGATCAATATCACCATGTGCCTTCTTGAGTAGTTCAATTGATTTTAGTAATCGACTGCCATGTTCAGGAACATCGGCTTGAGGATGATCGTGCAAATCCTTGCCATCATCTATGGAAGCCCTTTTAATTTCTGAAATGGTTGCGTCAATTTCAGTAATGGCAACATCCTCATCTCCATAGACCTTAGCGTCGCCAGGTTGATGATTCAAAAACCAACGAGCCGTGCGCAGATCAGTCAGGGCATGAAGATAGCCAGGGTGCTTGCCTGGCAAATCCGCATAAGCGGACAAGGGAACAATCACTGATAAGAGGGTGGCCAGTATCAACTTTTTTTTCATTGGAATTCCTTTTAATGATTAAAATAAACAGTATTAAGTTAGTGTTATTAATTACCTATCTGTTTACTGACTGCATTTTCTTGCTGGTTAAGCGTTTTTTGTTCCTGCTTGGTAATGTGCCCTTTGTCTTGAGAGGCCATGTCCCGTTCTTCCTGGCGGATTTGGTGATCTTCTTTATGAAGTTTGGCGGCCTTAGCTTTTGAAATTTCGCCTTCTTTTACTTCTTTATCAATACGCTTGTTCTGGTTTTCCAGACGATCATTTACCTGATCCCTGCGTGGGTGCGTTTTTTCCCATTTGGTTTCAGCCATTACGTTGGTAGAAAAATTTGCTAATAAGAATGCAGATAAAGCGAAGACTAATGCCAATTTCGATTGTTTCATGTTCTCTCTCTCCAAAGCTAGTTTAGTTAATTATTCATATACTGACCCGGTCAGTAACTACATTAACGACTGTGAGTTTTGGAAAGAATACGGGGATACAATATGTTACAAACCCTTTGGAATACCAACTTCATTTCAAAAAGTTAGATTGGGATGGTATGGACATATCTGTAAGAAATAACGCTTAGCCTTGAAAAGAAACTGGGAATAATTATCAGGAAACGATCTGAATTCCCAACCTAATCCACATTGATGCAAGCAGGACAGAACCTATCAGGAATGAAAATCTTCTGGGTTTTAGATCGTTATAGGTAGTATGGATATAGGCATGAAAATATCTGACAACCACAAATAGCCAGGCTATCGTGATGTATGTAAAGTCCGTTCTTTGTCCCGCATAGATAGCCAAACAGAATATATAAAACAAAAGTGGCATTTCAAACAGGTTTGCATAATGATTCGTTACTTTTGCAAGATTGTCAGGTAGCTTTGCCCCTCTGTTTAGCAAGAAATAGCCAGGATTGAGGCCATCTTCTTTCACGGCTTTGAATCTAAGCTTAAGCATTACCATGCCAACAATGAAAGTGAGAATCACCATCGCAATCAATGGAAGCAGTATCAGATCTTGTTTCACTTGATAAGAATTCCGTAATTAATCCATACGCCTATCATGTTCAATTTTTCACTTCGCGATTTCGGTATTTTGTGGAATCAGATCGATTGATTATCTAACCCTTCATGAAACATTGGCGAGCCAATGACGATTTTATCCGATTTTTATTGGTTAGAGATAATTGACAGGATTTAGGGCTTTAGATTTCTTCATACTAAAGTCCTAAATCCTGTCATCAAGTTGCGCCCTCACTAAAACAAATGAGAAAACAACCAGTATAGTGATCCAGAGAGAATCATGGCCATTGGCAATGTCAGCACCCATGCCATAAGTAAATTACGTATAGTAGACATCTCCAAACCAGACTTATTTGCTGCCATGCTTCCAGCCACCCCTGAAGAAAGCACGTGCGTCGTGGAAACGGGCAACCCAAACATATCCGCGGCTCCAATCATCGTCATTGCTACTAACTCTGCAGAGGCTCCCTGGGCGTAAGTCAGATGCGTCTTACCGATTTTTTCGCCCACAGTCACGACAATTCGTTTCCATCCCACCATTGTCCCAAGTCCAAGCGCGATCGCAACAGCTACTTTCACCCACAAAGGAATGAATTTAGTTGCCGCATCAATTTCCTTTTTGAAGGCTGTTAAATTTGCCTTTGTATCCGCATCAAAATTCACAGCTTTTTCTTTATCAAGCAACCTAATTGCTTCGGATGCCAGATACATATCATTACGCACGTTTGCGACTGCCTGAATTGGCACATGCGCCAATGAACCATACTCTTTGACTTGGTCGCCAATATTACCGGTTATGGCTGCAAGAGCTGGAACCAAGACCGGGCTAAACTGTTTTGTCCGAATATAATCGGATAATGCTTTACGTGAATCTGAAGGCGCAGTGGCTGTCTCGGTTTTTTGTAATGACTGCTGGGTAACTTGGGCGACTGCAACGAACTGAGTCATTTGATCAACAGGCATTGCACGATTGAGCGCGTAAGCCATAGGCACCGTACCAACTAGAATGAGCATGATGAGACCCATCCCCTTCTGACCATCGTTCGAGCCATGCGCAAACGAAACACCTGTGCAAGTAAGTATTAACAGGCCACGAATCCATACTGGAGGCGGCCTCTTGCCTTTTGGCTCTTCAAAAAGCTCTTTGTTCTTCACCAATGCGCGCATCACTAGCAGCAAAATTGCCGCCAGAAAGAAACCAATAAGCGGGGATAAAAGCAATGAATAACCGACTTTTGTTGCCTGCGCCCAATCTACACCACTCGTCCCATCTCGGCCATGCATCATCGCATTCGCAACACCGACTCCTATAATGGATCCAATCAAAGTATGAGATGAGGATGCAGGAAGACCAAGCAACCAAGTACCAAGATTCCAAATAATCGCAGCAATGAGCAAGGCAAATACCATAGCAAACCCTGCACTGGATCCGACTTGAAGGATGAGTTCTACAGGTAGAAGTGAAATGATTCCGAAGGCAACTGCACCACTCGAAACAAGCACCCCTAGGAAATTGAAGAGCCCGGACCATAAAACTGCAACATTAGGTGGGAGTGAATGTGTGTAAATGACCGTTGCTACCGCGTTCGCGGTGTCATGAAATCCATTGACGAATTCAAATCCCAGGGCAATTACCAATGCTATCCCCAGCAACAGAAAGGGCAGCCATGTCGTTGTTTTCACTCCCGTATCAGTAACGTCTGCCATCAGGCTATATCCAGTAAACGAGATGCCTGCAAGCAATAAACCAATAAATATCAGGGCAGTGACAATCCCGTGTTTATGGTCCAGATGAGGCCGAGTATCGGCAGATAAGGCAGCAGCACTTGTTGAAGACATAATAGAGTTTTCCCTGATGTTTTTATTTATGAACCAATTCTTCACCTTTTTTATTGCAATCTGATGATAGTGATAATTTAGTAAACTTCTGGAACAAACATTTCTTTCGGTACAGGCTGGCGAACATAGTCCTCATGATGCACACGGGGTGGAAGTTCTATGATTGGACGTTGTATCTCTTCATAGGGCATTTGGTTCAACAAATGATGTATACAGTTAAGACGGGCTTTCTTCTTATCCACCGCTTGAACAACCCACCATGGTGCTTCCTGAATATGACTTCGTTCGAGCATGACTTCCTTTGCCTTGGTATATTCTTCCCAACGACGACGCGATTCCAGATCCATGGGACTTAATTTCCACTGTTTAAGTGGATCATGAATTCGTCCTAAAAATCGCAGATTTTGCTCCTCGTCCGAAATGGAGAACCAATATTTAATTAACTGGATGCCCGACCTAACCAACATTCGTTCAAAATCCGGCACCGTTCTAAAAAACTCTTCATATTGATCATCCGTGCAAAATCCCATTACGCGTTCAACACCGGCTCGGTTGTACCAACTTCGATCGAATAAAACAATTTCACCTGCGGCGGGAAGGTGTGAGATATAACGCTGAAAATACCACTGGGTTCGCTCGCGCTCATTCGGAGCAGGCAATGCTGCTACACGGCAAACCCTGGGATTTAATCTTTGTGTTATGCGCTTTATCACACCGCCTTTGCCGGCCGCATCGCGGCCTTCAAAAATGATGACGACTTTTTTGCCTGTGGTGGATACCCAATCCTGCAATTTTACTAATTCACCTTGAAGGCGAAAAAGCTCCCTGAAATACAGGCGTCGATTCTCCCTATCCGCCTCGGTTAATGGGGGCAATCCGTCTTCGTTTATTTGTTCAAGCGTTCTATCCTCGATTTCAAGCTCCAATTCTTCATCGTAACTATCGATCAAATCATTGTGTATCCGCCGAATTAGCTCGTTTTCACTGATGCTCATGCAAATCTCATTCAAGTTATTAATTGATCATAAGGATAGAGATTTTATGTGTCACTTTTGTGATAGCAAATCAATAAGCGAATGCTCAAAAATAGAATACTCTCAAAAAGATATCTAATAATTTTATAGGATATGGGAAACATTTTTCTACTTAACCGCATTGGAATGGCTAACAAGAATCGGATGCAGGGTTTCATTACTGAACCATCTGCTGGTAACTTTCTCAGGCAAACCGAGTCAACAAAAATGTTCTCTAAGTTATTCCATATTGCATATTGAAACATCTATTGAAGTTTGAATTTAGAGAATAAGGGCTTTTTATCCACCCCAATAAAAAAATAACAAGGAATAGATTTTATGAATAAAAAAACCAGTCCATGGGACTGGTTTTTAAAATGCTTGATC
>CAIPBJ010000090.1 GCA_903863255.1 uncultured Methylophilaceae bacterium
ATTATTATAAATGCCCTTTATATTATGAGTCCAATCTCATTCCAGGAAAGGGTTGCCCATGGCACCGCTTAACAGCACCAAGGTTTCTTCAGACGCGCTCAAGGAAATTATTTCTGCCATTGATAGCCTTAGATACGGTGCTGTAGAAATCACAATTCACGAAGGTCGCATTACTCAGATTGAGCGAAGGGAAAAGATTCGCTTTTCAGAACCTCAACCGAATAAAGAAAACAAGCCTACTGCTGAAGCAGCGGCTAAAAACTTCAGGCCTTAATTGACCAATCAGACAACTGAAAGTCAAACCAATCAATTTGTTAGGAATACATTTATGAAATCGATCTTAATTAGAGCAGTACTTATAATATCAAGCCTGCTAAGCTTACTTCCCCTTGAGTTGCCGGCAGCAGAAATCACGTTACTCAATGTTTCATATGACCCTACCAGGGAGCTTTATCAAGACTTCAATGCAGCCTTTTCAAAGTACTGGCAAGCCAAAACAGGAGATAAGGTTACGATCAACGCTTCTCACGGCGGATCAGGCAAACAGGCTCGTGCAATTATCGATGGTCTGGATGCTGACGTTGCAACGCTTGCGCTAGCGTATGACATAGATGAACTAAATGAAAAGGCCAATCTTATTCCTAAAGATTGGCAAAAACGGCTCCCCAATAATAGCTCACCTTATACCTCTACCATCGTATTCTTAGTTCGAAAAGGCAATCCCAAACATATCAAAGATTGGGATGATGTTGTGAAACCAGGTGTTTCTGTTATCACTCCAAATCCAAAAACTTCCGGCGGAGCACGTTGGAATTACCTGGCAGCTTATGCTTATGCCTTAAAAAAATATAACAACAACGATGCAAAAGCTAAGGAGTTCGTGACCAGTCTCTATAAGAATGTGCCCGTTCTGGATTCAGGTGCGAGAGGCTCAACAACGACCTTTGTTGAACGCGGAATTGGTGATGTCCTGCTAGCTTGGGAAAACGAAGCATTCCTTGCTCTTAAAGAACTGGGTCCTGATAAGTTCGAAATCGTTGTTCCGAGCCTTTCAATCCTTGCTGAACCGCCTGTAACGGTTGTAGATAAAGTCGTGGATAAAAGAGGCACTCGCAAAGTAGCAGAAGCATACTTGCAATATCTCTATAGCGATGAAGGCCAGGAGATCGCAGCAAAGAACTACTATCGCCCGACTCTTGCTTCCGTAGCCAAGAAGTATGAATCCCAATTTCCAAAAATCACCCTTGTTACGATAGATGATGTATTCGGCGGTTGGCAAAAGGCACAAAAGACCCATTTCTCAGATGGTGGGGTATTCGACCAGATCTATCAAAAACAATAAGGAACAATATCAAGCAGGTTTAAATCATCTCCCAGTTAATCCAGCAGCCTAAAAAGGCGGCTGGATTTTTTTCATCTCGTCTCTTAAAGACCTTTTATCCCTTTTCCTGAGGTTAATCTCAGCAGTGCATTCAATAGATAATCGATTTCATCAAACGTATTGTAGAAAGCCAATGAGGGCCTAACAGTCGTTTCAACCCCGAAACGTCTCAGTATCGGTTGAGCACAGTGATGCCCGGAGCGAACTGCGATACCTTCGGAATTCAAAGCCGCACCGACTTCCTCACTGGTGAATCCTTCCAGATTGAAGGAAGACACACTTGCCTTTTCCTTGGCCGTTCCTATCAGACGAAGACCTGGTACCCTGCAGAGCGATGCCGTCGCATATTCCAATAACTCATGTTCGTATCGGGCAATATTCTCAATTCCGACACGTTCAACGTACTCCAGAGCGGCTCCAAGTCCAACTGCATCAGCTATATTTCCTGTACCGGCTTCAAATTTTGCAGGCGGCTCGTGATAGATCGTCTTTTCAAATGTAACATCCTGAATCATGTTACCCCCACCTTGCCAAACAGGCATGTCATTCAGAACTTCATCCGTTCCGAACAGCGCGCCTATCCCCGTTGGCCCAAAAACCTTATGACCTGAGAAAACAAAGAAGTCACAACCAAGACTCGCTACATCTGTTCGCATATGCGACACGGACTGGGCACCATCCAAAAGTACCTTGGCCCCTGCACGATGAGCCATTTCAATCATTTCTTGAGCAGGTGTTACCGTGCCGAGTGCATTTGATACCTGCGTGAATGACACCAATTTGGTACGAGAAGTTAACAGCCTCTGATATTCTGACAATATAACCTGACCACTCTCGTCGACCGGAGCCACTTTGAGTTTGGCTCCCGTTTCAAGACACAGTTGCTGCCAAGGAACAATGTTCGCATGATGCTCAAGATGCGTAATCAATATCTCGTCATTTTCACCCAGATGTTTCTTGCCCCAGCTTTTGGCCACCAGGTTGATTGCTTCCGTCGTGCCTCTGACAAATACAATATTATCAACAGAAGAGGCATTGATGAATCGTCTAACCGTTTCACGAGCATCCTCATAGGCATCCGTCGCCCGCGCCGCAAGCTCATGGGCAGCACGATGAATATTTGAATTCTCGTGCTTATAGAAATAGGATATTCGATCGATTACTGCAAGAGGCTTCTGAGTCGTTGCCGCATTGTCAAACCAAATCAACGGCCTTCCGTTAACCAACTCCCCTAAAATCGGAAAATCTTTCCTCACCAGATAAGCATCAAATGGAGGATGAGAAGCTGAATCCAACTGAAAATCGGTATGACTTGGCAACCCATCTAAAAAATAATACGGATTGGTTTTATTTTTTCCAGATAGCGAATTTACCTCATCAAAGGAATGACCATTTTGCAATTTGGCAAGAATATCGTTCAATTCCCTTTGATTGGGAATTTCAGGTGCCGAGACCGGATTGCTTCTTTGCAACTGCTGAATGATCGATTGAGCCCCAGGAGCATTAATCCGATCGGAATTCGGAACATGATTGACAAGAATCGACTCAATATCGGGTATTGAACGAACATGACCCGATTCCAAACCTTTACTGGAAACAGCCTGACTAGAAGCACCCGAAGTGTAGGTTTCTCCGTGTGCCAATAGCGGGTCAGGGAATACGGTACTGGTAGGCAACTCCCCCTGTTTCGGGAAAGCTGGATCCGTAGGCAATCCCTGCGAATAAATCTCGTTGGCAATTTTAACAAGTTCATTGACATCGAGCTGCCCGCTATTAGAAGCTTGCCTGCCAACAGCAAGCGCAGCTGTCATTTTAGGATGATCACCCGGCAAGGAGGCAAGTATTGCCTCCGGCTCAAATGATGAAAGATCAAAGGGATTACTTGTATTCATAGTAATTGCCTACATCAACATTCTCTAGAACAGCAATGGCATCATCCGTGAGAACAGCTAGTGAGCAATACAAAGAAACAAGATAGGATGCGATGGCCTTGTGATTGATTCCCATGAAACGAACAGATAATCCCATGCTTTGCTGTCCAGGAAGGTTGGGTTGGTAAAGCCCAACGACACCTTGACGACTCTCGCCAGTTCTAATGAGCAAGATGTTCGTTTTGCCATTCACGACATTCAGTTTATCGGTTGGAATAAGTGGCAACCCTCTCCAAGTTAGAAACTGGGACCCGAATAATGAAACAGTTGGTGGAGGCACGCCTCGACGAGTGCATTCACGACCAAATGCAGCAATTGCTTTGGGATGGGCAAGAAAGAAGGCAGGCTCTTTCCAGACTTTCGTCAATAGCTCGTCCAGGTCATCTGGCGTTGGGAATCCGCTACGAGACTTAACTTTTTGATTATCTGAAATATTATGCAATAAACCGTATTCCTTATTGTTTATCAGCTCGCTTTCCTGACGTTCCTTGACTGTTTCAATCGTCAGGCGCAATTGCTCCTTAATCTGATTATGAGGGCTACTATAAAGATCGGACACACGAGTATGAACGTCAACTACAGTATTGACAGCATTCAACACATACTCCCGCCCCCATTCTTCGTAGTCAACGAAAGTAGCTGGCAATTCTCTTTCATCTTTCGAGGAGCAGTCGACAACGATCGCATTAGGATCTTTTGCCTTATTCACCCGATAAATACCCGCCTCTACAGGAACCCAATTCAATAGGTGCACCAACCAGCGAGGACTGATAGTACTGAGCATCGGTACGGTTTTGGTCGCATTTGATAGCGTTCGTGCAGCAACATCCCCCAAAGCCGTTTGAATCTGTTTTTCTGACATTACCTTCTCCTTTATATAAAATAAAAATCTGTTGGTTTAGATTTGAAAATTAGTTTTTCAATGAATCTTCCTGCATCAATGCCTGTGTAATGTGGCTGTTTTCGGGCACACTTCTAGTCAACCAGACATTCCCTCCGATTACGGAGCCTTTACCGATTGTTATGCGTCCAAGAACCGTTGCCCCTGCATAGATGACAACATCATCTTCCAATACAGGATGCCTCGGACTGCCTTTGATTAAATGTCCATGCTCGTCAGTAGGGAACCGCTTGGCTCCCAAAGTCACGGCCTGATAAAGCCTGACATGACTGCCGATGACCGATGTCTCTCCAATCACGACACCTGTACCATGATCGATAAAGAAACTTTCGCCTATCGTAGCGCCAGGATGAATATCGATCCCAGTCGCAGAATGTGCGATCTCGGTAATCATTCGGGATATAAGCGGAAGACCCAAGGCATGTAACTCATGGGCCAATCGGAAATGAATCACGGCACTGATTCCTGGGTAGCAAACAAGCACCTCATCCAGACTGCGTGCTGCCGGATCACCCTCAAACGCTGCGTGAATATCGGTATCCAACAACTCACGTACTTTAGGAAGCCTGCTTCCAAATTCACGCGTCCTGTTTAAGGCAAGCTCATCGATGGGCTGCCTCGTTTGCTCGCTGTCTGCCGAGAAATGAAGTTCAAGTTTGATCTGGACATACAATTCCCTTAGCGCCCGATCCAGTGTATGCCCAACAAAATAATCCAGTCCCTCTTCCTTGAGGTCTGGCAAGCCCAGCCTGTTTGGAAACAAGGCAGCACTTAATCCATCTATGACTGACTGAAGCGCCTTGCGCGATGGAAGCTTGGGCGGGTTATGACGTCGTTGACGATGCTCCAATGAAGCAAGTCGCACCGAACGCAGATCCTCAACGATCTTGTCAATCCCAAGCGTCTTGGAAGTTTGTAAACCATTATCAACTGATTGATTCATAACACTTCCTACAGAATTTAGAAATAAAAAAAGCCAGAGGTCTCTCGACACTCTGGCTTCCGGTTGTCCGGTCAGCAACTTTTTTAGTTTAATTAATTATCAACCTTGATTCTAAATGATCACAAATGAATTTTGTCAGCATTTGACAGCAAGATTAAAGCTATTAAATCTTAATACATATCCCATGTGGATTTATATAGTTTTTTACTATTAAGATATTATCTAATATTCTTTTACATTATTTTGAAGTTGTTCTAAAGTTCTCTTTTTTGGATTTTAGCAGCGTTAAGGAGCCTCTGTATGACCACTTCCTATTTTAATAAGGTGAATCTTGATTTACTTAAATCACAGTTAAAGGATGTCCTTTTGCTTGATCTTGATGAATTTGGACTTGAGCACAATAAAAGCGGCGAATACACCAGCAATTTCTTGGGAATTAATCTTCAATCTGCTTTTCAGCCTATCTATGATGTAAAAAAAGGCGATCTTCTCGGTCACGAAGCTTTGCTTCGACCCAATCTTGGGAACATTAAGGAAGCAAGTCCTGAGTTCGCATTTAGTTATGCAGAAGCTTCTGGCAAACTCGTGAAACTGGATCGTGTTAGCCGAACGCTGCATGTTCTAAATTACAACCAGCTTTTTCAGGAAAACGGACTGCTATTTTTAAATGTTCATCCTAACCACCTGATCAGTGTGAATCAGCATGGAAAAGTCTTTGAAAGAATTCTTCATGCCCATTCCATCCCAACCGATCGTGTAGTAATCGAAATTAGAGATTTCAACTTCATAGAACAAAACGAGAGCTTGTTGAGCTACGAAAGACAGTTATTCGATGCAATTGAAAATTACCACGACCGAGGATATAAGATTGGAATTGATAATTTTGGTAATCAGTATTCCCTTGTTAGTCGCCTTTGGAAAATACGACCCGATTTTGTTAAGTTTGATCCGAATGTCATCCAGCAAAGCGAAACTAATCCACGATTATTAAAATCCATTTACGGATTCATCAATATCATTAGGGATCTTGAAGCAAGTCCGATCATAAATGGGATTGAATCTCAAACTCAACTGGACATTGCGACAGCCGCTGGAGCAGATCTCGTTCAGGGTTACCTTCTTGGCAGACCCGTTCCTGTCAAAAAGCTTCAATCATCGGACTTGATCACCAGGCATCTGCAAAATGGGTTAAAAGTCGGCACTTAATATAACTAATACGCATATCAATATTCACAATAAGTATTTATTTTGCATAAAAGATATTGTTATATTAGCTAACTCGAATCAAGTTAAATTTACTATGGCCCAGAAAAAAAACGTACTTCCAGGATTTAACCTGTCATTAGGTTATACCATCCTTTACCTGAGTTTAATCGTCCTGATTCCGCTTTCGGCTGCTTTCATCCGTGCGTCTTCCCTAAGCCTTGATGAATTCTGGCATATTGTCACCGCGCCGCGGGTTATGGCTTCATACAGGCTCACTTTTGGCGCTTCTTTAATTGGTGCGCTCATCAATGCGTTCTTCGGATTGTTAACCGCATGGGTTCTGGTTAGATATAGTTTTCCAGGTAAAAAAATCATTGATGCCTTTGTCGATTTGCCCTTTGCCCTTCCAACCGCTGTTGCCGGTATCGCCTTAACTGCGATCTATTCGCAGAATGGCTGGATAGGGAGCTTTCTTGAACCGCATGGCATCAAAGTTGCGTTCACGCCGCTCGGTGTCGTTATTGCCCTGACCTTTATCGGATTGCCCTTTGTTGTCAGAACGGTGCAACCCGTGCTTGAAGATCTAGAAACAGAAACAGAAGAAGCCGCGGCCAGTCTTGGCGCAGGAAGACTAACAACGTTTTCAAGGATCATTTTCCCGTCAATATGGCCGGCGTTGATAACGGGCTTTGCCTTGTCTTTTGCAAGAGCCATTGGTGAGTATGGCTCCGTAATATTTATTGCTGGCAACATGCCTATGGTGTCTGAGATCACCCCCCTCATCATCATTACCAAGCTCGAACAATATGACTATGCCGGTGCAACGGCAGTAGCAGTTGTTATGCTCCTTATTTCCTTTTTCCTCCTTTTACTAATCAATGGATTGCAATGGTTTACCAATCGACGCAATCAAGAATTTAGATAACTCAGGAATCTATCATGGCCAATACCAGCCCTTCTCAAATGACTTTGTATCGTGCAAAGGTTGCTCGAAATCGGGCAACTTCAGAACCCGCATGGATTAAGTACTCCCTGATTTCACTCGCATTGTTATTTTTAAGTCTATTTTTGTTTGTTCCACTTGTTGCTGTCTTTACAGAAGCATTAAGAAAGGGATTGGATACTTATGTTACGGCACTCTCTGATCCCGACGCATTCTCAGCGATCAAACTTACTTTGGTGGCAGCCCTGATTTCAGTCCCTCTGAACCTTGTATTTGGGATAGCGGCTTCCTGGGCCATCGCAAAATTCGAATTCAAGGGAAAGAATATTCTAATCACCCTGATTGACTTGCCTTTTGCAGTTTCACCTGTCGTAGCTGGTTTAATTTACGTTTTAATTTTTGGTCTTCAAGGATGGTTTGGAAGTTGGCTTTCTGATCACAACATTAAAGTCATCTTTGCAATTCCCGGCATCGTGTTAGCAACAGTATTCGTAACATTCCCATTCGTAGCCAGAGAACTGATCCCCCTAATGCAAGCTCAAGGAAAAGAAGAGGAGGAAGCAGGGCTGGTTCTAGGAGCCTCAGGATGGCAAATTCTTTGGCGAATCACATTACCTAATGTCAAATGGGGACTTTTATATGGCGTCATTCTAACAAATGCACGCGCGATGGGTGAGTTTGGTGCAGTTTCGGTAGTTTCCGGACACATCAGGGGCATGACTAACACCATGCCTCTGCATGTAGAAATCCTATACAACGAATACAACTATGCTGCAGCCTTTGCAGTAGCTTCTCTATTGGCGTTCTTGGCACTCGTCACACTCGCCCTTAAGAGTTTCGTGGAATGGCAGTCTGCTAGAGTCCCCACACAAATTGAAGATATATCCTAATTAGAGAAAGAAGCAAAATGAGCATAGAAATTAGAAACATTCAGAAAAGCTTTGGAAATTTCCAGGCACTTTCCAATATCAATCTTGATGTTCCAACCGGTGAACTTGTTGCGTTATTAGGCCCTTCAGGATGCGGAAAAACATCCCTGCTGAGAATCATAGCCGGGTTAGAATCACCCGACGTAGGCACCATACTTTTTCATGGTGATGACGCGACACATCGTGATGTCAGGGAGCGTCAGGTCGGCTTCGTCTTTCAACATTACGCCTTGTTCAGACACATGACGGTTTTTGAGAATGTCGCATTCGGCTTGCGTGTGCGGCCAAAATCAACTCGTCCAACTGAAGGGGAGATTCACCGACGCGTTCGGGAATTGTTAGACCTCGTTCAGCTCGACTGGCTAAGCGACCGTTACCCTCCCCAACTTTCAGGCGGGCAGCGACAACGCATTGCCCTTGCCAGGGCCCTTGCAGTTGAGCCCAAAGTACTTTTGCTCGATGAGCCATTCGGGGCATTGGATGCTAAGGTTCGTAAAGATCTTAGACGTTGGTTACGCAGACTGCACGATGAACTGCATATAACCAGTGTTTTTGTTACCCACGATCAGGAAGAAGCGCTTGAAGTCGCCGATCGGATTGTCGTAATGAATCATGGAAAAATAGAACAGATCGGCACACCACAGGAAGTATACGATCATCCCTCAACCCCTTTCGTTTACCAGTTCCTTGGAAATGTCAACCTCTTCCATAGCAGAGTAGAATCCGGAAAAGCGTTCATCGGGAATCTGCCTTTAGAAGTTGACGCAAAAGATGAAAGTAACAACAGCACCGCGTTTGCCTATGTTCGTCCACACGACATTGACATCCAAAAAGAAAGCAACATTCAATCCGCATTCGAGGCCAAAGTTATTTATATCCATTCCCTAGGACCATTGGTCAGGCTAGAATTACAGCGTGAAGATCAAAGTGATATTATCGAATCCGAATTGACCAGGGAAAGATTTCTTCAGCTTGACCTTTCAATTGGCTCAAAGGTTTATGTCCAACCAAAGAACATCAGGGTATTTCTAAATGAGACCGCCTAAGTCAATGGACTTCGAATAAAATAGTGATTTGGCTCACCTTCAGTAGACCAGCCATGTGAACGCCTTGCTTGGGAACAATACCAAGCCTGGATTCCTTCACGAAGCCACCCCTCACACTTTCATAAACGCGCTTGATGGGTCAGTCTGACTGAGAAACCATTCATTAATAATCAACAAACTTCTCATCATTTCTTAATATCGCATAAACCAACCTAATCTTTAATTAAATGCCATAGCGTGGCATTAGGATTCCGACTAAAATAGTACTTATTCATTTAGTCAGACTGTATGTTCGATTTTCTAAAAAAAGATAAGGCTTCTGCTGTTGACGATCCAAAACTTTCTTGGACAGATCGCCTAAAAAAAGGCTTGGCCCGAACACGAGGTCAATTTGGTGATCGGTTATCCAATCTTTTTGGAGGGGGTAAAATCGACGACAGTATCTACGAAGAATTAGAAACCATATTGATAACATCTGACGTAGGCATTGCCGCCACCCAATCATTACTTGATCAAATCAAAGGCCGAGTAAAGCGACAAAATCTAAATGATACCGCGCAACTGAAGGATGCCCTTAAACAATCCATGCTGGAATTGTTATCCCCACTTGAGCAACCGCTCGACACTTCGGGACAAAAGCCTTTTGTTATCATGTTGACAGGAGTGAACGGAGCAGGAAAAACGACAAGCATAGGAAAACTGGCAAGCCTCTTCCAGGCGCAGGGGAAATCCGTTCTGATAGCTGCAGGAGATACGTTCCGGGCTGCAGCGAAAGAACAGTTACAGGAGTGGGGACATCGCAACAATGTACATGTTGTATCCAGTGAAGGTGGCGATCCAGGAGCGGTTATTTTCGATTCTGTTAATTCTGCAAAGGCCAAGGGAATTGATATCGTTCTTGCGGACACGGCCGGAAGATTACCTACACAACTCAACCTAATGGAAGAGATCCGTAAAGTCCAGCGTGTCATTGGAAAAGCCTTGCCGGGTGCACCTCATGAGATATTATTGGTTCTGGACGCCAATACTGGACAAAATGCCGTTTCACAAGTAAAGGCGTTCGATGATGCTTTAAAAGTTACGGGACTGGTTTTAACAAAACTGGATGGAACGGCAAAAGGCGGCGTCATTGCGGCCATTGCACAGTCAAGGCCTATTCCAATTCGGTTTATAGGAGTAGGAGAGACCATTGATGATCTTCGAGCGTTTTCTGCAAACGAATTTGTGGAGGCCCTTTTTGAATGATTAAGTTCGACCAAGTTAGTAAACGTTATCCAAAAAGCCAAGAGGCCCTTAAGAATGTATCCTTTGATATCGAGCAGGGAGAGTTCGTTTTTGTTACCGGTCACTCAGGAGCAGGTAAAAGTACTTTACTCAAACTCATAGCCGCGATTGAAAAACCAACTACAGGAACCGTGCTTATTGGCAACCAGAACATAAGCAAATTAAGAAAAGCGGCCATACCTTATTTAAGACGCAAGTTTGGTGTGATATTTCAAGATCACAAACTGCTCTATGACCGTAACTGTTATGAAAATGTAGCATTGACCTTATATATTAATGGCGTTACTGGAAACGAGGCAGCAAAAAGGGTAAGGGCAGCATTGGATAAAGTTGGACTTCTAAATAAAGAAAAGGCCATGCCGATCACGCTATCGGGCGGAGAACAACAACGATTAGCAATTGCGCGTGCTGTTGTTGGAAGACCGGCCATTCTCATCGCGGATGAGCCAACAGGAAACCTTGATGAGAACTACGCCTCCGAGATCATGGCCTTTCTGTATGCTTTTCAGCAGGTTGGGGTAACCGTGATTGTCGCCACCCATGAAATTCCTGACGTAGTTAAAACACCCGTCAAAGTACTTTCCCTACAACACGGTGAATTAACGCTAAACAGCATGACAAAAGGAATGACCGAATGAAGAAGTGGATCAATCAGCATCTTCACCCGTTGAAAACTGTTTTGACAAGAATGAAGCGAAACTTCATTTCGACCTTAATGATGTGTTGCGTCATGGGTGTTACGCTATCCTTACCCGGCGTCCTTTATATCATTATAGATAACCTGGGGAAGTTGGCTGGCAATGTCCAGAGCGAACCGCAGATAAGTCTTTTCCTTAAATTGGATATCTCAAAAGAGTCCTTAGCCAACATTGAGAAGCAATTAAAAAGCAATCCGGATGTAAGCAATTATCACTTCGAAAGCAAAGATGATGCATGGCAAGAACTGAAAAAGAATGCAGGTGCATCGGACGTCGCAGGACTTCTCGACAAGAATCCTTTGCCGGATGCCTATTTTGTCAATCCAAAATCAATCGACCCAAATACGATCAATCGATTACAGAGCCAAATGCAAAACTGGGAGGGCGTTGAGCTCGCCCAAGCAGATGCAAATTGGGTTAAACGATTGGATACCGTTTTAAAACTAGGTAAAAAAGCCATCTTAATTCTAGTCGTTCTTCTTGCATTTGCACTCATTGCCGTTATTGGAAACACAATCAGGCTGCAGATTCTCACCCAACGGGAGGAAATCGAAGTGAGCAAACTAATTGGAGCCACCAATAACTTTGTACGCAGACCTTTTCTCTATGCCGGAGCCATGTACGGTCTTGGAGGCGGCATCGCCGCTTGGATAATCCTTGTTGGCATCATTCGTTTATTTAATTTTTCTGTTGTTGAAATTGCGGACTTGTATGCCAGTAACTTCCGACTGGAATTCCCGAGCCTAACTGTAAGTATTGTCATCATACTTAGCGCGATTAGCTTGGGATGGCTTGCATCTTTTATTACAGTAAATAGAGCGTTATCTCAGTTTGAAAAAAACACAACCTAAGAAGCCAGGTCAGCCGGTCAATCAGGCTGATAGTTCCAGAAACAATCCATCAGCACGAAGATCTTCTAGAAAAAGGGCTGGTGACAGCCTTGTCGTGCCTGCGAATCCTGAAACCGTTTCTGAGTCCGTTGTTACGCATGAAGAATCGGAAGTATCGCCTGACATAAAAAGACCAACCAAGCCCAGAAGTTCTAGGTCAAAACGAACAAATCCCACGACCGCGATTGAAACTGGGCAACGTGATGAGGTTGATGAAAGAACCAATACTTCCACACAAATTAACCCCATTGATGAAGCTGAATTAAAATCAGCAGAACCATTAAACAATACCGGCAATCGATCAACATCTACTGCAGCAAAGTCTTCAAAGGGTAAGCCACGAAAAGCATCCTCAAGAAAAAAACCTGTCCCATCCGAACCAAAGCCTTTAGAACCTGCGATTACCCCGGAAAATTCATCTGGAATTGACGAGCAAAGAGATGATTCGTTACCCGGGCTGGCTCAATTACCTAAATTGAACTGGGATTTGCCACCTCATGGTGATACGCACTTAAATATAAAAGTAAAAATTAGCCGGAATACCAGCATTGCGCTCACCGTTTCACTTATCATTCATGCCCTGATTCTGATTTTTATATTGCCAAAATTACTGCAGCAGGCCAGCACATCCAGCCTTAACAAGAATCAGACCCTGGTTGTGGATCTGAGTCCACCTAATAATAATGATAAAAAGCCACCGGTTAGCATTCCCAATATTGAGCCAATCAAACCAAAAACAGTTAAAAAAACCATCTCGAATCATATTAAAGATGCTTCGCCGAACATCATGGCAATTCAAAATCCTGAACCAACGACTTCAAACCCCTCAACGAATCCGATTGTGCCTCCACCTCATGAGCAGCCATCCGCTCCTGTTGACATGATGTCCTATATCAGAGCTCGGAGACAGGAATCACAAAACGAGGAAGATGAGGCCGCTCAAGAGAATGCTGCAGCCGCCGCAAGAGAACGCACTCCGACTGCCGAGGAGCTGAGGGAAGCCAACATCAAACGGAATCTATCTCAACCTGGCACGAATGGCATATTCGAGATTCGAGATAAAGGCCTTCACTCTGCCCAGTTCAGCTTTAAGGGATGGAAACATAACTACAGCAATGCCCGTCAGGAAATCTTTACAGTTGAAGCCGGACCCGATGGAGATATTGAAAGAGCGATTGTTAAAAAGATGATTGTCATCATACGCAGAGATTACAACGGGGATTTCAACTGGGAATCGCCTAGATTAGGTCGAGTGGTGATTCTTTCAGCAAGGATAGAAGATAATGATGCTCTTGAAGATTTCCTCATTCGTGAATTTTTTAGTCATTGAAGAATCATGACAATTTGAACCGGATTATGTAACCGCAATCTAACCCATAAATCAATTTTTGATTCCCAAATTAATCGCAATTAATGCCGATTAATATCAATCTTCAGTATCGTTACTTTGAATCAAGAAAGATCAAAAATTAGTGTTTCTGACAATTAAAGTCCTTAACTAAAGTACATTTAAATTCATATAGTTAACGATTTCTTCTAAATCTTATAAGTCCTTAACATTTTTCATGTTAATTTTACTAGGCAATTAAAGTCATTAACAACTGTTTTTCTAAGTCTTTGGCCTATAGGCAGTGCAAATTAACACATCCTCAGTTTGCAAATAGCGATTAATTTGAAACTAGAACTGGAAAGAAATTTCAGAAGAAAACGAATTACCTGCCAGGTCGTGGATAATAACTAGATATTAAACGTTCTGAACAAACCTTAAACGACTCGAAAGCTTCTTCATAAGTCGGTCTAATTTCTCCAAAAACTAATGGCAGCAAGTATTTATTATATTCAGCAATACATTTATCATCGATCGCTGATTTATAAAGAGCATCCGACATTATCTCCATTGGATTGTTCTCAAATGCAGGATACTGCCTACCGAACTCCTTGATGTCTATATCAATCAATTTCTTGAAATTCTTTGACGCTTGATTTACAGCTTGACTGTCTTGATTATGTATACAGTAAATATCGTAAATATGCCTAACAAGTGCAGAGTCCCATGGTTGTTTCATTTCACCTGCGCGATTCTGCGAATAACGCCTTAAAAAGGATACAACCTTTTCAGCCATCGTCTCCTCTATAGATACGCACTCAAGGTTTGTGGTGGATGAAGACTGTTCAGCGAGTTTATCGATTAAATATCCAATTGGTTTGTTTACTGTTTCATAGATCGGTGTCCTAGTAGTGAATTCAATGCTTAGGAAAGGTCGCAAGCTTCCGTGATATTTATAGGCCGGATCATAATTCCAGCGACTATGGAAATATTTATTTTCATTGAACGCTATGCGTTTCTCTGCATCTTCTACAAAACCAAGTGATGTCATCGTTTCTATGACTTTTGTTTTTAGAGCGCTTAGGTGTTTTCGTTGTTCGGAATCTTTCAATGCAGCATCATCTGAAATGACAACTTTCATGTCCAAATCTTCTGACATTCTCTCAATAATATGATGCGCTTTAGAAAGACTTGTTCCTCCACAAAAGATAAGACTAGTGTGATCGTGCTTTATTTTTGATATAGCAAGAAGCGCGTCGGTAACATGAATATCCTTCTCAAGCAATGCTGGGCTTATTGATCCGCTAGCCCGTTCGCCGATTACAGCATCAATTAACTCAATATTCTTTGCTTGAATTTTTCTCATATTTTATATATCTACCACCAAAACCAATCTTTCTAGAAATTCTGCGTTTCCCAACATTAAGAACAGTACCAGCTGGCACTTGGGTACTCTTGCCATCATTGTAGTCTTTAGTTAACCTACTCGGCCCAACATCCACGCCAAGCTTCTTCAGGGCATCTGTTGCCAAAACATCAACTGGTCTAACCGGGATAGGCTTTCCGCTGAGTACACTAGGTTTTGCTTTTGCGTAAATACCAACGCCAAGTTTAACCAGCTTACTTTCTAAAAGTAGCTGCTTTAAAGCGCGAGAAACTTGTGACTGACTCCCAAATTGGTCGAACTCTTTCCGCACAAATACATCATCTTTGCGCTGAGCTATAGATCTCTTAATACGTTCTTCCAAAATCATAACAATCACCTCTCATCTACATATTGTTTAATATTAATAAA
>CAIPBJ010000091.1 GCA_903863255.1 uncultured Methylophilaceae bacterium
AGGGTTCTATGCTGTTCATAAAGAACGCCCTTTCTTCAACGATCTTGTTAAATTCATGATTTCTGGGCCTGTAATGATTCAGGCATTGGAAGGTGAAAATGCAGTACTGAAGAATCGTGAGCTCATGGGTGCTACAAATCCAAAGGATGCTGCTCCCGGTACGATTCGTGCGGATTTCGCTGAAAGTATAGATGCAAACGCTGTTCATGGAAGTGATTCATTGGAAAACGCAACGATTGAAATCGCATACTTTTTTGGATGATTTGATAAATTAATTGGATAATCTGCTGAATTTTAATCACTTTCAACTTGCCGAGTATTTTGAAAGCTTGGGGGAGAGGCCTTTTCGGGCAAAACAATTGATGAGATGGATTCATCGATTTGGGGTGAGCGATTTTGAACAGATGACGGATATTGCCAAGGATCTGAGGGCAAAATTGAAATTGCAGGCGGAAATTACCCCGCCTGCAATAAAACTTGAACAGATCTCCGATGATGGAACGCGTAAATGGTTGATTGATGCAGGTAATGATAACGGGATTGAAACTGTATTCATTCCTGAGGAAGACCGCGGAACATTATGCGTTTCTTCTCAGGTCGGTTGCGCACTTGAATGTACTTTTTGTTCAACTGGAAGGCAAGGATTTAATCGTAACCTAAATGTTTCTGAAATAATCGGTCAGTTGTGGGTAGCGAATCATGCTCTTCGTGAAGACCCTTATTATGGCCAACTCACTAAGGACGATCGGATAATCAGCAACGTTGTCATGATGGGGATGGGTGAACCGCTGGCAAATTACGATAACGTAGTTACATCAATGCAAATCATGCTTGACGACTCGGCTTACGGATTAAGCAGAAGAAGGGTGACCCTTTCTACAAGTGGCTTGGTTCCTGCGATGGATAGGCTTAAAGAGGATTGCCCTGTCGCATTGGCTGTGTCTTTACATGCGCCCAATGACGAGTTAAGAGATATTCTTGTGCCTATAAACAGAAAATATCCAATCAAAATGCTTATGGAGGCTTGTGAAAGGTATTTGGTTAAGGCCCCACGTGATTTTGTTACTTTTGAATATGTTATGCTGGATGGTGTCAATGACACGATAAGCCATGCAAATCAGGTTCTGGAGATCGTGAAACATTTACCATGTAAATTTAATTTAATCCCTTTTAATCCATTTCCAAATAGCGGTTACCAGGCATCGAGTCAGGAAAACATAAAGAATTTCCGTGATGTGCTAATGCAGGCAGGGTACGTCGTCACCACAAGAAAAACCAGAGGGGATGATATCGATGCGGCATGCGGTCAATTGGCTGGGAATGTGCAAGATAGAACGCGTCGTTCTATTAGAATTAATTCGGTACAGGGAGTAATAACTTGAAAGTTTGGTTGTCTTTGCTTTTGATTGGCTTAACTTCCTGTGTCGCTCAGCAGGTATCTCCAATTAGTTCAGAATCGGCCAGGCATGTAAGTGCAAAAGCGCATGCTGAACTCGCTTCGGAATATCTAAATAGAAAACAAATGGCATTTGCACTGGAGGAGTTCCAGAATGCCGCGACAATCGATCCAACTTATTCTCCAGCTTTTTCAGGCCTGGGTTTAGTCTATGAATCATTGCAGGAAGATGCCAAAGCAGAAGATAATTTCAAGAAAGCCATCAAGCTCGATCCTGAGAGTTCGGAGTCTCATAATAACTATGGTTCTTTTCTTTGTTCAAGAAACCGCATAGATGAGTCCATTAATCAGTTTATGCTGGCCCTAAACAATCCTCTTTATGCCACGCCAGCGTTTGCATACCTTAACGCAGGACTTTGCTCGCTGAAGAAGCCTGACACTCGTAACGCCGAGATTTATCTAAAAAAGGCGCTAGAGATTCAACCGCTCTTGCATCCCGCTGCTTATTATTTGGCCAAAATCTATCTGGAAAGAAAACAGTATAATTACGCCAATGAAGCGATACAATATTCAATGACAAGTAATCCAGACTCAAAGACGCTGTGGTTAGGGATAAATATTGCCAGAGGATTGGGTGATAAGAACGCTGAGTCAAGCTATGCTCTGGAACTTAAAGGCAAATACCCTGATTCACCAGAAACGCAATTACTATTATCAGGTAAATGATAATGTCAGAACTAACTGAACATCCTGAAAAGATTATTGAGGCAAACGTAACGCTCAAGCTAGGTGAGTTTTTTACAGAGGCGAGAGAATCAAAGAATTTAACATTGGAGGATGCCTCAAATAGCCTTCGCCTTAGCGTAAAACAAATCACGGCCCTTGAGACGAACGATTTTTCTATCCTTCCCGAACCAATGTTAACAAGAGGGTTTATCCGTAATTACGCAAAATTCCTTGAAATTGATCCTGAGCCATTGCTTCTTGCCTATAGGCATTTTTTCCCGATTGATGCGCCTCAGTCTATTGTTATTCAATCATCAAATGTAAGTATTGGAAGTGGCAAAAATAGTTTGTGGCTAAAATACATCGTTGCTAGCGTCCTAATTATTATTATTCTCGCAGGCTGGATACTGTATCGTGATTACATGCCGAATCTTCATTTGAATGAACCTAAACCTGATGCGATTTCTTCAATCAAGCCGATAAAAAACACGCCAGATGATGATTCGTCCCAGACATCGAATGTCGTTGAGGCCACACACGATGAAATTGCAGCACAAATGAATGACAGCCAAACGGATAAAAATTCGAGTCAGACTCAGGTAGTCCCGGTTCCAATTGAGCCTCCGGCTGCAGCGACTGATAAGAAACCTGACATTGTGAAACCTGAGGCGATACATAAAGAACCGACCGTTCAGGCATCCATGGATTCAGCTCAGCCTTCAGGATCAAAACTAAGATTCTCAGTTTCTGAGAATTCATGGATAAAGGTACAAGACAATTCCAACAAGGAGTTACTGAGTAAACTTGAGCCAGCCGGTAGCGAAGAGGAAGTCATAGGCGAGCCCCCCTTTAGAATTGTTATTGGAAATGCGCGTGGAACGAAACTTATGTATCAGGACAAGACTGTTGATCTTGCCCCCAGCACGAACAATAACGTTGCACATTTGACTTTGGAATAATTTTGGCTTGGAATCAGAATAAAAATTATCGTTTCTCTCATCAAGTGATGATAGGAAATGTTCCGGTCGGTGGTAATTCACCTATAGTCGTCCAATCCATGACTAATACAGACACGGTTGACCCTATCGCTACTGTGAATCAGATAGTTGAACTTTGGAGTGCCGGTTCTGAACTTGTGAGGATAACAGTCAATTCTGCTGAAGCTGCTGCTCGAGTGTCTGAAATCCGTCAACGACTCGATGATATGGGGTGCACAGTCCCTTTGATCGGAGATTTCCATTTCAATGGACACAAACTATTGAAGGCATACCCTGACTGCGCCAAGTCGCTTGCAAAATACCGCATCAATCCGGGAAACGTCGGTAAGGGTAATAAGCGAGATGATCAATTTTCTTCCATGATTGAGACAGCAATCGAGTACGACAAACCGGTCAGGATCGGTGTCAATTGGGGCAGCCTAGATCAAGAAAAAATGGCAAGAATGATGGATTCGAATGCTAAGCTGGCTGAACCTTTGACCTCTGAGGCGCTCATGCGCGAGGCTCTGATACAATCAGCTTTAGAAAGTGCGGAGCAGGCTGAAGCCTTGGGTTTGGCAAGTAACAAAATCATTATTTCCTGCAAAGTGAGTGCTGTTCAGGATTTGATAACGGTTTACAGGGATCTTGCCGAGCGATGCCAGTATCCTCTGCATCTTGGCCTAACTGAAGCAGGCATGGGATCCAAGGGAATTGTCGCTTCAACTGCAGCAATAGCAATCCTTCTGCAGGAGGGTATTGGCGATACCATTAGAATCAGCTTAACACCCGAACCAGGAGAATCCAGAACAAAGGAAGTGATTGTCGCTCAGGAAATTTTGCAGACGATGGGAATTCGTTCTTTTACGCCACTTGTCACCGCTTGTCCTGGTTGTGGCAGAACAACTTCAACTTTTTTCCAGGAACTGGCTCAAAACATCCAGAGTTTCTTGAGAGAAAAAATGCCCGTGTGGCGTAGTCTTTATCCAGGTGTAGAATCTTTAAATGTTGCAGTAATGGGTTGTGTCGTTAATGGCCCAGGCGAATCGAAATTGGCGAATATTGGTATCAGTCTTCCTGGCACAGGTGAGATACCCGTTGCACCTGTCTTTGTGGATGGTCAAAAAACCGTTACGTTAAAGGGTGACAATATTGCCGAAGAATTTCAAAGGATTGTAGAGGACTATATATATAAGAATTACGCAGAGGGTGGAAAACTAAGGTCCGATAAAAAGATCATCCCTGTTACGCCCATATCAATTGATTAACCTAATTTAGTAACGTTCGATATTTATCCCATGAGTGACAAGTTTCAAAGTATAAAAGGGTTCTACGATATTTTGCCCGATCAAACAGAGGTCTGGCAAAGACTTGAAGATATTTCCCGTAAAGTTCTAAAGCAATATGGCTACCGAAACATTCGTATGCCAATTGTAGAAAGCACGGATCTTTTTATTCGGAGTGTTGGTGAGCATACTGATATCGTTGAAAAAGAAATGTATTCGTGGGTTGATGAGTTAAACGGAGATAAATTGACTTTAAGGCCAGAGGGTACGGCTGGTTGTGTTCGGGCTGTTGTCGAAAATAACCTGACGTATAACGGACCTCAAAGACTTTGGTACATGGGGCCTATGTTCAGGCATGAGAATGTTCAGAAGGGACGTCAAAGACAGTTTCATCAAATCGGTGTTGAAGCTTTTGGCTTCAGTGGCCCTGAAGTGGATGCTGAACAAATCTTAATGCTTTCGCGATTATGGAAATCCCTTGATTTAACGGATGTCGAACTGCAACTGAATTCTATCGGAGATTCAGATGAAAGAAATAAATATCGTCAAGAGTTAATTTCCTATTTTGAACAAAATATCGATTCGCTCGACAATGATGCAAAAAGAAGAATTTATACAAATCCGCTGAGAATTCTCGACAGCAAAAACCCAAGCATGCAATCCTTATGCGATAACGCGCCTCGTCTAATTGATAGCCTGGGGACGAGCAGTAGAGAACATTTTGAAAAGGTTTGTCAGATTTTACAGGACGCCAATGTCCCGTTTAAGTTGAATACACGTCTAGTAAGAGGTCTGGATTACTATAATCGAACTGTTTTTGAATGGGTCACAACCAGATTAGGCTCTCAAGGAACAATTGCTGGCGGCGGTCGCTACGATGGATTGGTGCAGAGGTTGGGTGGAGAACCAACACCGGCGTGTGGTTTTGGCATTGGTCTTGAACGAGTTTTTTTGTTGATGCAGGAATACGGTGTGGAGGCCAAAAATACTCCGGATGCCTATTTGGTAAATCTTGGTGAACTTGCTGAGAGAAAGGCCCCTCTAATTGCCGAAACGTTGCGAAACGAAGGATTGGATGTTGTGATGCATTCCGGTGGAGGTAGCTTCAAATCCCAAATGAAAAAAGCTGATAGAAGTAATGCACGATTTGCAATAATATTGGGTGACGATGAAGTAACTCTTGACCAGCTTACTTTGAAACCTATGCAGGGCTCTGGTGAGCAGCTGCATTTAACTATAAACGAAGCTTCTGAACTTCTCAAAAAATCAAGATGAATCAATTGTTGAAAGTAAGTGACCTGTCTATTTCCGTGGCGGCGGAATTAGATAAGCAATTGGTAAAGAATATCTCCTTTTCCCTACAGTCTGGCAAGACGACTTGCATTGTCGGCGAATCGGGTAGCGGAAAGAGTCTGACTGCCTTATCCATAATGGGACTGCTCTCCAAGCAGTTGAAAAGGGTAAGTGGGCAAATAGATTTTCAAGGAGAAGATTTAACAAAGCTTGATGGGTTAGCGTTACAAAAGATTCGAGGTGGACGCATTGGTATGATCTTTCAGGAACCAATGACCTCCTTAAATCCGGTATTGACAATTGGCTACCAAATTGGTGAGACGTTGACCCAGCATTTGGGCATGAAGGGAAAGCTGCTTAAGGATAAGGTCGATTTCCTGCTTGAACAGGTTGGGATTCCATCCAATCGAGCCAATAGTTATCCGGACGAGCTTTCGGGCGGTCAGAGGCAGCGAGTAATGATAGCCATGAGCATAGCTTGTGAACCCGCGATGCTGATTGCCGATGAACCAACAACAGCTTTGGATGTTACCGTTCAAGCTCAGATTCTAAAACTTCTACATGAGCTTAAAGGTAGAATGAATATGGCGATGTTGTTCATTACGCATGATTTCGGGGTGGTATCCGACATTGCTGACGATGTAGTGGTTATGTTTCGCGGTGAAATTGTTGAATACGGAAAAGTGAATGATGTGCTTGGGAATCCCAGTCATCCTTATACAAAAGCCTTATTGGCGTGTGTACCTGATGCAGATGGTAAAAAGGCCTTAAAGCCTATTGATTATTCATGGATCAATGAATTTAAGGGAGCTTAAACTTGAATGAAATTATTTTCAGTGCTGTTAATCTCAACAAAACTTACAAACAGAATGATGGACGTTTTGGAATTAGAGAGATCAAAGCGCTTGAGAATGTCAGTCTTCATCTTAGGAGCGGATCAACTCTTGCGATAGTAGGGGAATCTGGAAGTGGAAAATCCACTTTGGCTCGTTGTCTGTTACAATTGTTGCCCCTTGATAGCGGAGTGGTGTATTTCGAAGGAAAAAACCTGATTGGTTTAGATAAAAAGGAATTAAGGCAAATAAGACGGTATCTGCAAATGGTTTTTCAGGATCCTTTTGCTTCCCTTAATCCAAGACTGAAAGTTGGACAAATAGTGGGTGAAGGACTGGTCATTCATGGATTAGGAAGCGCTTCCGAACAACAGTCAAAAGTAATACGGATGTTAGAACGGGTTGGTCTTGAAGAATCGGATATGGAGAAGTATCCACATGAGTTTTCAGGTGGACAAAGGCAGCGGATAGGAATTGCTCGTGCCTTGGTGTTATCACCTAAGGTTGTAGTTTGCGATGAGCCTGTTTCTGCATTGGATGTTTCGATTCAGGCACAAATTCTTTTGCTTTTGAAAGAATTGCAATCCGAAATGAATCTCAGCTATCTTTTTATCAGTCATGATTTGCGAGTGGTTAGGCATATTGCGGACGAAGTGGCAGTGATGTTTCAAGGGAAAATTGTAGAACAAGGGCAAGTGGTGGATATCTACAACAATCCAAACAATGAATATACTAAAAATTTACTTAAAGCAATCCCAGGTAATCGGGTTGCCTATTAACAATTATTAAAATTGATTAGTCGGGAATAGAAATGGCATACGATTTAGAAGAGCAGGATCAGTTAGATGCCTTGAAGGCATGGTGGAAAGTCAATAGTTCCAGGGTTACGACGGGAATCACTATTCTTTGTGTTGCCTTGATTGGTTTTCAAGGTTGGCAATATTATTTAAATAAGCAATCCTCTCAGGCTTCGACTGAATATGAACTGCTTCAGAGTTACGATTTAAAAGATCCGAAAAACACTAAGACCATCCTGGCACTTTCTGGCGAGATGATGGATAAACTTTCTTCAACTCCTTACGCTGGAAGAGCAGCGCTCATTGCAGCAAGGACAAATTATGAGGCTAAGGATAATAAAAGTGCAAAAGCCCAACTGGATTGGGCCTCTAAAAATGCAAAAGAAGATGCCGTAAAAACGATAGCGCTCCTTCAGCTTGCGTCGATTCAAACAGAAGAAAAAGACTATGACGCTGCCTTAAAGACTTTATCATCCCAGCATGATGAGGCATTTGAAGGCCTCTTCCTTGATTTGAAGGGTGATGTATTGCTGGCTCAAGGGAAAAAGCCTGAAGCAAAGCAGGCTTACATGGATGCATTGACGAAGCTTGATGCACACGGACCTTATCACCGGTATACCGAACATAAATTAGAAGCGACCGGGAGCTAAACTTGCGCATAATTAATGTTCTAGTTTTATCTTTTTTAACGATCGTGTTCGCTGGCTGCACAAGCGTCACTGATCTAAAGACGGATATTTCAGAAAGTTTATTCGGAAGGCCCTTGTCTGATCCTCCTTCGCCACTTAATGACTTCAAACCAACTGCCAAGGCAAATGTACTGTGGAGTGCCCAATTAGGTGAAAATGGCGACTACGATTTATCCCCTGTTGTAGACAATGGCTCAGTTTATGCAGCAAGTTCCGCCGGTGATGTATATAAAATAAACTTAACAAATGGAAAGCAGATCTGGCGCGTTAACGCAGGAGAAACCATATCCGGTGGGGTAGGCGTTGGGTCTGACCTTGTCTTGGTAGGTTCAACTAGAGGGAATGTCATTGCTTTCGACCTAAATGGCAAAATGCTATGGAAATCCAAAGTAAGCAGTGAAATTCTTAGTGCGCCAAAAATTGATTACAGTACCGTAGTCGTTCGTTGCGGCGATAGCAGAATCTATGGATTAAATGCGGCAGATGGATCCCGTAAATGGGTTTATGAGCGTGAGAATCCCCCTCTTAGTCTCCGAAGCAGTGCCGGAGTTGCACTCGATGGCGGTGCAGCTTACGCAGGTTTTGCCGGTGGAAAGTTAGTTGCTTTGAGGGTTGATGACGGAAAGGTCATATGGGAGGCATCCGTGGCTCAACCAAAAGGCACCACGGAAATAGAACGAATTGCTGATATCACCAGTTTGCCTGTAGTAGATGGTTCATTAGTTTATGCCGTAGCTTTTCAGGGTAGGGTCGCTGCCATTGAGCGTTCAACGGGCCATCTTGCCTGGAATCGTGATATATCGAGTTATACGGGCCTGACATCCGATGCAGCGAAGGTATTTATCTCACATGCAATGAGTGCGGTATATGCCCTGGATTTTGCAACAGGTAAAACTTATTGGCGTCAGGGTGACCTTAGACATCGTCAGATCACTGCTCCATTAGCTCTTGATAAATATATTGTAATCGGGGATGTTGAAGGTTACGTTCATTTCCTGAATCGAGAGGATGGTCTCTTCGCGGCTCGCATCCAAGTTGAAGAAAGTCCAGTCATGCCACTTATGACTTCCATTGGATCATCAGGATTGTTGTTACAAACCAGAAAAGGTGGTTTGTATGCAATCAATGTCAAATAGTTAATGTTACCTACAATCGTATTAGTCGGTCGCCCAAATGTTGGTAAATCGACCCTTTACAATCGTCTTACAAAAAGCCGAGATGCCCTTGTGGCTGACATTCCTGGGCTCACTAGAGATCGTCACTACGGAAGAGGGGTAGGAGGGGACAAGCCATATCTGGTTGTTGATACGGGTGGATTTGAACCATTAGTCGATTCTGGAATATTAAAGGAGATGGCTAGGCAGACATTGATGGCTATTGATGAAGCCGATGTTGTTATATTCCTTGTCGATGGTCGACAAGGAATAACGCCTCAGGATAAAGTAATCGCCGATCGCTTGCGTAAGAGTCAAAGGCAAGTGCTTCTGGCGGTAAATAAAACAGAAGGTATGCAAAGGTCATTAGCAAGCGCCGAATTTCACGAGCTTGGCTTAGGTGACCCGTTATCGATTTCCTCAGCTCATGGTGAAGGAGTAAGGGATCTTATCGCATTGGCTTTAGAGCCTTTTGTTATTAACGAGACGGAACCTAATCATTCTGAAAATGAGAGCCCAAAAATTGCAATCGTTGGGCGTCCCAACGTTGGAAAATCTACTTTGGTAAATGCGCTTCTCGGTGAAGAGCGCGTCATTGCATTTGATGAGCCCGGCACCACGAGAGACTCTATATACATTGACTTACATCGAAATGGCAAAAATTACACAATAATCGATACGGCTGGCGTAAGGAAGCGCGGTCGTGTATTTGAAACAGTCGAAAAGTTCTCAGTGATCAAAACGATTCAATCAATAGAAGAGGCAAACGTTGCTATATTGGTTGTGGATGCAAAAGAGGGTATTACAGAACAAGATGCACATGTGGCAGCTTACATTCTTGAAAGCGGCAGGGCATTGGTCGTTGCAATTAATAAATGGGATGGCCTGGATGATGATAAACGTGAATGGATAAAAAAGGAAATCGACCGAAAATTAAAATTCCTGGATTTCGCTAAATTTCATTATATTTCGGCTTTACGTAAAAAAGGATTGCCGGAATTATTTAATTCAGTTGATGAAGCCTATAAAGCTGCATTTGCAAAGCTATCTACTCCCCAACTTACCCGTGTATTAAGTGATGCTACATCCCAGCATCAGCCCCCTATAACAAAAGGGATTCGACCTAAACTTCGCTATGCCCACCAGGGTGGTAGCAATCCACCAATTGTAGTGATACACGGCAATCATATTGAGGGTGTGAGGGATAATTACAAAAGATTTTTGGAGGGGGTGTTTCGCAAGGCATTTCAATTGGCCGGAACGCCTTTGAGAATCCAATTCAATCAAGGAGATAATCCGTTCTCAGATACCGAGAAGCGTAAGCCAGGAGAAGGTATCGTGAGCATGAGGCGTCGTAAGACCGCTCAGCGTGCAGAGTTGAAAGCTAGAAAATTATCCGAAACAGACCCTGATTCAAAGGCCAATGTTAGAAACATCAAGCCCAAAAATGTAACGAAGTCAGTTACCCAAAAAAGGAGAAAGGCCAGTTAAAAACAGGGTAGGTTGTGAATTAACTTCGTAGCTTAATCGTTTTTAAAACATATCCCAGAATTTCCACCAATCCCGGTGTTCTTTTGGAGCGTCGTTACGTAAGAATTTGCTATTTGGATAATTCTTATTCAGTACTCGCAATGTATCCTGTTTTAGATCTTCTAACCCTAGTAAATCGTAGGCACTTACCATGATCACCAGTGCCTCTTCAACGCTAGTCGAATTTGGGTAGTTTTCAAGAACATATTTACAACGATTTACAGCCGCAACATATGCTGTTCTTTTCATGTAGTATCTAGCAACATGAAGTTCATGGCTTGCCAATGTGTCAACGAGATAGGTCATTCTAAGGGTGGCATCTTTGACATATCGACTATCTGGATACCTTGTAACGAGCTCTTTGAAAGCAAGAAAGGATGAAGAAAGTGTTTTTGGGTCCCTGTCATCGATATTTTGTTTTGTTAGTTTTTCGATGATTCCACGCTCGTTAAACGTCGCTAGTCCACGCATGTAATAGGCATAATCTACATTTGGGTGGTTGGGATGCAATTTAATAAAACGCTCGGCAGCTGCAAGACATGAAGTTGAGTCACTTCTTTTGTAGTAGGCATAAATTGTTTCTAGCTCTGATTGAGCTGCAAATTTGCCATGAGGATAACGCGATTCGATGATCTGGAAATATTTAACGGCCTTTTCATAATCGCCATTTTGCATTCTTTCTTCAGCAGTTGAATAAATGTGTTCTGCAGTCCACCCTTTCGTTTCATCAATTTCAGTGGGACTGCCAAAAATACTGCAACCAGTGATCCAGAGTATTAAAATTAACGATAAACTATGCTTCATTCGAGAGTCCAAATAAATAAAATTTTTATAGATTATAACTGATGACACAAATCACTCCTATCACTCTCATTATCCCACAAGATTTAGGTGGTATGCGTTTAGATCAAGCATTACAGAAGTTGATGCCTGAATATTCTAGATCGCGACTTCAATCCTGGATCAAAGACGGCTCAGTTAAGCTTGAAAATCATATCGCTACGCCAAAGACCAAAGTTTGGGGCGGTGAAAATTTGCAAATAATTATGCAAGCCAATCCTGAGGAGTCTTCTTTCAAGCCCCAGGACATTCCATTGGATATTATCCATGAGGATGATCAGATTGTGGTGATTAATAAGTCACCAGGGATCGTCGTGCATCCTGCGGCAGGGAATTGGGAAGGGACGATGTTGAATGGTATCTTGTACCATTTTCCTAATGCAAAAGACCTTCCCCGTGCTGGGATTGTACATCGTCTAGATAAAGATACGAGCGGATTGATGGTGGTTGCGAAGACGCTATCGGCTCAAACTAGCTTGGTTAGGCAGCTTCAGGCCAGAACAGTGAAGAGAGAATACCGTGCAATCGTTTGGGGACAAGTCTGGCAAAACGGTACAATCGATCAACCCATTGGCCGCGACTCTCGTTCAAGAACAAAAATGGCTGTCAATAGAATGGGTAAGCCAGCAATAACAAGATATGAAGTGTTGGAGCGTTTTGCAGTACATACCTATTTAAGGTGCAATTTGGAAACGGGTCGAACACACCAGATTCGGGTTCATATGCAGCATCTAAAGGCCCCCTTAGTAGGAGATCCTCTTTACGGAATGAGGGGTATTATTCCACTACGCATTATGAATCAGGATTTGGTTGATGCAGTTCAGAATTTCCCCAGGCAGGCTTTACATGCCATTAAATTGGGTTTGATTCATCCAGCTACGAATCAACCCATGGAATGGCAAATCGATTTGGCTGATGATATGAAATCGTTATTGGAAGCCATGAGACTGATTCAACCAGAAGATATCGGGGAATCATTCGATTTTGATTATTCCGAAGGTGTTCCCATCGAATTCGATGATGAAGATTCAGAATTTGATGAAGATGATGAACAAGAATAATCTGATTTTTCCTTCTTGGCCTGCGCCAAGATCAATCCATGCCATTCAGACCACACGAAACGGAGGAGTAAGCGATGGGCCTTATGCTAGCTTGAATCTTGCTGGGCATGTTGGCGATGCGACTAAAAGTATAAGAATGAACCGTGAAATGTTGAGGTCATTTTTACCAAGTGATCCTGTCTGGTTGAAACAGACTCACAGTTCTATATGTATAAATGCATTTGAAGCAGGCATTAATGTCGAGGCCGATGCTTCATTTACAAATTCAATGAATGTGGTTTGTGTCGTGATGACGGCGGATTGTCTGCCGGTTTTATTATGCAGCCGCTTGGGCAACGAGGTGGCTGCAATTCATGCTGGTTGGAAGGGGCTTTTAAATGGTGTAATCGAGTCTACTATTAATCAAATGCAAACCAACCCATCAAATTTGTTAGCTTGGCTTGGACCTGCAATTGGACCTCAATCTTTTGAAGTCGGTAATGATGTTAGGGATGCATACATCGAACTTGATTCGGGCGCTAAAGCGGCATTTGTTGAATTTTCGGAAAATAAATGGTTGGCTGATCTTTATAAGTTGGCAACGATTCGATTGCGCGCTAAGGGTATTAGCCAGATCTATGGGGGTGAATATTGCACGTTTAAAGATAAGGAGCATTTTTTCTCATATAGACGAGAAGGGAATACCGGACGTATGGCAAGTTTGATTTGGATAGGAAATGATTGAAATATGACTGCCCGTCTGATTTTTAAACTTTTAATATATTCTAGACAATGTCAGAATGCGCGACTCAACAATTAGAGGTTTCCAATGCTTTTATTAAAATTTAGTTCACTGACTTGGATTGTGCTTGCCAGTATCCTTGGAGGCGGTCTAAGCGTTACTTGTGCAGCTTTAGTTGCATTAAGTGCCAGAACCTCCTGGGTGCCAATGCTTATCAGTTATGCAATTGGAGCGCTGTTAGGTGCCGTTTTCCTGGAAATCCTACCTCATGCCTTCCGTGAAGCAACTAATGTTGAAAGTATCGCCGTGACGATATTGCTGGGTATTTTGCTATTCTTTATTCTAGAAAAGTTGGTGCTTTGGCGGCATTGTCATGGTGATCACTGCGAAGTTCATGCTCCAAACAACGAAACCGTAACTGATAATAAGTCATCTGAAAAATATAAGGTTGCTGAGAGGAGTGATTTTCCGTCCATTCGGATTCCTGGGAAGAAGTCTGCATTGAATGATCATGATCATGGACGAAGTGGTTTAATGATTATGATTGGCGATACGTTCCATAATTTTGTGGATGGTATACTGATCGCCGCTGCTTTCATGTCAGATATCCAGCTTGGTTTAGTTACAGCGATTGCGATCATTGCGCATGAGATTCCTCAGGAAGTTGGGGATTTCCTAATTTTGTTGCATTCAGGGTATTCAAAAAGGCAGGCTATTGTTCTAAATTTGTTAGCCAGTTTGGCAACACTGGCTGGCGGTTTAATGGCATATTTTGCATTAAGAACACTCCAAAATTGGATACCTAATATCCTTGGCTTAGCTGCAGCTAGTATGATCTACGTTTCAGTAGCAGACCTTATACCTGGACTTCATAAAAGAACTGAGTTATCTGCGACGGTAAGTCAAGTGATACTAATTGGATTAGGGGTATTATCAATCTGGTTCACTCGCACCATGCTTGGGGAGTAGTTTTTTGTCCTTGTTTCGTTTTCGTTGAGGTGTTCCAATTAGCCATAGGAATAATCCGCAAGGGAACAAACCAAAAAATACAAATGTAAGTACACTGGCTGTTAAATTAGGTTCAGTAGAAGACATCAGCAATGTAACGTAGATCCAGGCAATGGCAATAATATACATTTTAACTTTTAATCAAGAGTATGAAATTGAAGAAAAAAAATCCTAAAGTAGGTTTCGTTTCACTGGGGTGTCCTAAAGCGTCTTCTGACGCAGAACGTATTCTCACTCAATTGCGAGCAGAAGGCTATGAGATTTCAAGCTCATACGAAAAATCTGATCTTGTTGTTGTAAACACCTGTGGTTTTATTGAAAGTGCAGTCGATGAATCGCTTGATGCAATCGGTGAGGCTTTAAACAGAAATGGTAAAGTGATTGTAACGGGTTGTCTTGGAGCAAAAGGTGAGATTGTTCAAAAGACACACCCTTCAGTTCTTGCTGTTACAGGTCCGCATGCCCTTGATGAAGTAATGTCGGCCATTCATGATAATCTCCCCAAACCTCATGATCCTTATACCGACTTGGTTCCCCCTCAGGGCATACGACTGACACCCAAGCACTACGCCTATTTAAAAATATCCGAAGGATGTAATCACAGATGTAGCTTTTGTATTATTCCCTCTTTAAGAGGGGATTTGGTTAGTCGACCAATTGGAGAGGTTTTGAATGAGGCTGAGACGCTTGTTAATTCAGGCGTTTCAGAATTGTTAGTAATATCACAGGACACCAGTGCTTATGGTGTGGATATCAAATATCGAACAGGCTTCTGGAACGGGCGTCCTGTCAAGACGCGAATGACTGAACTTGCGAGCGCATTAGGTGAGCTTGGCATTTGGGTTAGAATGCATTATGTGTATCCTTATCCTCATGTTGACGAGATCATACCATTGATGGCTGATGGGCTAATTCTGCCTTATCTTGACGTACCATTTCAACACGCAAGTCCCGCATTGTTAAAATCGATGAAAAGGCCCGCAAACTCGGAAAATAATCTTGAGCGAATTAAATCGTGGAGAGAGATCTGTCCCGAGATTACTATTAGAAGTACATTTATAGTGGGTTTTCCTGGAGAGACCGAGCAGAATTTCGAAGAGTTGCTTGATTTTATAAGATTGGCTCAATTAGACCGCGTTGGATGCTTTACTTATTCACCCGTTGAAGGTGCAGATGCAAATAATCTACCTAATCATGTACCGGAGGAGTTAAAAAAAGAGAGGTTGGCTCGATTTATGGAAATTCAAGAGGGTATAAGTGCTGAGAAGCTCAAGAAAAAGATTGGCTCTATTGAAACGGTGTTGGTAGACGAAGTTCAAGGTGAACAAGCGATTGCAAGATCCCGCGCAGATGCCCCCGAAATAGATGGGGTCGTATATCTTTCAAATGCAGAGGGGTTATATGCAGGTGACCTAGTTGAGGTTGAAATCGTAAATTCTGATGGGCATGATTTGTGGGCAGAACCCCCAAGCAGAATCTAAGCGAACAGATCGGAAATCAGGGGAGCTGGACGTTCTATATCGGCTCTTTCTTCAAAACAATCCAGCGTATAAGGGCAACGCATCAGTTTTTGCTTTGATTTCAACTTCTTATTAGTCAAACTCTCTTTGGCGACGAAGGGAGTCTGGCTTATTCTTATGTAACCGGACACAGTCAATTTATTATTGGTCGTTTCAAAAGTACTGAGCGGGTTGTCTATGTTTTGAAGTGTAACAATACCTTTATGGACTTTAAGTACGTTATACATGACAAATCTACTTGGAGTCTGCTTGCCGTAAATTTCGCCTTGTCTGATATCCATAAAATCCTTCAGATATTTACTTAAAAATAACGGGATAAATTATATTTTACAATATATTATATGATTTTATTAAAGTAAAGTACCTTTTGCCAACTTAAACCTTAATATCAGTTAGTTTCTTCTAAGATTGATGTGGGACTGGATAAGTTCTTTGGGGTTTTCGCGGAATTGCATACCTTCAGCGTCTTTTACCCACATATGTAAGAGTCCGGAAAAGAAAAGATGTGTGTCATAAGCCAAGGCATCTGGACTGGCCGATTTTCTTAGCAGACCCAGTTCTTGGGCTTTTTCATAAGAGATTCGTATTTTTTCGATAATTCGAGAGCAGTTTAAAATTATTTGCTGCAGAACTTGTGTGAAATCATCAACATATTCACACTTGATCATCATGATCTCATAGATTTCCCTTGTCTCTTTATTTTCGCTCAATAATTCAATTGTTCCGCACAAAAAATTCTCAATAGCGGTCAATGGATCCTCTGAACCGTTTTCAAGAAACGTCTCATCCATCCTGTCAATCAATGGAAGGATGACTCGTTCCCTCATGGCATGAAAGAGTTCGCTCTTGTTTGTAAAATGCCAATAAACTGCTCCCCGCGTCACCCCGGCATGGCAGGCGATTTGCTCGAGTGTGGTTCTACTTACGCCCTTAGAAAGAAAAACTTCTCTTGCAGAGTTGATGATTCTTTCTCTTGTTAATTCAGCGTCTTCCTTACTTTTGCGAACCATAAATAGAGTTTTCCAAATAAAAAGTATTTACATACATTCTTGATTGTATATAATTTATCATCTATTTACTATCTATGGCAATGTTTGCCGTTTAATCAAACACGGGGTCACGCATGATTTTATTACAAACGCTATTAAAACTGTCTAGTTCACTGATAAAACATTCATTTCAGTCTGCTTTTATTATGTTGGCGGTTATCAGTTTAGTCTCTTGTAATAAAAACGATACGTCCAATCCCTCTCAATCAATGAAGAGCATGGCTGTCCCTGTTACTTTCTTAAAGGTTACTCAGTCTTCTGTTCCCATAAGTGCAGAGGCAGTTGCTCAAACTGAGGGGGCAAAGGAAGTAGAAATTAGACCGCGCGTCGGTGGAATTCTAATCAAAAGGCTTTATGAGGAAGGCGCCCCAGTCAAACAAGGGCAAGTCATGTTTTTAATAGATCCTGTACCATACCAAATTGCTTTGTCTCAAGCAAAAGCCCAATTGGCTCAGCAAACTGCTCGTGTTGAACAAACTAAACGTGAGGAAGCCAGGCTAAAGCATTTGCTTGATACACAATCAGTAAGTCAACGTGAATATGATAATGCGGTATCCGACAGTGCAACTGGAATTGCCTTGCTCCAGGAATCTGAGGCAGCTGTAAAATCTGCAGAGCTGAATCTCTCCTATACTACCGTTACTGCTCCTGTAAGCGGAATAGCAGGTCGCTTCCAATATTCTGAAGGTGCTCTGGTATCAGCGAACACAAGTCTTCTGACTAATATAGTTCAAATTTCACCTATTTGGGTCCGATTCAGTTTTTCAGACAATGACATTGCTCAATTAGGCGGGAATATCAATGAAAAGAACATTAAGGAAGTTTCTTTGACATTGCCTGATGGAAGCGATTATCAACAAAAAGGCAAGTTGAATTTTGCTGCAAGCCAGATAGACCCGGCTTTGGGAACACTTCAATTAAGGGCTACGTTTGAAAATAAAGATCATCGGTTGTTACCCGGTCAATTTGTTAGGGCTCATGTTGTCACCGGAATCAAGGACGGGGTATTTATCATCCCGCAGACAGCGGTTCTCACGAACGATCAGGGTAAATATGTGTTCGTTGTAAATGAAAAGAATGAGGCCACTGTTAAACCGGTTGTGGTTGGCGAATGGGTTGGCGAAAATTGGGTCATCCTTAAGGGTTTGAATTCGGGTGACAAGGTGATTATTGATAATCTAATAAAATTACATCCGGGTGCAAGTGTCGACCCTCATCCATTTAATGTGGTGTCTGACAAATCAAAATCAAGCGACCAGCTAGATTCTAAGCAAGAAAATAACGGTAAGTGAGAAAAATATGACTCGTTTTTTTATTACAAGGCCGATTTTTGCTTCAGTATTGTCAATAATAATCGTACTGGCAGGTTTAGCGGCTGCAATGAAGCTCCCGATAGCACAATACCCTCAGATCGCTCCTCCAACAGTGCAAATAAGTGCTACATATCCTGGAGCGAGTGCCGAGACCCTTTCAAAAACGGTTGCGGCGCCAATTGAGGAGCAGTTGAGTGGAGTGGAAGGCCTTCTATATTTCAACTCAAGTTCCGATTCAAGTGGAACATTGACTATTACTGCAACTTTTGAAGTTGGAACAAACATAGATGAGGCTACTTTTAATGTCAGTAATCGAGTAAATATTGCTTCACCAAGATTGCCAGATGAAGTAAGACGAAACGGTTTAGTTGTAAATAAGGTTTCGAACGACATACTTCTGGTAGTCATGCTTACGGATAAATTGCAGAAATACGGAACCCTTTATCTAAGCAATTACGGTACGCTAAATATTTTGGATGAATTGAAGCGGGTAAAAGGGGTAGGTGACGCAGCAATTTTCGGCGCCCAAGATTACTCCATGAGAGTGTGGTTGCGTCCGGATCGAATGGCACAGTTAGGTCTAACAACGTCCGATGTTGTTTCCGCTTTGAACGCGCAGAATGCCCAGTATGCAGCTGGTAAGATTGGACAAGATCCTTCCCCGGATTCACAACAATTGGTCTATACCGTTACAGCGAAGGGACGTTTGGCAGACCCCGAGCAATTCGGGAATATCATTATGCGGGCCGATGGTCCAAACGGTGTCTTGTATTTGAAAGATATTGCAAGAATCGAACTCGGCTCTCAGAACTATAATGTCCGTACGGCGTTAGATGGATTGCCTGGCGTTGCAATTCGTATCAACCTTCAAACTGGTGCCAATGCGCTTGATACTGCAAATGGCATTAAGGAGAAAATGGAAGAACTTAAATCTCGATTCCCTGCAGGGGTGGATTACGAGATTCCATACGATACGAGTGATTTTGTTAAGGCATCGATTTTTGAAGTAGTTAAAACTTTGGGTGAGGCATTGATTCTTGTTGTTCTCGTAGTGTTTTTATTCTTGCAGAGTTGGAGAGCCACTCTAATACCCTTGATTGCAGTCCCTATCTCTCTGATAGGATCGTTTGCAGGATTGTGGATGTTTGGTTTTTCAATCAATACATTGACACTTTTTGCTATGGTGCTTGCAATCGGTATCGTTGTAGACGATGCAATCGTTGTTTTGGAAAACGTCGAAAGATTGATGTCCGTCGAGAAACTATCCCCTATCAATGCAGCGATTAAATCGATGGAGCAAGTATCTGCCGCAGTGGTTGCTATTGTATTGGTATTGTGTGCGGTTTTCTTGCCCGTTGCCTTCATGGGGGGGATAGCGGGCGAAATGTATCGGCAATTCGCAGTAACGGTAGCGGTTGCAGTCGTTATTTCAGGAATCGTGGCCTTAACACTTACTCCAGCCTTATGTGCCATTCTTTTAAAATCAGTTCATGGTGAATCAAAGTTCTTTAGACCTTTTAATTCAGGATTCGAAAAATTCACTGGCTTATATAGCAGAATAGTTAATCTAACCTTACACCATCGAATAATTGGGTTTGTAGTATTCACAGGTGTTTTGGTTATGATAGGGTTCTTGCTAAAGAGCGTACCCGGCAGTTTTGTACCGCCTGAAGATCAAGGTTACGTTGTATCAGCGATAATCATGCCTGATGGAGCAACATTAAGACGAACAAGCAAAACGACTGAGGCTGTTCGCGCGGCAATTTCAAAAGATCCTGCAGTCGCGCATGAATTTGCAATCAATGGGTTTGATCTGATTGGAGGGGCGAATAAAACTAATAGTGCAACCTTGTTTGTTCGATTGAAGGATTGGGATAAAAGAAAAACAACGGCAGACGATATTGTAAAAAAACTGTTTGGAATTGGCATGATGCAGCCAGATGGATTGGCAATAGCATTCAATCCACCGTCAATTCGTGGTTTGGGAAGCTCAGCCGGCTTCGAATTATATGTCCAGAGTAAAGCGGATTCTAATCCGCAACATCTATCGGATGTAGTCAATAACTTCATCGATGCTTTAAAGAAAGAACCTCGTCTAACAAGCCTTAAAACCTTTTTTCGACCTACCGTGCCGCAGTTATTTATTGAGGTTGATGAAGCAAAGGCACTTTCTCTTGGAGTCCCCCTAGCCGATATCTATGCCACGCTTCAAAGCACAATGGGATCGCTGTATGTTAATGACTTCAATAAATCGGGAAGGACCTATAGGGTTCAAATCCAATCCGAACCGGCTTTTAGGATGAAGCCGGAAGACTTGGGTAAGGTTTACGTTCGAAGTGCCAAAGGTGTCATGGTTCCATTATCGGCTTTGAGTAAAGTCAGTTTTAACGTTGGGGCAGAGCAGTTGGAAAGATACAATGGATTATTATCCGCAAAAGTGCTGGGTGAAGGTTCGTCTGGGGTCAGTTCCGGTGAGGCAATAAAAATTGTCGAGAAGATAGCAAATGAGAACCTGCCTGACGGTTACCAGATTGCCTGGACTGGTCAGGCATACCAGGAGAAAAGGATTGGTTCCGCTGCGATCTTTGCATTAAGCTTTGCACTTATCATGGTCTTCTTGATTCTGGCTGCTCAATTTGAAACATGGTCATTGCCTCTTGCCGTGATTATGGCGGTTCCTTTTGCGTTGGGTGGTGCCCTGCTTGCAGTTATGGTACGTGGCATGCCTAATGATATTTATTTTCAAATAGGTTTAATTACGTTGATTGGACTTTCGGCAAAAAATGCAATCCTGATTGTCGAATTTGCAACCCAGAAACTAGAGGAAGGGATGCCTATAGCTCAGGCTGCGTTTGAGGCAGCTAAATTACGTTTTAGACCGATTGTCATGACTTCCATGGCTTTTGTGTTGGGCATACTGCCCTTGGCTGTCTCGACTGGAGCAGGTGCTGCCGCCAGACGGTCCATGGGAACTGGCGTGTTGGGAGGGATGATTCTTGCAACTTTTGTAGCAACAATTTTTATTCCGCTATTTTTCACTTGGTTTACAGGAAAACATGTCAGACATTCACATCACATAACGCCTGAAAATGTTGGGAAGGAAGTACAGTAATGAAATTGGGTCATTTTATAAAACCGCAATCTATTATTTCTAAACCATTAAGCAGTATGCTGGTACTGGTTTTCTTATCCCTAACCAGTTGTAAAGCGGTTGGACCTGACTATAAGCGTCCTGAAGCTCAACTGCCAGAAACATTTAAATCAACCAGTTCTGAACTAGCCGATAAGGTTGAAATGAGTGAATGGTGGAAGTTATTTCAGGATCCTGTACTGAACGATCTGGTTGATCAATCATTGAAGAATAATACAGACATCAAGCAAGCGATCGCTAGAATCGAAGCTTCGGATGCTTACCTAAAACAAGTGGGTGCTGCTTTGTATCCTGAAGTTGATCTGTCAGGGGGAGCCAATCGATCAAGGATATCGCAATTGGGTCCAAGATCGATAGGCACATCCAATCCTGAAAGCGGCGATTACAAAGCATTAATAGGAACTTCATTCGAGCTTGATTTTTGGGGAAAGCTAAGGCGAGCAAAAGAGTCAGCTCGTGCACAGGCTTTATCTAGCCGGTATGCTAAGAGCATTGTCGATACAACTTTGGAAGGTCTGGTTGCCTCAAATTATATTCAACTTCGAAGCCTGGATGCTCAGATCAAAGTGTCGAAAGATAATCTGAAAAACAGAGAAGATAACCTGAATCTAACCCAAATCAGGATGGAAGGCGGCATATCTTCTGCGTTGGATGTCAATCAATCCAAAGTTTCAGTATCTAACCTTGTTGCTTCAATTTCCGATTTAGTAAGACAGCGTGTCATCACGGAAAACCTCTTGGCCCGATTAACAGGTGACATGAACCTTAAAATAGAATCCAGTGATTCAGAATCTTTACCGATCGCGCCTACCCCACCGGCGGGGTTGCCATCAAGTTTGCTGGAATCCAGACCAGATATCCTTCAAGCAGAAGAAAATATGATAGCTGCTAATGCAAATATTGGCGTGGCTAAAGCAGCACTTTTCCCAACAATCTCTTTAACAGCGAACTACGGTGGAGAAAGTGCAGCACTTGGAGATATCTTGAAATCAGCTTCAAGATTATGGACCGCTGGTTTGAATCTGGATTTGCCAATATTTGATTCAGGAAGGTTGTCAGCTCAGGTTGAGCAAGCAAGTTCAATTCAGAAACAAGCGTTGGCAACATATCAAGGTTCGATCCAGACCGCGTTCCAAGAGGTCAATGATGCTTTGGTTTCAGCTCGTCAGAACGCCGAACGCGAAAATGCTTTAAATAATAGTCAAGAGTCAGCAAAAAAAGCCTTGGAGATTGCCCAGAACAGGTATGTTGCAGGATATAACAGTTATTTGGACGTCCTAGATTCGGAGCGAGTCTATAATGATTCCTCCATAGCTTTTATTCAAAGCCGTCAAGCAAGGTTACAAGCTTCAGTTGACCTTTTCAAGGCACTTGGTGGCGGCTGGGAGCGAGCTCAATACAGCAATAAGCAATGATCAGAATTCGCCTTTGAAGGATATTCTCACCCAATCGTCTTTTGCTTCGGCAGCATTTTCGACACGGATGACAAACTTCTTATCAAGCAGGCTGACTTCGTAAGTCGAATTCTCCCTGAAATTAAATTTTGGCAAGATAATCGAGGCCAATTCATTTAAACCTTCTTGAGGTGGGAGATAGATGCCTGAAAATCCAAAATTGGGTTTAATTGAAACACTCTGAGTTACGTTGTCTGGGAGTTGCTGATCAATCTTGACCATCCTGATCCATTCGGACTTTCTTGATAAAACTTGAATCCCGATATGTTTTTCATTGTTAGGTAATCCAGCAACACTTTTGATCACACCTATAACAATATTTTCGTTTTGCTCGAACACGAGACCAACAATCTTATTTGGTTTTGCGACAAATCCATTATCTCTGCTGACCAAGGCCCCATAACCCTGAGTACTTTCATCGGTAATTGTCCATTCACCTTCAGTTTTGTAGGGCAATAGTATCGTTTTGCTAAGATTGCTCACTTTGTGTGCAGCAAGTCTTTCTTCAAATATCTGGGCCTTTTGAGTTTCAAAACTGCTTAACGGACTGCCCTTATAACTGCTGATTTGCTCGCATAGCATTTCAATCCCATATGCGACCTTGGCCGTTTGTTTGATCTTTTTTCTTGGTTCTTTTCTTCTTTGCCTTTTATACCCAGGTCGCGACCACTCGGTATGTAAATAATTGATCGATTCTTCGAATGATGGATCATCACTCAAACTGCCAAGATTGAAGGATGTTAAAGGCTTATTGTTCTTAAGGGCATATAAAATGAGCTCGATCTTGATGGACAGAGAATCAATCTCCCAATATCGATGTGTCGGGCTAGGGTGATACCCGCGGATTCTTTTCGCACCGACATCTTTAGATAAGTCTATGAAGAACAAGTGTTTATTTTCATCGTAGATCTGAGCAACTTTGATTTTATGAACTAATTTTATTAACAAATCTGAAATCAATTCTATATGTTGCCTATTCATGGATGTTTTATTTAACGAATCCATCATGCAAGCCTGAACAAAAATGGCACTTAAAGTGGCACTGTCACGGTCGTTATAGATTTGAACGGGTTGATTGACTAAGTTTCGTTGTTCAGCGATACCGAATTGATGGTAGATTTGAAGCCAAATAGCACTTGGTGTGGCTAAATGATTGAAATAGCGAAGTTTAAGCATTGCAGCAGCAGCATTAATGCTCCGTCCTATAATCATCTGCAAATTTTGTCCGTTGATGCTCAGCTTCGAAGAGTCGAAAGTGTTCGCATAAGAATCGATCAGGTTTTGATAGTTAAGAAAAAGCTGACGGCAATAATAAAACGCCACTTCATAGAGACGGGACTCGATATTAGGATTTAACTTATCAAATTTTGCATAGTGACTTATGGTGTGTTGTATTCGCTCACGGTAGCGTTCATCGATATTGCTAAGTAACTCTAATCTTAGTTCATCCGGAATGGAGGTGTTTGTAGAGAACGTGGAAAGGTACTGCGTGATTTTTTCCAGGGCTGCCAAGTTGTCAAAATCGTTCAGGCTATCAATACGATCCAAATGTTGATTTATGGATTCCCTAATTGGAATTTTAATCAATTTCTGAATGAAGGATTTCATGAATTGTACAATCCTGGAAAGATGAATCTAACGTTAATTTTTCTACTTCTCGACATAAGTGAATCATGCCCGAATTATGCATGATGTGGAAGATGGTATCTAAAGTTTTATTTTAAAACTAAAGGATAACCATATTAATTCACGATTACTTCTTTTTGGATTCACGTATCTTATGGTAAAGGACCAAAGAGCTCAAAACCATCGTTATGAAATTGGCTAGAATGATCGGAACGTCACCGATAAATAATCCATAGATTAGCCACAGCGTAACACCCGTCGTAAACATTAAATACATTGGCAGTGAAATACCCGATAAATCCCTTGTCTTCCATGAGTGGTAAGCTTGTGGAACAAAAGCAGCGGTGGTAAGAAATGCGGCAGCGTAGCCAATAAGTCCTGTTAATTGGATATTCATAACGTATATTTAATAAATGATTTTAATTATTACACGGGCATTAATCTTCAAGCAATAAGGGTTGGCAATTGCATGTTAAAATACGGCTTTAACTAGTTTGAACCTAATTTTCAATGACAGTCAGAACACGATTTGCCCCAAGTCCAACTGGATACCTGCACATAGGAGGGGCGCGAACAGCTTTATTTTCATGGGCTTATGCCAGAAAAAACAAAGGTCAGTTTATTTTACGTATCGAAGATACCGATGTCGCCCGATCGACACCAGAAGCAGTCAAGGCGATTCTGGATGGAATGAGCTGGTTAGGCTTGGATTGGGATGAGGGGCCTTTTTATCAAATGCAACGGATAGATAGGTACAAGCAAGTCATCCAGAAACTAATTGATGAAGATAAGGCCTATTATTGTTACTGTTCTAAAGAAGAGTTGGACGACCTCCGAGAAAGGCAGATGAGGCTTGGCCTGAAGCCGAGATATGATGGTCGCTGGCGGCCGGAGAAAGGGAAAACGCTACCTGCGCCTCCATCAGGAATTGACCCAGTGGTTAGATTTAAGAATCCAGATAGCGGTTTCGTAGTATGGGATGATTTGGTAAAAGGTCAAATCTCCATTTCAAATGAAGAGTTGGATGATTTAATCATAGCAAGAAGTGATGGAACGCCAACCTACAACTTTTGTGTGGTTGTTGATGATTGGGAGATGGGAATTACCCATGTAATAAGAGGGGATGACCATGTAAATAATACGCCTCGTCAGATAAATATGTTAAAAGCACTTGATGCGGAAATTCCATTCTATGCTCATTTATCCATGATTCTTGGAAGTGATGGACAGAAGCTTTCCAAGCGTCACGGTGCGGTTAGCGTGATGCAGTATGATGATGATGGTTATTTGCCGGAAGCGTTACTCAATTATTTGGCACGTTTGGGATGGAGTCACGGCGATGAAGAAGTATTTGATATGGAAAAGTTTTCTCATTGGTTCGATTTTAATTCAATAACTTCTTCTGCGGCACAATTTAATTTAGATAAGTTAAATTGGTTGAATGCTCATTACATTAAGCATGCTGACTTAAGCTTGTTAGTCAGTAAAATTTCCAAACGGTTAACCTCCCTAAATGTTGATTTGGCGCAAGGTCCTGATCTTCTGAAAGTGATTGAATTGTACAGGGAGCGGAGCAATACTCTAAAGGCTCTGGCTGAGAGTATTATTTACTTTTATCAATTGCCGGACATTGATTTGGAATTAGCTGGTAAACATATGACGGAAGATGTATTGCCGATACTTCGATCTTTTACAGTTAAATTGAATGACGTCGAATGGAAAATTGAGGCCATTCACGATTTGATCCAACAAACTGTATCTGATAATGGTTTAAAATTTCCGAAGATTGCCATGCCTTTGCGAATTATGCTCACAGGTGGTGCGCAATCCCCAAGTGTAGACGCCGTTATGGTCTTATTAGGCAAATCGGAGGTTTTGAGTAGAATCAATAGTTTTCTTGACAAAATTAAGAACAATTTAAATAAATAAGTGTCCCAGTGTTAGTTGACCGTTAGTGCTTGCATGGTTTGTGCTTAATTAATATACGTAAGCGAACCAACTGTTTTGTTTGTTCAAAATTTAAGTGATAACAAAAAATTAAAATTTGACGCTAGCAGGTTACAAGTTTTTCACGTACAGTTTGCATACTAAAAAAGTAACAACTATATAAAATTAAAAGGAAAAGAGGCTTAAAATGAATGCAAAAGGGCAGCTTTTACAAGACCCATTCTTGAATGCTTTACGTAAGGAACACGTTCCAGTTTCAATTTATTTGGTGAATGGAATAAAACTGCAGGGGCAGGTAGACTCTTTCGATCAATATGTGATCCTTTTGAAAAACACCGTTACACAAATGGTTTATAAGCATGCGATATCAACCATTGTTCCAGGTCGAGCTGTATCGATACCGCCAAATAATTTATCTGAAGAGTAATTATTAAATAATGTTTGATAGGCCCTCAGGTGGAGATGGCTCGATTTTAGTTAGTCTTGATTTTGGTGTGTCAGACTTCGAAGAAAGCGTCCAAGAATTAAAGCTTTTGGTATCAAGTGCGGGTTTAAGAACACTTCAATCTATTGAAGCTCGTCGTGTTAAGCCTGACGCAAAGTATTTTATTGGGTCAGGAAAAGCTGAAGAGCTTGTTTCAATAATTAAAGAATTCAATGCCAGTTTAGTCGTATTCAATCATGATTTAAGTTCATCACAACAGAGAAACTTGGAACGCCTGCTTGAATGCAGGGTGGTCGACCGTACGGGCTTGATACTTGATATATTCGCGCAAAGAGCTCAAAGTCATGAAGGTAAACTTCAAGTGGAACTTGCCCAGTTGGAACATCTGTCTACAAGGCTGGTAAGAGGCTGGACTCACTTGGAGAGACAAAAGGGCGGGATCGGCGTGCGTGGAGGCCCTGGCGAGACCCAATTGGAACTAGATAGACGCATGCTTAGAATTCGCGTCAAGCAATTAAAAGAAAAGCTTGATAAGCTAAAACAGCAGCGAAATATGCAAAGGCGTTTGCGTAAGCGCACTTCGACTATGTCGGTCTCCTTAGTTGGTTACACAAATGCCGGGAAATCGACATTGTTCAATAGGTTGACTCAATCAGACGTTTATGCGGCAGATAAGCTTTTTGCAACCCTCGATACGACGTCCCGCAAGGTTTTTTTGCCTGAATCGGGATCAGTGGTGCTTTCTGATACCGTTGGTTTTATAAAACATTTACCTCATTCGCTTGTGGAAGCTTTTGGTGCCACGCTTGAAGAATCCGTTCAGTCAGATTTGTTGTTGCACGTTGTGAACGTATCCAGCAGCAATCGAGAGGAGCAGATCAATCAGGTTAACAAGGTACTTTCTGAAATTGGCGCGGAAAATGTCAGGCAAGTTCTGGTGTTGAATCAGATTGACAAGGTTGGAATGCAATCAGGTGTTGAAAGAGATGAATATGGTAGAATCGTGAAAATAAGAATGTCCGCGAAAACTGGTGATGGTATGGATTTGGTGCGTCAGGCTTTGGTCGAACACAAACAATATATGTTGGCTTATTCGACCTCCTACGACGCTTATGCCTAGGGATGTCTCAATAAAATCCATTGAAACTTTAATGGTAACTAATTAATTATATGAAATTCGGAGTTGTTCATGGGAAATGATCCTGGCTGGGGTAATCGCAATAACGATGGGCCTCCTGATTTGGATGAAATTATGCGGCAGTTAAGTCGTAAACTTAATAACTTCTTTGGCAAGTCTTCTGATAACAACAATCAAGTCCCGGAACCTGCTTCAAACGGTTTGGCCTTTTTGCCTATAGTCGGTTTGATCGTAATCATTTGGATTGCTACAGGGTTTTATATTGTAGACCAGGGGTCCAGAGGCGTTGTACTTAGATTCGGACGTCATGTGGAGACAACACTTCCTGGCCCGCGCTGGCATATTCCCTATCCAATAGAATCCGTTACTGTAGTCAATATGGAACAAGTTCGCACCTTGGAGGTTGGATACAGGTCTTCTGAAGGGGGCGCTGGCAGAAGCAAGGAGCTTAAAGAGTCGCTAATGTTGACTGATGATGAAAACATTATCGATCTTCAGTTCGCAGTCCAATACAATTTAAAAAACGTTGAAGATGCTCTTTTTAACAACCGCGATTCTGAACAGTCTGTTCGTGGAGTTGCTGAGACTGCGGTAAGAGAGATAGTTGGTAAAAGTAAAATGGATTTTGTACTATACGAAGGACGAGATGAGATCGCAATTCAAACTAAACAACTTATGCAAAGCATACTCGATCGATACAATTCCGGAATAAGCATAGTCAATGTGACCATGCAAAATATTCAGCCTCCTGAGCAGGTTCAGGCTGCATTTGATGATGCTGTAAAAGCCGGTCAGGATCTTGAACGCCAAAAGAATGAAGGCCAGGCGTATGCAAATGATGTCATTCCGAAGGCACGTGGCACTGCTTCTCGTTTGTTAGAAGAGGCTGCTGGATACAAATTGCGAGTGGAGAATGAGGCGACAGGCAATGCCAGTCGTTTTGAGCAAGTCTTAGCTCAATACCAACATGCTCCTGAAGTCACTCGCCAACGTCTTTATCTTGATACTCAGGAACAAATTTTATCGAGTGTAAGTAAGGTCGTAGTCGATCAGAAGGGTAACAGCAATTTGTTGTATTTGCCATTAGACAAGCTCATTAATGCTTCAAACCCATCCCCGATAACTTTGAATTCTCAAACTCAGAGCGTTCCTTCGACTTCCTCAAGCCCTAACCCTGTTTCGAATGATGTGGATGCTGATTCTGCAGCACGTTCGCGTGATGTTTACAGAAACCGCGACAGGGAGAACAGATGATGCCAATCCCTATGAAAAATCTTGGAACTATACTTTTGGTGATTATCAGTGTCTTGATCATTACGAGCTATTCAATTTTTACTGTTGATCAAAGAGAATCAGCAATAGTTTTTAGATTAGGTGAGATTGTTTCTGTCAAAAAAGAACCTGGAATATATTTTAAGGTCCCTTTTGTTGAGAACGTAACCTATTTTGATAATCGCATATTAACTTTAAGTTCAGCTTACCCAGACAAGTTTATAACCAGTGAAAAGAAAAATGTGCTAGTTGACTCATTTGTAAAATGGCGCATATCCGATCCTGCCAAGTTCTATGTATCTGTGAATGGCGACGAACTGCAGGCGGAGCGAAGGCTATCTCAAACCGTCAATGATGGGCTTCGAGCAGAATTCGGAAAACGGACAATAAATGATGTCGTTTCGGGTGAGCGGGCTGAGATTATGGAGATACTCCGTCAACGCGCCGATAGGGATTCTCGGCAAATGGGTATTGATGTTCTTGATGTAAGGTTAACACGAGTCGATCTCACGCCCGAGGTAAGTGAATCGGTATACCAGAGGATGGAAGCTGAAAGAAAACGAGTCGCGAACGAATTACGCTCACAGGGTGCAGGTGCAGCTGAAAAGATACGGGCGGATGCCGATAAACAGCGAGAAATCATAATTGCTGAAGCATTTAGAGAAGCTCAAAAAATCAAGGGATCCGGTGATGCAAAAGCCTCAGAGATTTATGCTGATGCATATGGAAAGAACCCTGAATTTTATGCTTTCTATAGAAGCCTAGAAGCCTACCGAAATAGCTTCAAGAATAAAAGTGATGTATTGATCCTTGACCCGAATTCAGACTTTTTTAAATACATGCGTGGATCGGGCGGGCATAAGTAGCCTGTAACCATTTTTATTTCCAGGAGTGAATTTGGTTACAACTTTTATTGTTTCTATTGGTTTAATGTTGGTGCTTGAGGGAATTATGCCTCTATTGTCACCAAAATCATGGAGGCAGACGTTCGAGCGTTTAGTCACGATGACTGATGGACAGTTAAGGTTCATTGGCATGGCTTCAATGTTGTTAGGTCTTTTAATACTTATTTTATTTCATTAATTATGCGAAACTGGCTTTTACCTGAATATATAGAGGATGTGTTGCCAGCCGAGGCTGAACGTATCGAAATGATGCGAAGAAAGCTGATTGATTTATTTGTCGTCAATGGCTATGAATTGGTTATGCCTCCAATGCTGGAATACCTGGAATCGTTAATTACCGGGGTAGGGCATGATCTTGACCTCGCTACCTTCAAAGTTGTTGATCAGCTAACGGGCCGATTAATGGGTGTAAGAGCGGATATCACACCCCAAGTGGCACGTATCGATGCTCACATGTCCAATAACCAGGGTGTAAACCGATTTTGTTATGCAGGTGACGTTTTACGCACAAGTCCTGATGGTCTAGCCCAAACTCGCCAGCCATTCCAGCTTGGTGCAGAATTATTTGGTCACCAAGGCATAGAGAGTGACATCGAGATACAAAGGTTAATGATTAAGGCGATGAAGGCGATTGATATAAAGTCCATTCAAATCGACTTCAATCATGTTGGAATATTTAATAGTTTAATCAGTAAGATAGATGATTCATTTAAAGATTCACTTTATCATTCTTTGCAAACAAAAGACAAAACAACTTTATTTGAATTGATAAGAACGATTGATAAAAAAACAGCGGATGCACTTTGTGCGCTTACTGATTTGAATGGCGATGCATCTATTTTAGACGAGGCACAGAAGATTTTACCACCAACGGACGAGATTCTATCCGCGATCAATGACCTCAGAGAATTAAGTCATAATTTGTCAGATTTAAAGGTTGAGGTTTGTTTTGATTTGGCTGAACTAAGAGGATATCACTATCACAGCGGTTTGGTCTTTGCGGCCTATGCCCAAGGTTATTCTGGTCCTTTGGCATTAGGAGGGCGCTATGATGAAGTTGGACTTAAGTTTGGTCGTGCCAGACCGGCGACTGGATTTAGTCTCGACCTAAGGGGCGTTGTCGCATCGCTTCAGCCAGCAACGTTAGCCATGGCTATTTTTGCCCCATACTTGAATGATCTTTCGTTAATGGAAAAAATTGAAACTTTACGTGCAGAAGGCCATAAAGTTGTTCAAGAACTCCCCGGTCTTGAAATGTATCGTAAGGAGTTAAAATGTGATCGTCAATTGGTTAAAGACGGAAATGCATGGATAGTTGTAAGTGCACCTGAATTAATGAACTGAATCTGTAAAATTTATTAGGTCAAATATGTATAAGAATGTAGTTGTAATAGGAACACAATGGGGCGATGAAGGTAAAGGAAAGATTGTTGACTGGTTAACCGACCATGCCCAAGGTGTTGTTAGATTCCAAGGTGGACATAATGCAGGCCATACGCTTGTTATAGGCCAGGGATCATCACAAAGGGAATACAAGTTAAATCTTGTCCCGTCGGGCATTGTCAGAGAGGGCGTAAAATGTTTCATCGGGAATGGGGTCGTTCTTGACGCGGGTCACCTGATCGAGGAAATTTCGGGACTTGAGAAGGAAGGCATCGAAGTAAGAAGTAGATTGAAAGTGAGTCCGGGTTGTCCGCTCATTTTGGATCATCATGTCAGGTTAGATAAGGCTCGTGAAATTAAGCGTGGTGCGGATAAAAAAATAGGAACAACTGGGAAAGGCATCGGACCGACTTACGAAGATAAAGTAGCAAGGCGTGCTTTGAGAGTATACGATCTTTTTTATCCCGACAGGTTTTCAGATAAGTTAGAAGAGGTTCTGGATTACCACAATTTTGTCCTAACAAATTACCTTGGAAGTCAACCGGTTGATATCAAAGAACAGTTGGCTAAGTCCATGAGTCAGGCAGAAATCCTGAGACCCATGGTGGCCGATATTTCAGCTGCGATTTACGAGGCAAACAAATCTGGCGACAACCTTCTTTTTGAGGGTGCGCAGGGTACGTTGCTGGATGTTGACCATGGTACATATCCATTTGTGACCTCCTCGAATTGTGTCGCTGGTCAGGCTTCAGCCGGAGCCGGCGTCGGCCCGAATGTGTTGCACTATATATTGGGAATTACAAAGGCATATACAACCCGGGTTGGCGGTGGTCCTTTCCCAAGTGAGTTGGATATTGAATCAGCAGATTGCCCTGGTTTTCAAATGTCCACAAAAGGCCGTGAAATTGGCACCGTAACAAAACGAAAGAGAAGATGTGGATGGTTTGATGCTGCTGCTTTAAGGCGTTCAGCAAGAATTAATGGCCTGACAGGTTTATGTATAACCAAGCTAGATGTCCTGGATGGAATTAAGGAGCTGGAGATATGTACTGGCTACGATCTGGATGGTGTTGTAGTTGATATGCTGCCGGTAGGTGCAGACGACGTTGCACGCTGCAAGCCTATCTATGAACGTTTGCCAGGGTGGAGTGAAAATACATTCGGCATAAACAAATGGGAAGATTTACCTAAAAATGCAAGGTCTTACCTAAAAAGACTGGAAGAGTTGTGCGAGGTGCCTGTAGACATCGTTTCAACAGGGCCAGAACGTGATGAAACGATCGTTCTACGGCATCCGTTTGGTAAGTAAATTGAAAAAAAACAACAACAAACGTTTTGCTTGGGCTATAACCGGATCGGGCCATTTTTTAAAGGAATCCATTGAAATCATCAACAAGATTGATGATGTCGACTTGTTCCTTAGTAAAGCAGCCTATGAGATTCTTCAGCAGTATGGATATAAGCACGGTATAGGTCGTGTATTCCAAGATAAGACAGCAAGTTCGGTTCCAGTTGAGCTCTTTTATACTGGATCTTATCACACGCTAGTTGTTGCCCCTGCATCTTCAAATACGGTAGCCAAGATGGTATGTGGGATATCTGATAATTTGGTAACAAACATTTATGCACAGGCAGGTAAATGTAGGGTGCCTAGTATTGTTTTTGCCTGTGATACCGATCCAGTTGTTGAGTCAGAAGCACCTCGTGAGAATATTGTAAAAGTCTACCCTCGTAAAATTGATCTTGAAAATATTGAAAAATTAAAAATGTTTGAAGAGACAACCGTGGTAGCGAATATGCAGTTATTGGAATCCGCAATACAGGCTAGATTAGAGTGTCTGAAAGCCTTCTCTTCTTAACTGGAAAGCTAGCTGAAAAGAGCTTGCTTAAAGTTTTGGCTAGTATGGAACCCACTGAGTTTACCTACCGGGTAGAACAAATCGGCATAACCGTAGCGGCACTGATGACTCCAGAAATGATTGCCCGTAGAGTAAGCGATATCGGAAATGCAGACAAAATAATTGTGCCAGGCTTGTGCAGAGGGGATTTAAGCCTGTTGGAACAAAAATATGGTATTCCTGTATTGCGGGGTCCGGAAGATTTAAAAGATATTCCACAATTCTTCGGTAAAAAGAAAAGTGATCATGATTTATCCAGATACAGAACTAGAATATTTGCTGAAATCGTCGATGCGCCATTTCTTCGACCAACGCAAATTTTAGCCAGGTCGGAGTTATTTCGATCACAAGGCGCAAATGTGATTGATTTGGGATGTCTACCCAACACACCATTCCCGCATCTTTCAGAAACCATTCAAACTCTTAAGAAATCAGGATTCAAAGTCAGCGTTGATTCATTAAATGTAGACGAATTGATAGTTGCAGGAAGTTCAGGAGCTGATTATCTATTGAGCTTGACTGAAAAAACATTGTGGGTGGCTGATGAAGTGCCATCTACGCCAGTACTTATTCCAAGTAAATCTGGCAACTTATCCTCTTTGTACCGGGCTATTGATATCATGAAGTCTAAGAGCAAGCAATTTATTGCTGATCCAATCTTAGATCCTATCCCTTTTGGGTTTGTTGAATCAATCCACAGATATCGCTGCTTAAGAAAGCGCTATCCAGATGTGGATATAATGATGGGCATTGGAAACATCACTGAGCTTGTGGATGCTGATACGTCTGGAATCAATGCATTGCTTTTTGGAATGATTGCAGAATTGGATATTGATTTTGTTTTAACCACATCAGTAAGTTCTCATGCCATCAATGCTGTTTCCGAGGCGGATTTAGCCAGAAGGATGATGTTTGCTGCTAAGGAAGATTCAAGGCTGCCAAGGGATTACAGCAATGGCTTACTTGTTCATCATGACAAACGACCTTTTCCATACAGTGAAGACGAGATAAAGGATTTTGCTAGTCAAGTCAAAGATCCAAGTTTTCGTATACAAGTAAGCGATAATGGTTTTTACATCTATAACCGGGATGGGATATCCCATGCAATTGATCCTTTTGAGGTTTACTCGAAATTGGAAGTTGACGATGATGCTTCCCATGCCTTTTATTTAGGCGTTGAATTGGCTCGAGCCCAAATTGCTTGGCAATTGAAGAAAAGATACACACAGGACGAAGAGTTGACTTGGGGTAGCAGTTCGCCAATACAGGATAAAAACATCCTTAAATCACACAGGTCGGCGTCACTAAAAGAAAAAAATCAGAAGGATAATCCGAAGAAATAGATCGATACAAAAGAGAATAGCGTTCCTGAACGCATGAGGTTACGTCGAAGTGGAATTCATTAAAAAAACAAAATGATTAGGCTATGCAATTTTTGTAATCTACAACATATAACGGATACACTGAATTCCTAACCATTCATTCAAAAAATAAGTGATGCATTTAAATAAACAAAAACCTAAGATTTTCGAAACAATCGTGACCACTGTAGATTTGGACGGTCATGCTCATTTGGCACCATTTGGTGTTCGTGAGCAGGATGATTTGATCTTGATATCGCCCTTCAGGCCATCTGCCAGTCTGGATAACTTTCTATTAACAAAGACGGCAGTAATCAATTTAACTGATGATGTAAGGGTTTTTGCAGGTGCTTTAACAGGTCGAAGGGACTGGTCTTTATCAAAGGCAATAAAGGTTAATGGGGTTTTCCTGGATTCGGCTTTGTGTCATCGTGAGTTGAGTTTGGTTGATCTAAAAGATAATGAAATCAGACCTGAATTTTTATTTAAGGTTGTACATGAGGAAATTCATTCTGCATTCAAAGGATTTAATCGAGCTCAAGCTGCTGTAATTGAGCTGTCAGTTTTAGTTAGTCGTCTGAATATATTGCCAATTGAGAAAATCGAAACTGAGATGGATTACCTTAAAATTGCGATTGAAAAAACGGCAGGTGAACGAGAATACGAGGCATGGACTTGGTTGGTAGAAAAAATTCAGAACCATAAGGCTGAAATTTCAGGAGAAAATCAAGCGTGACGAAGTTGTTAGTAAGTGTAATGAATGTGGAGGAAGCGGTTTGCGTTTTAGAGGCTGAGGCCGATATCGTTGACCTGAAAAACCCTATCGGAGGCGCACTGGGTGCTTTGCCTGCTGATACCGTTCTTGAAATCGTGAATGCAATAAAAGGGAGAAGACAAATCAGCGCAACCATTGGCGATATTCCAATGATAGCCAGTGAAATTGTTCATGCGGTTAAAAAAATGGCTGCAGTAGGCGTCGATATCGTAAAAATTGGTTTTTTTGGTCATGAGCGTCACGAAGAATGCATCGATGCACTTAAACCCATTATTAATTCAGGTGTGCGCATCGTTGCAGTGCTCTTTTCAGATCAGCATCCTAATTTTGACATCGTGACTCAATTATCTTGTGCGGGCTTTTACGGCGTCATGCTTGACACCCAGGAAAAAACTAAAGGCCATTTATTGGATCACTTCACATTAATGCAACTTAACGATTTTATTATGTCTTCCAGGTCTGTTGATTTGAAAGTCGGACTGGCAGGATCTTTAAGGATAGAACATGTTGAGGATTTGGCTGATCTGAATCCAGATTTTCTAGGATTCAGGGGTGCACTCTGCGAAAAAAACAATCGAATTTTAGACCTTGACACGAATAAGCTAAAAGCGATTAAAGAGGTGTTGCATAAATGCAACAATTCGGTCTTGGAAGTTGATAGATGCTAAATCATCGCTCAATCTCGTTGATTTGAGCGTGACGATTAAATATACTAAGGACTACATAAATAGTAGGGGTTTACCAAATGAATAAAAGTCTCATTAAATTAGCTTTGCTAAGTTCTTTAGCGGTGGTTTCAGTTAACGCTTCTGCTGAGGATGCGTATACCGGTGCATGGTATGTGTTGCCAGGTGTAGCAGGCCTTGTCCACACAGATAGTTGGTTGGACGCTGATAAGACTGGGATAGGTGGTTTTCTTAGAGGCGGCAAGGAAATAAGTGAGCATTGGGATGTTCAATTTGGTGCCAGTTACGCAGAAGCAGATCAGAATGCGAAAATAGTGGGTCTAACCGGAAAGTACAAGCAAACGCTTTTGGGTGTTGATGCGCTTTATATGTTTAGCCGTGATAGTTTCAGGCCTTTTGTTCTTGCCGGTGTCGGTGCAGCTTACAATGACGTTGCGTATTCCTATCCAAATGTAAACATTGATGGCGGACATACATCATGGATGGCAAACGTTGGTGTTGGCGCTCAATATCTATTTAACGATTCATTGGGTTTGCAAGTTGATTTACGTCAAGTCTTCAGTCGTGCTGAAGCTAATGCCACGATTCCGGTCAGTGGGCTATCTGCTCATGACAGTTCAACAATTAGTAATACCTATTTAAATGTGGGTGGTATTTTCCGTTTTGGAGCACCGAAGCCAGTTGCTATTGCAGAACCGATGCCTGAACCAACTCCAGCTCCTGCTCCAGAGCCAGTCGTGGCTCCAGAACCAGCTCCTGCTCCCGCGCCTGAGCCAGTTGCTGCACCTGAGCCATGCAAGCCAACCTTTGAAACGATTACCGTTTCTGCTCAGAAGCTATTCGGATTCGATAAGGCTCACCTGAAAGCTGAAGGTAAACAAGAATTGGATGATGCTGCTGAGAAATTGATAGCAAATCCTGATTTGGACATGGTTTTAGTGACTGGTTACACAGATAGAATAGGTGATGCAAAGTACAATCTTAAACTTTCTGAGCGCAGAGCTAAGCAAGTTAAGGATTATTTAGTTTCCAAAGGTGTTGATGCTGGCCGCTTAACAGCAGTAGGCAAAGGTAAAGATGACCCTGTCGTGGAATGTAAGGGTATTAAAGGTAAGAAGTTGATCGAATGTTTGGCTCCGAATAGAAGAGTGACAATAACATCTGAGAAACAACGCGAAAATGCCTGCCAATAGTATTACTCTGATTTGATTGAGCCCCGCATTGCGGGGCTTTTTTATATCTAATAAAACTTATGATTCAATACCAATCACAAAATGTGGATCTTATTCTGGAGCCTCGCTGGATAATTCCGGTAGTTCCCGGTAATCAAACGCTTGAGAAATCATCAATAATTGTTAATGAAGGTAAGATTATCGATATTTTGCCTTCTGATGAGGCCTTACTACGTTATAGGACAAAAGATCACCTTCTTTTAGATGAGCATGTGTTAATACCAGGGTTAATTAATCTCCACACCCATGCAGCTATGACTTTAATGCGTGGTATAGCTGACGATATTCCTTTAATGCCCTGGCTTCAAGAACATATCTGGCCAGCAGAAAGAGAGCTGCTTTCTGAGCGTTTTGTTTATGACGGGACGTTGCTAGCCTGCGCAGAGATGATGGCTGGCGGTGTGACCTGTTTTAATGATATGTATTTTTATCCGCAATCTGCAGCAGAAGCTTGTGTAAAGATTGGAATGAGAGCCCAGTTGGGACTGGTGGTGCTAGAGTTTCCTACAAGTTACGCGACTGATTCAGACGATTACCTTCGTAAGGGATTGGATGTTCGTGATAGCTGGCGTGGAAATGATCTGTTGAGCTTCAGTTTAGCTCCACATGCGCCCTATACGGTTGAGAATCGAACATTTGAAGAAGTGATTAAATTCTCTGAACAACTGAATCTGGGAATACATATTCACTTACATGAAACACTCGAGGAGGTTGCCCAAAGTAAGCTTCGATATGGCGTCAGTCCGATAGCTAGATTGGCAAGTCTTGGCGTGCTGGGTCCCAATCTCGTTGCGGCTCATTGTGTCCATCTTCAGAATGAGGATATGGATTTGATGAAAGAACACGGATGTCATATCGCTCACTGTCCAACTTCCAATTTGAAGTTGGCTAGCGGAATTGCAGATATTTCAAAGATGGTTAATGTAAATTTGAATATTGGTCTTGGAACGGATGGGGCGGCCAGCAACAACCGGCTTGATTTGTTCTCTGAAATGCGAATGGCCGCTCTGCTTGCCAAGGGCGTAAGTTTAAATGCTTCGACATTGCCAGCAAATCAGGTATTGGCGATGGGAACGATCAATGCAGCCAAAGCACTTGGATTGGAAGATAAGATTGGCTCAATTGAAATTGGTAAGTTGGCTGATTTAACGGCAGTTAGAATATCAACCCCTGAATTAATGCCATGTTTCGATCCATTGTCCCATTTGATTTATGTTGCTGAAAGACGTCATGTTAGCCATGTCTGGGTAAATGGAGAACTTAAGTTTCATGAAGGCGTCTATGCTAATATCGAACCACATGAAGTAAAGGATATATCATCTCAATGGCAATCAAAACTGAGTCCGTACAAGATATGAACGTAGATTACAATGAATTGAATAAATTTGCTGAGTTGGCCCATCGCTGGTGGGATAAGAACAGCGAATTCAAACCGTTGCACGATATCAATCCTCTTCGCTTGGAGTTGATCGATCAAGCTTGCATCTTAAAGGACAAAGAGGTTCTCGATGTCGGATGTGGAGGTGGAATACTTTCCGAATCCATGAGTGAAAAGGGCGCTAAAGTAACTGGGATTGACCTGGGCGAGAAAGCGCTGAATGTGGCAAGGCTGCATCAGCTTGAAAGTGGTGCGAATGTCAAATATAGACTGGTTTCTGTAGAGGATCTAGCTGCGGAAAGACCTGAGTCTTTTGATGTTGTGACGTGCATGGAGATGTTAGAACATGTCCCTGATCCATCCTCCGTTGTAAAGGCTTGTTCGCGTTTGGTTAAGCCAGGAGGAATGGTCTTTTTCTCAACAATAAACCGTAATCTCAAGGCTTATCTTCAAGCCGTTATCGCTGCAGAATATATCTTGAAATTATTGCCTCAGGGTACGCATGAATATGAAAAGTTTATCAAACCCTCACAGATTTCTGCATGGGGCAGGCAATCTTCACTCGATTTGGTTGGTACCAAGGGGATGACTTACAATCCATTAACCAAGCGTTATTCCTTAGTAAGCAATATTGATGTAAATTACATCATCTACTTTAGAAAGTATCAATGATACTTTTTGATCTCGATGGAACGCTTTTAGATACAGCACCTGATCTCGGTTTGGCGCTCAATATTCAGCTTGCACGCCATGGGTTTTCAGAACTTGCTCCGGATGTCATTCGCCCCTATGCATCTCATGGTTCAAAAGGCTTATTGAAATTAGGTTTTGGAATCGAATCAGAAGACCCCGGATTTGATGCTTTAAGGCTTGAATACTTGGATATCTATAATGAAGTCTTTAAGAAATCACCAAAGTTCTTTGAAGGTATGGATGAGGTGCTTGACCGGATTGAAGAAAATAAAATTTCATGGGGAATTGTAACTAACAAACCAAGGCGTTTTTCACAGCCATTGGTCGAAGCGTTGAACCTCAATACCCGATTCGCTTGTTTAGTTTGCGGAGATGATGCACAACGACCAAAACCCTTTCCTGACACATTGCTACTAGCCTGTCAGAATGCCTCCGTTAATCCAAGCGAATGTTATTATGTTGGTGATGCGGAAAGAGATATTCTTGCGGGGGTGTCTGCCGGTATGGAAACAATAGTTGCACTTTACGGATACATCAGCAAAGACGAAAGCCCTTTAAACTGGGGTGCAAGCTATTTTATAAATTCTCCAAATGAAATATTAAGTATCTTGGGAATTAACGATTCTAATAATTAAATTAGAGAACTTCGTTTAATTCATAAGATAATGCCTCGATGGTGTTTTGTGTTAAATCAGCCCCGTTTTTCCCTGAGATCAAAAATGTGTCTTCTGCTCGTTGTCCAAGGGTATTGATCTTTGCGGTTTGTAAATGAATTTTGTGCTTCAGAAACAATTGAGCCAACGTAGAGAGCAGGCCAGGCCTGTCGCCCGCTACAATATTGAGCGTGTAATTTTTGGTTACAGGATTATTACTAATGTTGACGGATGCTGCAATGGGCATATGCTTAACCTGGCGACTTAATCTGCCTTTGTAAGGAACGGTAGACATGGTGGGCATTAAAAGTGCATTTGTTAGTTCGTACTCGATGTAACTTAATAAATCTCTATAACTAACGTTTCTATCATTATGATTGTAAACAAGAAAACTGTCTAATGTGTGACCGTCGTTCGTGTTGTAAACTTTCGCTTCCAGTATTGTGTAAGCAATACGTTCGAAGAAACTACAGGTTCTTGCAAACAGATCATCCTTTTTATTTTTTGTAAATATAAGAACTTGAATGCCGTCGCCCTCAGGACTTAATCTACTTCTAACGATTGGTTTTTCGCTATTTAAATGACTGATAAGCAGCCTGCTATGCCATGCTATTTCATGTCCTTCGTAACGCAAGAAGTATTCGCGCCCCAGCTTATCCCAAAGTGGCTGGTAGTCCTCTTTCTTGATTCCGTAATAGCCAAGAATATTCACTGCCTGCTTTTTCCGAAGAAGCAATTCTGTGTCAGCACCAGTTACATTCCCATTTAATAACCTTCTGGTGGATAAAAATAAATTTTCCAATAATTTGGATTTCCATGCATTCCATACTTTTGGGCTTGTGCCGCGAATATCTGCTACGGTTAATAGGTAGAGTGCCGTTAGATGTCGCTCATCCCCCATCAGGCATGCAAAGTTCTCAATGACTTGAGGGTCTGACAGGTCCGATTTCTGAGCTGTACTAGACATGATCAAGTGCGATTTAACCAACCATGAAACAAGTTCAGTATCTTCTTTTGATAAACCATGTAGTCTGCAAAACCTGCTGGCATCGGCTGTGCCCAATGAAGAGTGATCACCACCCCTGCCTTTGGCTATGTCATGAAAAAGAGCTGCTATGTAGAGTAAGTGATGATCATAAAATTCAGAGAACAGCTTGCTGCATAAAGGAAACTCATGAGCGTACTCATTTACTGAGAATCTATGTAAGTTTCTTAGTACGTTAAGGATGTGCTCATCTACGGTATATACATGAAATAAATCATGCTGCATTTGACCAACGATTCTTCCGAATGCCGGAATATAATTACCTAATATTCCATATCGATTCATTCGATTCAGGACGGAGTTTACTCGATTGGGCTGCTTCAATATTTTGATGAAAAGTGCTTTGTTCTCTGGTTGGTTTCTGAATTCCCCATTGACAAGGTTTTTCACTCTGTAAAGGGTTCTTATAAGCTTAGGACTCATTCCGTTAAGCTCTGGATGCTGCTCCAATAACAGAAAACTTTCCAATATCGTACTGGGGTTGCGTTGAAGTAATGTGGCAGACTTGGCTGTTAGCAGCCCATTATGCGATTCAAAATGTTGATTGATCGCCTTAGTTTCCTGCTGTTCAGTATAAATAAGTTCTTTGAGCAGTTGGAGCAGGATCTCATTCATTAATCCTACAAATTTTGCACTTCGATAAAAACCGTGCATAAGTTGTTCACTGGCTCTTCTTTGTTTGTTACTTACAAAACCTAAGTCGTTGGCAAGCTCGTTTTGAAAATCAAAAATAAGTCGGTCTTCTCGTCGGTTGGCTAGATAATGCAGCCTAATTCTAAGCATCTGCAAGTGACGTTCATGCCTGCGAATCTGCTTCATTTCGTTCTGCGTAATTACATCATGCCTGACGAGGGCGTTCCAGTCTTCGCCTAGCTTTAAGCTTCTTGTAATCCATAAGATATTATGAAGATCACGTAACCCACCTGGACTCTCCTTTATGTTTGGTTCCAGGTTGTAGGCAGTATCATTGAAACGAGCATGTCTAAGTTCTTGCTCCCTCATTTTGGCCTGAAAAAAATCACGAATATTAATTATCTTTGAGAACTCTTCTTCAAACTCATGATAGAGCTGACGGTTTCCAATCAGCCAACGAGATTCAAGCAAGTTGGTCTGAACCGTAACGTCCTTTTGTGCTTCCTCGAGGCATTCCTTCAGATTTCTCACGCTGTGCCCTATGGCTAAGCCGATGTCCCAAAACACACCAATCATTGACTCAATTTGATTGTTGATTTTTTCATCGGTCTCATCTGGAATCAGAATGAGCAAATCAACGTCGGAATAAGGAAATAGTTCTTTGCGTCCGTATCCTCCAACCGCAATGAGGCAAACACTGGGATTGATTCCCAATTGTTTCCATAGGTCTTTCAGAAGGACATCAATGGACTTTGAATGCTTTCTCAGCAATGAAAGGGTATTGCCTGATTTATCAAAACTTGATTTGAGATCTTTTTGCTGCTCCTTTAACCAAGTTTTCCAGTATTTGGCCGGTTCTTCTAATTTTGAGTTGTTGATGGCATGTAACATAATTAACTAGATTTGATTCAGGTTGGAAAATTCTGGAGGCTGGGGTGTGCCATCTGAAATTGTGAGAACTTCATAACCTATATCAGTAACCAGAACAGTGTGTTCCCACTGAGCGGATAGGCTATGGTCTTTTGTAACGATTGTCCAGCCATCTCCCAGCTGTTTTATATGCCTCTTTCCGGCATTAATCATGGGTTCGATCGTGAAGATCATGCCTTTCTGAAGTTTCATCCCGGCGCCAGCCTTGCCGTAATGTAATACTTGAGGATCCTCATGGAATCGCTTTCCAATGCCATGGCCACAGAACTCCTGAACGACACTAAATCCATTTTTCTCAGCATAAGACTGAATGGCTGAACCGATATCACCCAGTGTCGCACCTGGTTTAACCTTTGAAATGCCTAACCACATGCACTGATAGGTAATCTCACATAGACGTTTAGCCTGAATGGATGGTTCACCCACATAAAACATTCTGCTCGTGTCTCCGTGATAACCGTCCTTAATTACTGTTATGTCAATATTGACGATGTCACCATTCTTTAGGCTTTTTTCACTTGGAACACCATGGCATATCTGATGATTAATGGAAGTACATATCGATTTAGGGTAAGGAACATGGCCAGGAGGTGCATAATTTAAAGGTGCAGGAATGGTTTTTTGAACCTTGACCATATAATCATGACAGAGTTTATCCAAATCATTGGTAGTGACTCCTGGTTTTACAAATGGCATGATAAAATCCAGCACTTCAGAGGCGAGCTTTCCCGCCACACGCATTTTTTCGATTTCTTCCTGAGTTTTAATTGTCACTGCCATATAGTTGATTATGAGCCCTAAAAGTTAGGTTTCCCTTGAGTTAAGATAGGTGCTTATGGTAGCATAACGCACCCTATTTATTACAAATTGGGTTTCTTAAATAAAACTTATAGCATACGCCCCGTACAGGGTGTCCATTCTTGAATCAAAAAATGGATGTTGATGGGTGTGTGTAAGCTTTAACCCTTACAGGAGATTTTTATGTCAGTAACCATGCGTCAAATGCTTGAGGCGGGTGTTCACTTTGGACACCAGACTCGTTATTGGAATCCCAAAATGGCACCGTATATTTTCGGTGACAGGAACAAGATTCACATTGTTAATCTAGAGAAAACATTACCCATGTTTGAGGACGCTCTCAAATATGTGCGTCAATTAGCGGCTAACAAAGGTCGTATCCTTTTTGTAGGGACCAAGCGTCAAGCCCGTGAAATCATGAAAGAAGAGGCAGTTCGGGCAAATTGTGCCTACGTTAACCATCGTTGGCTTGGCGGCATGTTGACTAATTTTAAGACGGTAAAGCAATCGATCAAGCGCCTGAATGATTACGAGACAATGCTTCAGGATGGCAGTTTGGAAAAATTTGGAAAAAAAGAAGCTCTGGGCTATAAAAGGGAAGTTGAGAAACTTTCTCGTTCAATCGGTGGAATTAAGGAAATGGGTGGCCTTCCAGATGCAATTTTCATCGTTGACGTTGGTCACGAAAGTGGTGCCGTAACTGAGGCCGCTAAGCTCGGTATTCCAGTTATTGGTGTAGTGGACACGAATAATGCGCCCGATGGGATAGCATACATTATTCCTGGTAACGATGACTCAAGCCGTGCCATTAGGCTTTACGCTCGAGGAATTGCGGACGCAGTTCTCGAGGGACGTAGCAATTCGATTGCTGAAATCGTCAAATCTGCTACTGAAGAAGAGTTCGTTGAAGTCAGTGAGACTTCGGTAGAATAAACCCTAAGAAAAAATGGGGCGATAGCCCCTTTTTTTTGTATCTAATTTAATGATTGTTTGTATTTTGCTTATCGGCTGAATATATATTTAAGGAGTGGATAAATGGCTGAAATTACCGCAGGTATGGTTAAAGAACTGCGTGAGCGTACTGATGCGCCTATGATGGATTGTAAAAAGGCTTTAACTGAAGCGGAAGGTGATATGGGCCGTGCTGAAGAGATTCTTCGAGTCCGTTTCGGCAATAAGGCTAGTAAGGCAGCTGGGCGTGTTGCTGCTGAAGGAACAGTTGGAATCAGCATCAGTGAAGATGGTAAAACTGGCGCAATGATAGAAGTTAATTCAGAAACAGACTTTTGTGCTAAAAATCAGGATTTCCTGGACTATGTTCGTGAACTTGCTGTCGTTGTTGCAAAAAGCAACCCAGGCGATATAGCCGCGGTTAACTTGCTTCCAATGGGTTCAGGAACCGCAGAGGATATGAGAACACAGCTAGTCGGAAAGATTGGCGAAAACATTACTCCCAGACGTTTTGTGCGATTAAACGCTAATGGGAAGCTCTCCAGTTACGTTCATGGAAGTAAAATTGGTGTTTTGGTTGATATTGTCGGTGGCGATGAAGCACTCGGCAAAGACATTGCTATGCATATTGCCGCTGCTAAACCAAAGTCACTCGATGCGACTGGCGTAGATCCTGCTTTGATTGAAGCCGAAAGACGCGTTGCTATTGAGAAGGCAAAAGAAGCAGGTAAACCAGATGCAATGCTAGATAAAATAGCTGATGGGACTGTGCAAAAATTTCTCAAGGAAGTTACGCTCTTAAGCCAACCTTTTGTAAAGGATGACAAGGTAACGATTGATCAACTTCTTAAATCCAAAGGCGCCTCAATTGCCTCGTTCACTATGTATGTCGTGGGTGAGGGCATCGAGAAGGTCGTGACAGACTTTGCTGCCGAAGTGGCAGCTGCCGCCAAAGGTTGATTTTAGTTAAGGATCAAAAGAGCCTTAATTGTCTTAAGTTGTGATATAAAACCAATATGCCCTAATCTTAGGGCATATTCTTAAGTGCCACTAATAGGAGTGATATGCCTTCCCCTGCCTACAAGCGTATTTTGTTGAAACTCTCTGGTGAAGCCCTGATGGGTGACGATAATTACGGCATAAATCGCACAACTATAAACCGAATTGTTTCTGAAATTAAGGAAATTGTTGATTTAGGCGTTCAGGTCGCAGTTGTGATTGGCGGTGGCAACATATTTCGAGGCGTTGCGCCCGCAGCAGAAGGTATGGATAGAGCAACGGCCGATTATATGGGAATGCTTGCTACGGTGATGAATGCTTTAGCCTTGCAAGATGCGATGCGTCATATAGGTTTAGTTAGTCGTGTTCAATCGGCGCTTAATATTGAACAAGTGGCCGAACCGTATATTCGAGGCAAGGCCATTCGCTATCTCGAAGAGGGTCGAGTTGTAATTTTTGGGGCTGGGACAGGTAACCCATTTTTCACAACAGACACCGCAGCAGCGTTGCGTGGAATGGAAATGAATGCTGAAATCGTCTTGAAAGCCACAAAGGTTGACGGTGTCTACACGGACGATCCCAAGACTAATCCTGATGCCATGCGATATAAATCGCTTAGTTTCGATGAGGCGATTATTAAGAATCTTAAAGTCATGGATGCCACGGCTTTAACATTGTGCCGAGATCAAAAGTTACCAATCTCTGTTTTTAGTATTTTTAAACAGGGTGCATTAAAACGAGTCGTAATGGGTGAGGACGAAGGAACACGCGTGTTGCCTTAACAGCCCGCAATTACTCTTAGAAATAAGGAGAAAATGATGCTCAATGAAATAAAAAAGAATGCAGAACAAAAAATGCATAAATCGATTGAGGCTCTTAAAAGTGATTTAAGTAAAGTCAGGACAGGAAGAGCGCATACAGGCCTTCTCGACCATGTCATGGTGGATTATTATGGATCCATGGTGGCTATCAATCAAGTTGCTAATATCACTTTGGGGGACGCGAGAACAATTCAGGTTCAGCCTTACGAAAAGAACATGATCTCAAAAGTAGAGAAAGCTATTCGAGATGCAGACTTAGGTCTAAACCCGGCTACAAACGGAGATCTGATAAGAGTTCCTATGCCGATGTTGACAGAAGAGCGTCGAAGAGACCTTATAAAAGTCGTCAGGTCGGAAGCTGAAAATGCTAAAGTTGCAGTAAGAAACGTAAGACGAGATGCCAATGATGCGTTAAAGAAACTGATTAAAGATAAAGAAATCAGTGAAGATGATGAAAGGCGCATGCAGGATGAGATTCAAAAGCTCACAGATAAAAATGTGGTTGAAATAGAGAAGCTTTTGCAAGTTAAAGAATCTGATCTGATGGCGGTCTGAGGACGACTGTATCATTCTTATCAAGTTATTTTGATTAAAAATCAATATTATATGGAGTTTTGATTGGCACTTTTCTCTAGTTCCACTCAGGTCATTCCCAATGAAGCAAAAATTCCACGTCATGTTGCGGTGATTATGGATGGTAATGGGCGTTGGGCGAGAAATCGGTTTTTACCCAGGGTGGCTGGGCATAAACGTGGGGTTGATACGGTTAGGGAAATGATCAAACATTGCGCGGTTCTCGGAGTTGAGTACTTAACTTTGTTTGCATTTAGTAGCGAGAATTGGAGAAGACCTCAGGAAGAGGTAAGTTTCCTCATGGGCTTGTTTATGGAGTCTTTGAAAAAGGAAGTTATCAAACTCCATAAGAACAATATTCGGTTGATCATGATTGGTGATCGTTCTCGTTTTGACTCGTTGTTGTGTAAAGAAATTGATGATGCAGAATTACTCACAAAAGACAACACGGGATTAACATTAACGATAGCTGCTAACTATGGCGGAAGGTGGGACATCATTCAGGCTATCAATAACCTCCAAAAGTCACATCCCGAACTATGTGGAAACTTCTCTGAAAGTCACATTACGCCCTTTCTATCGATGAGTTACGCTCCGGAACCGGATTTGTTTATTAGGACGGGCGGGGAGACAAGAATTAGTAATTTCTTATTATGGCAATTAGCTTACACAGAACTGTATTTTACTGAAACATTATGGCCTGATTTTGACGACAAAGCATTTAATCTAGCAATTGAGTCTTATCAAAAAAGAGAACGTCGTTTCGGTCGAACCAGTGAACAACTTAAAAGTTAATAGCATGCTTAAAACACGTTTGCTAACTTCACTGATTCTTATAACCATTTTTTTGATTGCTCTGTTTAATCTTTCCCCTATTCAGTGGGCGATTTTTATGTTGATTATTGTTGTTGCTAGCCTGTGGGAATGGTCTTCAATAGCCAAGTTTAATAAATCTTTTCGATATTTATACACGGTTCTAACAGTTTTACTGTGCCTGACAATCGTGTTTTGTGAAAAGCTGAATTTATCCAACCTTCAAAATCAAGCTGTATTCTGGGCAATATTGGCCTCCGTCATATTTTGGATTTTGTTTGCTCCAGTATGGCTCTTTTTACGCTTTCCTATAAAAAATCCCATCTTATTGAGTTTTCTGGGCTGGTTGTTGATCGTTCCCATGTGGTTTGCAATGATGAGTCTAAGGCAAATCAACCCGTGGTTTCTTCTGGCGACCATGGGAACGGTTTGGATCGCTGATACAACAGCATATTTCGTCGGTAAGCGATACGGTAAAAATAAGCTGGCTCCTTCCATAAGTCCTGGGAAAACATGGGAAGGCGTCGTGGGAGCATTGATTGCAGTATCATGTTACGGTGGATTCCTTTGCTATTTTCTGAGGCTTAATATTTTTATTATCTTAGGTTTGTGGCTTGTTACTATACTAAGCATTATGGGCGACTTGATAGAGTCGCTTATTAAAAGGCAAGCTGAAATCAAAGACAGTGGAAATCTGCTTCCGGGTCACGGAGGTATGCTGGACAGGATTGATGGGCTTACTTCTACTTTGCCAGTTGTTACTTTTTTCGTCTATTTTCCTGTTTATTATATGAATTGGTTTAATGTTGTATGACGTTCAACGGTAGTATTTTTTAATATGTCCCAACATTCAATTACCATTTTAGGTGCGACAGGAACAATTGGTCTTAATACACTCGATGTGATTTCGAGGCACGAAGATAAATTCTCAGTTCATGCCTTAACTGCAAATTCAAACGCTCAAAAACTTCTTGAGCTTTGCATAAAATTTAAACCAGCTTATGCCGTCTTATTAGATGAAAAGGCATCTAAAGACTTCCAAATAGGATTAAAGGACTCTGGATTATCAACAAAATTCATTTTTGGGATAGAAGGTCTTATTCAGGTTGCTTCTGCGCCAGAGGTTGATGTGGTTATGGCCGCCATTGTCGGGGCGGCCGGATTAAGACCGTCACTAGCAGCCGCGAATGCCGGCAAGAAGATTCTTTTGGCAAATAAGGAAACCCTGGTAATGTCGGGTGGGCTGTTTATGAACGCTGTTCATCAAGGGGGCGCGACGCTTTTACCAATTGACAGTGAGCATAATGCTATATTCCAAGTAATGCCTTCATTAAATAATGGTAGCCTTAGTAGTTACGGTATCAGAAGAATATTACTAACTGCTTCTGGAGGCCCATTTAGGAATACGCCCAAAGATGATTTACATGCGGTTACGTTAAGCCAGGCATTGAAACATCCAAATTGGGTCATGGGTAAGAAAATTACGATTGACTCTGCAACTCTGATGAACAAGGGACTCGAGGTTATCGAAGCACATTGGTTGTTCAACGCCATGCCGGAAGAGATTAAAGTGGTTGTCCATCCTCAAAGTGTCATTCATTCTATGGTCGAATATATCGACGGATCGATATTAGCTCAACTAGGAAATCCTGATATGCGAACTCCAATTGCTTATGCACTGGGTTTTCCTGAAAGAATTGAAAGTGGCGTTGGTTCACTTGACCTTTTCGAGATTGCTCGACTTGATTTTGAAAAACCGGACATAACAAAATTTCCCTGTTTGAGGTTGGCATATGATGCGTTAAAAATGGGAGGCATAGCACCAGCCGTGCTTAATGCAGCAAATGAAATCGCGGTAGAAGCATTTATCAATGGTGAGATTGGCTTTATGGATATTCCGAGAGTGATCGAATTCACCCTGGAAGTTACCGGTCATGAAGAAGTCACTGGATTGGAAATGCTCCTTGGAACGGATGCTAATGCCAGACAGATTGCAAGGTCCTTGATAGAGAAAATCGAATGCTGACATTTTTCTCTTTTTTAACTACGTTGGCAGTTCTAATAACTGTTCATGAATTTGGACATTTCCAAGTGGCTAAATGGTGTGGAATTAAGGTGTTAAGATTTTCTATTGGATTTGGTAAGCCTTTGTTCAAAAGAATGATTGGTAAAGACAAGACCGAATTTGTCATTGCGATTCTTCCATTCGGAGGGTATGTCAAGATGCTTGACGAGCGCGAGATGACAGATGAAGAAAGAGAGGTTTTAAATCCCTTTGATCTTGAACATGCTTTCAACAGGCAGTCCGTTTGGAAAAGGATGGCTGTCGTTATGGCTGGCCCGATTGCAAATTTACTGCTTGCAGTCCTATTGTATTGCGCATTATTTATATCAGGAATAACCGGATTAAAGCCAATTCTTGGAGAAGTGGTTGAAGGATCACCGGCTGCATTAGCAAATTTAAGAAAAGGGGATTCGATTACTAAAGTGGATGGAACGACCGTGCAAACTTGGTCCGATGTGCATTGGATCATGCTTAAAAAGACCATGGGTAGTTCTTTTGTTGATATTGAGACGACACATGATGATAAAGAGGTTCATCTGCATCATGTCTTGTTGAATGGTTTAGACAAGAATGATTTGGAAGGGGATTTTATATCTAAGTTAGGATTTAAACCCTTTCAACCGGAAATGATTGCTAAAGTCGGAGAAGTCGTGTCAGGAAGTGCTGCTGATAAGGCTGGCATCAAAATTGGAGACATCATATTGTCTGTAGATGATTTGGCTATAAATCATTGGGAAAATTTTGTTGCTGCGGTCAGACAAAATCCAGGTAAGGATTTAAATCTTAAAATTCTCAGAGGGGATTCACAGATCAGTCTGAATATCATTCCTGAATGCACAATAGAAGATGGCAAGAAAGTTGGTCATATAGGTGCAGCTTATCATGTCAACGAGTCTGAAATTAATAACATGTTGATAAATATAAAATATGATCCATTATCCGCTTTCAGTAAAGCCATTGAGAAAACTTGGGATACTTCCATTTTTAGCTTACAGATGCTAGGTAAAATGCTGATGGGCACGACATCACTTAAGGGGATTAGCGGCCCTGTTACGATAGCAAGTTATGCTGGCCAAAGCGCAAATTTGGGATTTAAACCCTTTGTTGGGTTCTTGGCTTTGATCAGTATCAGTCTTGGCGTTCTTAATCTGTTACCTGTACCTGTGTTAGATGGAGGACATTTGTTGTATTATATCGTTGAGATTCTAATGGGGAGGCCCGTTTCTGTAAAAACTATGGAAATAGGGCAGCGTATAGGTTTGACACTGCTGGGTTTCTTGATGGTATGTGCACTATATAATGATATTAATAGATTAATAACAGGCTGAGCCTAATGATTTTAAAAAGTAATATTGGCCTAAAGTTAAAGTACATCCCGATGTTGGTGTTAGGTATGTATGCTACTTCTTCTTTCGCGCTCGAACCATTCGTGGTTAAAGACATAAGGGTCGACGGTATTCAAAGAACCGAAGCCGGTACGGTATTCAATTATCTGCCTGTTAAAGTCGGTGAAACAATGGACGATGATAAGGCTACCCAGGCGATCAAAGCCTTGTACGGGACTGGATTCTTTAAAGATGTACGAATAGAAGAAGACCAGGGCGTCTTGGTCGTGAGTGTTCAGGAGCGACCTTCGATTGCCCAAATTGATTTTTCAGGTAATAAATCATTTCCAACAGACAAAATGAAAGAAGGCCTCAAGCAGATTGGATTGTCTGAGGGCATGATTTTCGATAAATCCATGTTGGATCGAGCCGAACAGGAAATCAAGCGTCAGTATCTAGCCCAGGGTAAATACGGTGCAAATGTGAAAACTTCATTTAGCCCACTTGAAAGAAACAGGGTGACATTAAGATTTGACATCGAGGAGGGGGAGGTTTCAAAAATCAGAGGGATAAATATTGTTGGAAGTCAATCTTTTCCTAATGAAGAGTTACTTAAACAATTCAAATTATCGACTCCTGACTGGATGAGTTGGTGGAATAAAAATGACCAATATTCCAAGCAAAAGTTAACGGCGGACTTAGAGTCACTTCGCTCGTTCTATATGAATAAAGGTTACCTCGAATTTAATATTGATTCCACGCAAGTTTCTATTACGCCTGACAAGCGTGATATCTACATCACAGTAAACATTACTGAAGGTGAGAAATATAAAGTTAAAGACGTTAAGGTTGCAGGGGATACGATTATTCCACAAGATGAAGTGAGAAAATTAATCACTGTCCAACCAGGTGAAACATTCAATCGTCAAAAAGTTACCGATTCAAGTAAAGCTGTTGGCGATCGTTTAGGAAATGACGGATATGCATTTGCAAACGTGAATGCAATCCCTGATGTAGATAAAGATGCTCATACCGTCAGTTTTACCTTTATGGTTGACCCTGGCAAGAAAGTTTATATCCGCAGAATAAATATAACTGGTAACACTCATACAAGAGATGAGGTAATACGGCGTGAGATGAGACAGATGGAGTCTGCATGGTATGCAGCAGACAAAATTAACAGGTCAAAACAGAGGCTTGAACGCCTATCGTATTTTTCTGACGTTAACGTTGAGACGCCTACTGTACCAGGCACGAATGACCAAGTGGATATGAATGTTAATGTTACTGAAAAATCAACAGGCAGCATTATGTTTGGTGCTGGTCTGTCCAGTGCAGAAGGTGTCGTGCTTGGTATTACAGTCAATCAAAGCAATTTTCTTGGAACTGGGAATAGTGTTTCAGCTTCTGTAAATACTGGTAAGGTCAACACCGTTTATTCACTTTCGATGACAGATCCCTATTTTACTCCTGATGGAATAAGCAGGACATTTAATGTCTATCGCAGGGATGTTGATACTACATATCTCCAAACAGGTACTTATAAAACATCTTCATACGGAGGGGGTGTGAGCTTTGGGATGCCACTTAATGAAAAGGATTCAGTAAGCGCCGGACTATCCTTTGACTATACCAATGTCAACCTTACTTCCTCAAGTCCAGTAAGCTATAAGCTTTATTGCGGCAGTCTAGATAGCACAGGCTGCAGTAACTATTCTTGGATGCTGAATCTTGGATGGGCACATGATACCCGCGACAGTGTCATGTTCCCTAAAAATGGTGTCTACCAGCGTATAAACACAGAAATTGGCCTGCCCGGACTGGATCTGGAATATTACAAAGTTGAATATAAACATTCTTGGTATAAAGAGCTTAATGATACATTTACGCTCATGTTAAACGGTGAGTTAGGATATGGAAACTCTTATGGAACTAAGGACTATCCGTTCTTTAAGAATTTTTATATCGGGGGTGTGAATTCCGTCCGTGGTTATCAGACCAGCTCAATTGGTGAACGCCAAACTGATACAGTAAATGGTTATGATTACTATGTAGGTGGAACAAAACGTGTTTTAGGTAATGCAGAAATCTATTTCCCCATTCCTGGAATGACAGATTCGAAGCAATTGCGTTTGAGCACGTTTATTGATTCCGGAAGCGTTTATACTAGTGATCAAAATATAAACCTGGGCGAGTTGCGATATTCAACAGGCCTAGGGTTGAGCTGGTATTCGCCTTTTGGTCCAATCAAACTGGTTTTTGCTAAGGCACTGAATCCAAAGACAACTGATAAAACTCAGTTTTTACAATTCCAGCTTGGTCAACAGTTTTAAAATATTTAAGTTTGTAAGTAATGTTAGGAGATGTTAATTGAATACCCTTTTTAAATTTGTATTGGCAGTTGGTTTTATCCTTTTTTCGGTCAATACAAGTGCGGCAGATGTAAAACTCGGTTATGTTCAGGTAGATAAGATTTTGCAAGAAGCTCCTCAGACAGCTGAAAGCGGAAAAAAGCTCGAGAAAGAATTTACTCCTCGAACTCAGGAACTGGATAGGTTACAAAAACAAATTAAGGATATCCAAGCTTCCCTTGATAAAGACGGATTAACAATGTCTGAATCAGACCGTAAAAATAAGGAACGCGATATGTCAAATCTCAATGTTGATTTCCAAAGAAAACAAAGAGAATTGCGTGAAGACATAAATATCCGTAAGAATGAAGAACTAGGGATATTACAAGATAAGATTAATAAAGCCGTCACAGCGGTCTCAGAAGCAGAAGGTTATGATTTAGTTATCTATGGCGGTGTTGCGTATGCCAATAAGAAAGTAGATATAACTGATAAAGTTCTAAAGTCTCTGGGCAAGAAATAATAGATTCAAAGAGTTGACAGGGCAATGAGAATTCGTTATTCCTTAACCAAAATAATCTCATTGCTCGGTGGCGAACTTATTGGTAACGACGAAGAAATAGATGGTGTTGCATCACTGGCTAATGCGGGCTCTCGAAAGATAAGTTTTTTTGTAGACAACAAGTATTCGGAGTTACTTCAAAGCACGAAAGCAAGTGCCATAATAATTGCTCCTGAGAATAGAGATTTGACGTCATTGCCCAGAATAATTAGTGAAAATCCTTATGCGTATTTTGCTAAATTATCCGATTTGCTCAATCCCCCAAGAATATATGAGCCAGGTATTGATGGGAGTGCAATAATAGGGGAAACTTCAATCATTCCAAGTAGCTGTACTATTTGTGCAAATAGCGTGATTGGACAGGATGTAAAGCTAGGTGAAGGGGTGATCATTGGGCCAGGCTGTATAATTGGAGACGATGTTATCATCGGTGAAGGCACAAATCTTCAATCAAACGTTGTTATATATGACAAAACAGTTATTGGCAAAAGGTGCAACTTTTCTGCGGGTGTCGTAATCGGTGCCGATGGCTTCGGTTATGCTAATGAACATGGCAAGTGGATTAAAATTCCTCAAATTGGACGTGTGATTATCGAAGATGACGTTGATATCGGTGCCAACACGACAGTTGATCGGGGAGCTCTTGACGATACGATAATTAAGGAAGGCGTGAAGCTGGATAACCTGATCCAAGTCGGCCACAACTGTAAAATTGGCGCCCATACAGTCATTGCGGGATGCGTTGGGATAGCAGGAAGTACAACTATAGGTAGTAACTGCAGAATTGGTGGTGCTGCGATGATTTTAGGACATTTGAATATAGCCGAAGGAACGACGATATCGCCTGGAACAATGATTACCAGGACAATAAGTAAATCTCAAACCTATACTTCAATTATGCCTTTCCAGCAACATGACTCTTGGTTAAAAACCGCAGCAACGATAAGAAAACTCAATGATATGTCTGAACGAGTAAAACAGTTGGAAATTGAACTTTCAAAACTTAAGTCTTAAAAATATAAAGAATAGAGGTACGTCCGTGTCTGATCATGAAATTACGAGTATGGATATTCATGAAATATTAAACCACCTGCCGCATCGATATCCATTTATGCTGGTGGATAGGGTTATTTCATTAGAAGTAGGTAAGGAGATCGTGGCTGTAAAGAACGTTAGTATGAATGAACCATTTTTCCCTGGTCATTTTCCTTACCATCCAGTCATGCCAGGTGTCCTAATAATAGAAGCCATGGCCCAGGCGGCTGCAATTCTGTCATTCAAAACTATGGGAACGATGCCATCCGATGATTCGGTTTATTATTTTGCAGGTATTGATAATGCCAGATTCAAGAAACCCGTGTCACCAGGTGATCAAATCATCCTAAAAGTTAAGATCGATAGAGTCTTACGTGGCATCTGGAAATACGTAGGTAAAGCATTTGTTGATGATAATGTTGTTGCTGAAGCAGAAATGATGTGTATCTTGAAAGCAATTGAGTAGTTTCTATGCCTAGTAATAAGATTCATCCTTCGGCGATTATCGATCCAAAAGCCGAATTGGATACGGATGTGGAAGTAGGGCCCTACTCAATTATCAGTAAGGGAGTGAGAATCGGGAGTGGTACCAAAATTGGTCCACATGTAACGATTGAAGGACCTACTACCATAGGAAAAGACAATGTCATTTTCCAATATGCATCTCTAGGGGCTGCACCTCAAGACAAAAAATACATGGGTGAGCCAACTCAATTAGAAATCGGTGACGGCAATACGATTCGCGAGTTTTGTACTTTTAATAGAGGTACTATCCAGGACAAAGGCATAACTAAGATAGGGAATGACAATTGGATCATGGCTTATGTGCATATTGCACATGACTGTGCAGTTGGAAATCATACAATTCTTGCTAACAATTCTTCATTGGCTGGTCACGTCGATATTCATGATTATGCGATACTTGGGGGGTTTACCCTTGTCCATCAATATTGCAAAGTAGGCGCCCATGTCATAACTGCTGTTAATACGGTTGTTTTTAAGGATATTCCTTCCTTTGTAACTGCTGCTGGATACGATGCTAAACCACATGGTATTAACTCTGAGGGGCTCAAACGCAGAGGGTTTACTCCTGAAGTGATACTCCAAATCAAAAGGGCATACAAGACCTTATATAGGAACGGCCTTACCTTGGAGGAGGCAAAAAGTGAACTTAAACAGCAAGTAATTAATTGTGCTGAATTGTCGGTCCTTATTGATTTTTTAAATAATTCAACTCGTGGTATTGTTCGGTAGAAAGTAATTGATGTATGCCTAGGATTGGCATTGTTGCAGGGGAAGCTTCTGGGGATTTGATTGGTAGCCACCTAATTCGGGCATTAAAAAAACATCGCCCTGATTTGGAATTTGTAGGCATTGCCGGTCCAAAAATGATCGCTGAAGGCGCGCATTCGCTTTTTCCAATTGAAAAATTATCTGTTCATGGATTTGGTCTAGACGTTCTAAGGGCAATCCCTGAAATCTTAACTATACGGAATCGTCTCAAACACTATTTTATTGAAAATCCACCTGATGTATTCATTGGGATTGACGCACCTGATTTTAATTTTTCGTTAGAAAAAAAGATCAAATCTAAAGGTATTCCAACTGTGCATTATGTTAGCCCATCAATATGGGCTTGGAGGGGAAGTCGAATTGGTAAAATCAGACGTGCTGTTTCCCATATGCTGGTTTTATTTCCATTTGAGCAACCTCTTTATAAAAAATTTGGTATCCCAGTAACTTTTGTCGGCCATCCATTGGCCGATCAGTTTCCAATTTCTTCGGATAAACTATCAGCAAGAAAAAGTCTAAAGCTAAAGAACGATCAAGTTGTTGTAGCAATGCTGCCCGGTAGTCGTTTAAGTGAGGTCAGGAACCTAGCTCAAACTTTAGTCGCCACGGCTAGAATTTTAAGTAAAGCAAAAGATAACATAACGTTTTTGGTTCCTTTAATTACTAGGGAAACCAAGGAAATATTTGAGAGCCATATCTATTCCGAACAAAAGGATATCGATGGATCTGAAGACCTTCCGATTCAGATTTTGTTTGGTCATTCACATTTGGCAATGAAAGCTGCCGATGTCGTGATTGTGGCATCAGGTACAGCAACCCTTGAGGCTGCCCTGATAAAAAGACCAATGGTTATTACATATAAATTGCCATGGCTTAATTGGCAGATATTAAGGCGGATGAGTTACCTTCCTTATTTCGGCTTGCCAAATATTCTGGCCGGACGATTTATCGTACCCGAGTTACTCCAAAATCAAGCAACACCGGAGAATCTTGCAAAGACCACTCTGAATATTATCAATGATGCCGAACGAGTTAATGAAATGATGACTGAATTTAATTCAATTCATTTGTCATTGCAGCAAAACACCGATGATATAGCAGCACAAGCCATCTTAGGTTTTCTAAAATGATTGATTTGGTATGTGGTGTAGATGAGGCAGGTAGAGGTCCTCTTGCTGGATCCGTTTATGCTGCCGCTGTCATTTTAGATATTAATCAACCGATCCAGGGCATCACAGACTCTAAGAAGTTGTCTGAATCAAAAAGAGATGCTTTGGCAAAAGAGATAAAGCAAAAGGCTTTAGCGTGGTCAGTAGCATTCAGTTCGGTTGAGGAAATTGATAGCATGAATATTTTGCAAGCATCCCTGCTCGCTATGGAACGCGCGATCCGGTCTTTGTCGATTCAACCTGATTTCGTTCAAGTTGATGGGAATAAATGCCCAAAAATTGAAATACCATGTGAAGCTATTATTAAAGGTGATCTGAAGATACAAGCAATCTCGGCGGCCTCAATTCTTGCAAAAACATCGCGGGATGCTGAACTTTACGAATTGGATAAGCAATATCCTGAATATGGCTTTGCCTTTCATAAAGGATATCCAACTCAATTACATTTAGAACGTCTAGTTCGTTTTGGCATATCCCCAGTTCACAGATTAAGTTTTCGACCCGTAAAAAATCTAGTCTCCGGCTAACATAAGAAAGACAGTTGGTATCTTATGCAGATTCGGTAATATCCCGTTCTTCCACTCACTTATTCTTCTTGTTTTAATATATTCATTTTCAAGACTTACATTACTTGCTATGCACAACCTAACGTTAGCCGAGCAATTTTGAATAATATCCTCTAACAAGTGCTGATTTCTGTAGGGTGTTTCGATGAAAATCTGTGTTTCTTTAAGGCGCATGGATTCAGTTTGAATTTCTTTTAACCTATTGATTCTTTCAGACTTGTCTGTAGGTAAATAGCCTAGGAAGGTAAATCGCTGACCATTCAACCCTGATGCCATAAGTGCCATGATAATTGAGGATGGGCCAACGAGAGGTTTGACTTGTATCCCTTTCTTATGTGCGATTTCAGCAAGCTTTGCTCCTGGGTCAGCAATGCCAGGGCAACCCGCCTCAGACATAAGGCCAACGTTTTCACCATTTAGAAGCGGTTCTATCAAACTAGGCAGGTCGAAGTCTTTTGTGTGTTCATTTAATAAATGAAACGTTAATTCACGTAACGGTTTATGTGTTTTAATTAAACCTAAAAACCTTCTGGCAGTTTTCTCATTTTCAACTATAAATATAGATAGATTCTGGACGATCGAAATAACATCCTTAGGCAAAGCTTGATCAATATTATCGTCACCCAATGTTACTGGCACGAAATATAAATTACCCAAACTTTTCAATTCTTTACCTGCACGCGGTATATCAGAGTTGTTTTGCCCTCGGAAGGTATATCTATGTTCCAATCAACTGAATTGCTTGAGGTTTTTTGGCTTATGAAGTTTTCTTTTACAATTTTCCAGTCCCCAGGAATAGGCTCATGTATGTTTACTGTGATGCTTTCTTTCTTGGCGTTCCTTATTGTAACTTCATAAGCACTTTCATAAATATTGGAGAGTTTGTTCGAAGAGGGGATCTTCTTAAAGTCAGTTTGTTTTTTTTCAGCGGTTATATCAAATGCATCACCAAGTTTGAGTTTAACTGTTTCGTTTTTTGGGGTGTGACTAATTGAATCTTCCCCGACGAACTCGGCATTGCCTGAATCGTCTTTCTTGTAAACTCGAATGATGCCTTTAGGAAGCGGTAAACCAAGCTTTGAACTTTCTTTATTATCAAAAATGAGGAAAACACCTATTTTTAATTTTTGCCCCAAATCTCCATAGACTCCTTGATAATAATAATCAGACCCTGTTAATAAGTATTCTTTCTTCACTGGAATGTCATTAGCACTTAGAAGGGCAACTTGTTTGGTCTGGTTCTCATCAATAGAAGTCGCGTGTTCAAATTTATAAAGATGATATTCTAGCAGAGGTTCCTCAGCAGCCTGGGGAGCGATGCTGGCTTCAACAGATTCGGTTCTCAGTGATTTCAAACGCAGGGGGATCTCGTCATTAACATGATTAACATCACCTGCAACTAATTGAAGTTTTGCCTTTTTATAACTTGACCCACTTGTATTAGTTAACGTTACCCAGCCCGACAGGTCCAATTTGTTTTCAGAATTATTGAGCTCAGCAACGTAATCTGCTTTCCAGCTCAATCCTCCTGTCAGATAACTCAGTTCAACGAGTTGATCTTGGGATGACTTATCTTGCAGTTGCATAACAAGAGTCGGTCTGTCTCGAAGATTGCCAGGTATATTGTCATATGCAATTCTTCCATTCAATCCTGATTCGATCCGGTTGCCAATCTTAATCAAAAGGCCATTGTTTGTAGATAGTATGGTTGCATCTTCATAAGTTTCTTGTCCGGTAACAGCATTGGTTTTAACTATTTTGACAGTCTTGCCGACATACTTATCTAATAAAGTTTGTGGAGAAAGTAAATCAAAATTGAAATTTTGTTCAATGACGCTTAGGCTTCCGGCATTTGACAAGCTTCGTAATATTGCAGTTTCTGGACGTATTTGAGCACTTACGTCCCTAAATGCTAAAAAATTAATTCCCTGCTTTAGTTTGATTCTTCGTTGATCTTTAATCAATGCCAGATTATCGTTGTATATTGTGACGGCAACCTCTTGTTGATCAGATAAAGTACTTAGCGTTTCATCATTGTTCTCAGTTGAAAGCGCATTCATTGGATAAGTCATAAAAGAAATCAAAACCAGTATATATATTCTCTTAAACATTACTTCTCCGTCTGACTATAAATTACAAGTTAATGCCGTTATATAACTTGAATGCCTTCTTTTTGGAGCATGCTTATTAAACTAATTAATGGCAATCCTATCAAAGCGTTGGGATCGTCTCCCTGCATTTTATCTATTAAAGCTATTCCAAGGCCTTCAGATTTAGCACTTCCTGCACAATTATAAGGTTTTTCAATTGTTAAATAGTTTTGAATTTGTGTATCTGTAAGATCACGAAAATACACTGAATAGGGGACACACTCTTTTTGTAAATTCTTCGAGTAAGCATTATATAAACAAATCGCACTGTAAAATATAACCTTTCGACCACGTATCATTTGAAGCTGCTTTACTGCATTTTCATGTGTCAAAGGTTTGCCAATGTGGATTCCATCCATGGTAGCAACCTGGTCGCATCCAATGATCAGTGCATCAGGGTATGATTCTGCAGCTTTTTTTGCTTTTAATATTGATAAACGAATAGAAGTTTCTTTTGGAAGTTCATTTGTTAAAGGTGATTCATCAATATCAGGAGAATTCACGATAAACGGTAACCCTAGCCTCAGGAGCAGTTCTCTTCTATATGGGGAAGATGAGGCTAGGACTATTTTAGTAGGTAACATTTTTTTGAAAACCAGTGATCTTAAGCACAAACGAACTTTGTACCTGGTATCTCTTTTCTTAAGTCAAGTTATGGTTAGACTTGTTATTATTCTGGCTGAATTTCCAAAAGCGATTCGTCAGGCGTAACACTGTCGCCTTTTTTAACATGCACTGCAACAACGATTCCTGTTTTTGGAGCTTGAATTTCATTTTCCATTTTCATTGCTTCAATAACCAGAACAGCGTCACCTGCATTAACCTTATCTCCAGCTTTAACCTTAACATCCACGATTGTTCCGGGCATTGCAGTCGTCACGCATCCTTCGTGCGTTGGACGAGGCCGTCCACTGGAACCCAAAGTTGAAGTTGATTTTTTCTTGCTGCTGGCTTTTCCTCCTGAAACTTCAATCTCATTTAAAGTTTCTACGATAACTTCCTCTGCTATTCCATCTACAGATACGTAAAATGGCCTTTGTTCTTCTCCAGAATGGCCGCTTCCAGTAAGTTTGATATGGAATGTCTCGCCATGTAAGGTCACTTTAAACTCATTGGGAGCGAAACGTGCAGCTGAGGTTGCAACGGTTTCTTTAGTAAGTAACGGATCGGGCTTTAAAGTTCCAGCATTACGCTCCTGAAGGAATGTTTTCGCTAAATCGGGGAACATCGCATAAGTCAGGACGTCCTCTTCGGATTTTGCGAGTCCTTCAGACTCGAGCCTTAGCTTATCCATTTCATCATCAAGTAAATCTGCAGGTCGACATTCAATCACCTCAGCATTACCAACGGCCATATTCTTTATAGAAGGATTCACCGTTCCTGGAGCTTTGCCATATTGACCTAGAAGGTAATTCTTCACCTCATTGGTGACGGATTTGTATCGACTTCCAGTCATTACATTCAAAACGGCCTGAGTGCCTACAATCTGCGAAGTAGGGGTCACTAGAGGAGGGAAGCCAAGATCTTCACGAACTCTGGGAATCTCAGCGAGAACCTCATCCATTCTATTTAGAGCGCCTTGCTCCTTAAGCTGATTGGAAAGATTGGAAATCATGCCTCCAGGGACTTGATTGACTAAGACTCTCGTGTCAACTCCAGTAAAATCACTTTCAAACTGCCAGTATTTTCTTCGAACCTCACGGAAATAAGCGGTAATCTCTTGCAAGGCTTCTAAATTTAAACCCGTTTCATGGCCAGTGCCATGCAAAGCAGCGACCATACTTTCTGTGGTAGGGTGACTCGCGCCTTCAGAGAAAGATGAGTTGCAGGTATCTATAATCGTTGCCCCACTTTCTACGCCTTTAAGCATGCACATGCTTGCAAGACCGGATGTGGAGTGGCTGTGTAAATGAATCGGTAGCTTGATCTTAGATTTTATTGATTTAACCAGTTCACTCGTACTCTTAGGAGTAAGTAATCCGGCCATATCCTTAATCGCAATGGTGTCGGAACCCATGGCTTCTAATTCCTGAGCAAGTGCAACAAAATAATCAATATCGTGAACAGGACTGGTCGTATAAGAAATGGTGCCTTCAGCATGCTTCTTCACTCGCTTCACGGCTTCAATTGAAACGCGAAGGTTTCTTAAATCGTTCATCGCATCAAAAATACGAAATACATCAACCCCTGAATCAGCTGATTGTTTTACAAATGCCTTTACTACATCATCAGAATAATGACGATAACCAAGTAAGTTCTGGCCTCTAAGTAACATTTGAATTCGACTATTTGGCAGTGCTTTGCGTAGTTTCCTTAATCTTTCCCAAGGATCCTCTTTCAAATATCTTACGCAGGCATCAAATGTGGCTCCACCCCAGGCCTCAAGAGACCAGAAGTCGATACTATCTAATTTTGAACATATTGGTAACATATCATCGGTACGCATCCTTGTTGCGATTAAAGACTGATGACCATCACGTAATACTAGTTCTGAAACATGTACTTTTGCCATATAGTTAACTTGATATTAAGGAAAAAATTATATGCCTTCATGAGCTGCAATTGCAGCCGATATGGCTGCTGCAAATAACTCTGGCGGAAATTCGGTTGCGTAATTATTAAGTTCTGGGTGCGATTCCACAAAGCTTGTATTGAAAACACCGGATCTGAAATCAGGATGTTTTAAAATTTCTTGATAATAGGGGATCGTAGTTTTTACGCCATAAACCAACATGTCACTCAAGGCTCTGCGACCCCGTTCAATTACGCTTTCCCAATCCAGAGCCCAAACCGTAAGTTTAGCGCACATTGAGTCATAATAAGGAGGAATTACATATCCGCTGTAAATGGCGGCATCCATTCGAACTCCAGGCCCGCCTGGAGCATAATATCGTGTGATTTTACCGAAGCTTGGCAGAAAATCGTTTTTAGGGTCTTCTGCATTTATTCTAAACTCCATCGCAAAACCGCGGTAGTTAACTTCGTTTTGTTTGTATTGCAAGGGCAAGCCGTCAGCTATACGAATTTGTTCTTGAACAATGTCTATCCCGGTAATGGTTTCCGTGACAGTATGTTCCACCTGAAGTCGCGTATTCATTTCCATAAAATAGAAGGTATTGTCTGAATCCAGCAAGAACTCCACCGTTCCGGCATTTTCATAGCCAACTGCCTTGGCCGCTTTTACTGCTAAATTACCAATGTATTCGCGTTGAGCCTTACTTAATTGAGGCGATGGAGCAATTTCAATTAACTTCTGGTTTCTTCTTTGAATAGAACAGTCCCGCTCAAAAAGATGAATGACATTCCCCTGGCTGTCGCCGATGATCTGGACTTCGATGTGCCTTGGATTGACAACACACTTTTCAAGGAAAACCTCAGGTTTTCCAAAGGCTTTACTAGCTTCGGAGATTACTCGATCGTAGTTGCCCAAAAGTTCCTTTTCGTCGTTGCATCGGCGAATGCCACGTCCACCGCCACCATTGGTGGCTTTAAGCATCACAGGGTAACCTATCTTTTTGGCAAGGTGCCTGGCTTCCTCTACGGTCTCTAGATTTCCTTCACTTCCCGGCGTACATGGAATACCTGCCTTTACCATCGCATTTCTGGCCTGAATTTTATCGCCCATCTGACGAATGACGTTTGCGTCGGGCCCAATAAACTTTATCCCTCTTCGGGCGCAGATTTCCGCGAGTTCAGGGTTTTCTGATAAGAATCCATATCCTGGATGCAGGGCATCGCATCCTGAAGCGACAGCCAAGTTGACAATATTGTGCGCATTGAGATAGCCAATTACTGGATCAGAACCAATGTTGTATGATTCGTCAGCCTTTTTTACGTGAAGGGCATGCCTGTCTGCATCTGAATAGATGGCTACTGATTTTATGCCCATCTCCGAGCATGCTCGAACAATACGAACGGCGATTTCCCCGCGATTCGCTACTAGTATTTTTTTAATCACGTGCTAGACCTGATGTTGAAATGTATAACGGTTTTTTTGACATAATCTGACGTAAATTATATCATGCGCGCCTTATGCATGCACAGCACATCATTAACAGCTTTGAATTTGCGAGAAAAAGTCTTGAAATTCATGATATAATCCGCGTTTCGCAATTTTTGCGATTAAAGGATCTCATCGTTTTAGACAATGATTGTTTAATCGATTGGACAATAAAAGGTAGCATTGATGAGCAATCGAAGCCAAGTTTACTTTTAAATGTAACAGGCCTCGTATGGCTCAAATGTCAAAGGTGCCTTGAGCCATTCAGATTTCAATTGGATATTGCGACCAAGTTTATTTTGGTGAATGACGAGAATTCGATCCCGTTGGATGAGGATAATTTTGATGAAGATTATCTCGTAGGTAATGATCATTTAAATTTAGATGAATTGTTAGAAGATGAGATCTTGTTGGCTTTACCTTTTGCGCCAAAGCATGAATTGGATGAATGCGTTGTAAAAGAAGACAAAATCGAAATAGGAAAACCTAATCCTTTTGCGGTGTTGCGATCACTTAAATCCGATCGGCAATGACTGGGATGCATTGATTTATAAAATATTAGTTTATTAGGAGTAAGAAATGGCTGTTCAACAAAACAAAAAGTCACCTTCAAAACGTGGCATGCATCGATCACATGATTTTTTAACAAACCCACCTTTAGCTGTTGAACCTACAACAGGTGAGACGCATCTACGACATCATGTTAGTCCAAGCGGCTATTATCGTGGTCGTAAGGTTTTACCTTCAAAAGGCGATTAATTTAATTTTATGCACGCGCACCGGTCTAACTCATTGATCATGCGTACATTGCTTTAGGCTAATTTTGGGCATAGACATTACTGTAGCTATCGATGCTATGGGTGGAGATCACGGCCCCCATGTAACAATACCGGCAGCATTAGAGGTGTTGAAGCAGGATAGTGAAATAAATATCGTTTTGGTTGGACTGACCGAGGCAATCGAAGCAGAGCTCTCTGCTCATGGGGCCGAAAAGGGTCCACGACTACGCATTCATCATGCCAGCGAAATTGTTTCCATGGATGAATCGCCACAAAGCGCGCTTAAAAACAAAAAAGATTCATCCATGCGTGTTGCCATCAACCTTGTGAAGAGTGGTGAGGCACATGCCTGCGTCAGTGCGGGTAACACGGGTGCTTTAATGGCCACGGCACGTTTTGTTCTTAAGACATTACCTGGAATCGACCGTCCTGCTATTGCAGGCATGCTTCCAAGCAAAAAAGGAATGATCTACATGCTAGATCTTGGTGCTAACGCTGATTGTACGCCGGAGCATCTATTGCAGTTTGCCGTTATGGGTGCGATGTTGGTCTCTTGTGTTGAACACAAGCCAAAACCTTCAGTCGGACTACTAAACATCGGATCTGAAGACATCAAAGGCAATGAGGTTGTGAAGCAGGCAAGCGAACTCCTTAGAGCAAGTCATCTTAATTTCTATGGGAACATTGAAGGCGATGACATCTATAAAGGTACCACTGACGTTGTAGTTTGCGATGGTTTCGTTGGTAACGTCGCGCTTAAGACCTCCGAAGGCTTGGCTCATATGATGGCGGGGTTTTTAAGCCAAGAATTTAAGCGTAATTTTATGACAAAGCTAATGGCGATTTTTGCAATGCCCGTTCTTAACGCATTCAAACGTAGACTTGATCCACGGCGTTACAACGGAGCAAGTTTTCTTGGCCTCCGTGGCATCGTAGTCAAGAGCCATGGTGGCGCAGATATCTATTCTTATAAACATGCCATAAGAACCGCTATAGAAGAATCTCGGAGCGGCATATTAAGGCGAATTACAGAACAATTGGAGTTGGAACATCATAAGCGAAATCTGACTGCTGAAAACATGAATGCGCCTGAAAAGGTTTCGCTATGACGTTTTCACGTATTGCAGGAACGGGTAGCTATTTACCTGAAAAAATCCTTACAAACAAAGACCTGGAGCAAATGGTTGACACCACGGACGAGTGGATTGTCACCAGAACTGGAATTAAGCAACGTCATATTGCCGCAACTGATGAATTTACAAGTGATTTAGCTTACCACGCATCAATTAACGCGATTGCTTCAGCTAAAATCAATCCCGAAGATATTGATTTGATTATTGTTGCAACTACAACGCCAGATCTAACTTTTCCAAGCACAGCTTGCCTTCTTCAAGAGAAGTTGGGCATCAATAAATGTCCAGCCTTTGATATTCAGGCCGTATGCAGTGGTTTTGTTTATGCGCTGACAACGGCTGATAATTTTATTAAAACCGGATCTGCAAAATGTGTTTTGGTTGTGGGTGCCGATACCATGTCGCGCATAACGGATTACACCGATAGATCAAATTGTATTCTTTGGGGGGATGGAGCAGGGGCTGTTATTCTGCAAGCCTCAATTGAACCAGGGATGTTATCTTCACATATCCATGCAGATGGAAGGCATGCAAAGTTATTGTGTGTGCCATCTGGGGTTTCAAAAAAGGATAGTAAATCAACCATATCCATGGAGGGAAATGCTGTTTTTAAAATGGCAGTTAAAACATTGGATGCTATAGTTGATGAAACCCTTAACGCGAATGGCATGCAGAAATCCGATATCAATTGGTTGGTTCCCCATCAAGCTAATATCAGAATACTTCAGGCAACAGCAAAAAAACTTCATATGGATATGGACAGGGTTGTCGTGACCGTGGATAAACATGGAAATACTTCTGCCGCCTCTATACCTTTGGCTTTAGATTGTGCCGTCAGAGACGGCCGAATCAATAGGGGTGATAATGTACTGATGGAGGCTTTTGGTGGCGGATTTACTTGGGGGTCAGTACTAATTAGATATTAATTAATACAATGGCTTATAATATTTATTTAAAGTATTTTATATGAAATTTACATTTTTATTTCCTGGTCAAGGATCCCAGTCTGTTGGGATGATGAATGGCTTTGATGGGCTTCCTGTTATAAAAGATACGTTCAAGGAAGCATCAGATGTAATAGGGGTTGACCTATGGAAAATGGCAAATGAAGACAATAGTGAGCTTGATCAAACAATTAATACTCAGCCGCTAATGTTGACTGCGGGTGTGGCTACTTGGAGATGTTGGCTTCAGGAATCCGGAGCCATGCCTCATTTTTTTGCTGGCCATAGTCTGGGTGAGTACACCGCATTGGTTGCAGCTGGGGCGATCTCATTCGGTGACGCATTGCCACTTGTAAAATATCGAGCTGAATTGATGCAAAATGCAGTTCCTGAGGGCATTGGTGCCATGGCTGTGATACTTGGGCTTGAAGATGATGTTATAAAGTCACTTTGTTTAGATATGGCTCAAGGACAGGTCGTAGAGGCAGTAAATTTCAACTCACCTGGACAAGTCGTTGTTGCCGGCGATAAATCGGCTGTTGAACGAGTGATGTTGTCTTCAAAGGATCATGGGGCGAAAAGAGCCATGGCTCTTCCGGTAAGCGTTCCGTCCCATTGCTCTTTGATGAGGGCCGCGGCAGCAGAGCTTGAAACATATTTGCAAACCTTAGTTGTACTTAAACCCCAAGTGCCAGTCTTGCATAATTCAGATGTGATGCCACATGACGAACCAGAGGACATAAAAAAAGCGCTTGTGCGACAACTTTACAGTCCTGTTCGCTGGGTGGAAACAATAAATTGCCTGGTTAATCAAGGTGTCAGATTTGGAGCCGAGTGCGGACCTGGAAAGGTGCTGACAGGATTAACAAAACGCATTTCTTCAGAATTGCCATGTATTGCGCTTGTAGATACTGATTCCATATACAATTTTAAAGCGCAAATAAGCCAATAAGATAATAATTAGGAGAAGTAGGATGCTTAACAATGAGGTTGCATTAGTCACTGGAGCCAGTCGTGGAATAGGGGCTGCAATAGCAATTGAGCTAGGTAAACTTGGTTGTACAGTTATAGGAACGGCAACTTCAACCTCTGGGGCTGAAAACATTACAAAGATTCTAGGTGATTTGGCTATTAAAGGTGCTGGCATTGCGTTGGATGTAAATGATCCTGCACAAATAGAACAAGCCTTGAAACATATTACTGCTTCGTTCGGAGAGGTTTCAGTCCTGGTTAATAATGCTGGAATTACCCGTGATACCTTGTTAATGAGAATGACTGATAAGGACTGGGACGAGGTGATATCAACAAATCTTACTTCGGTCTTTAGAATGTCACAGGCTGTACTTCGGCCTATGATGAAGGCTCGTAAAGGTAGAATCATAAATATTTCTTCTGTCGTAGGTCACATGGGTAATGCAGGACAGACTAATTACTCTGCTGCTAAAGCAGGCATGACAGGATTTACCAAATCACTAGCAAGAGAAGTTGGAAGTCGGGGAATTACCGTAAATTGTGTTGCTCCCGGCTTTATTGATACGGACATGACTAAGTCACTTTCAGAGGATATTAAAAGCAAAATGCTGGAACATATTCCTTTGGGCCGCTTAGGGAATGTGGAAGAAATTGCTGCAACAGTTGCATTTTTGGCTTCACCATCTGCTGCTTACATTACTGGTGAAACCTTACATGTTAACGGTGGCATGTATATGTAAGAAATAAAAATTAAGTAGTTTTTTGAATTCCTCAGGGTTTTTGTTAGAATACGCTGAGATTTAGAATGCATTATCAATTGAAAGGGGTATTTAGATGTCTGACATCGAACAACGCGTAAAGAAGATCGTTTGCGAACAATTAGGTGCGGATGAAGCGAACGTTAAAAACGAATCTTCATTTGTAGACGACTTAGGAGCTGATTCATTGGATACAGTTGAACTAGTGATGGCTCTCGAGGAAGAATTCGATTGTGAAATTCCTGATGAGGAAGCTGAGAAAATCACAACTGTTCAACAAGCGATTGATTACGTCACCGCAAACCTCAAATAAATTTCATAAAATCACTGACTCTTTCAATGGAGTCAGTTTGATTCCTTAAAAAATTCACCCTTAACTGGCAAATATATGTCAAAACGTAGAGTGGTAGTAACAGGTCTTGGCGTTGTGTCTCCTGTAGGTGTCGGAGTGGATTCGGCTTGGCCTAATATTTTGTCCGGTCGTTCAGGCATCACAAGAATCACAAAATTCGACGCATCGAGTTTTCCATCTCAAATCGCAGGTGAAGTAAAAGACTTCGATGTATCGCAATTTCTGCCTGCAAAAGAAGCGCGTCGTATGGATACGTTTATTCAATATGGAATGGCTGCGGGAATTGAGGCTTTTAAAGACTCTGGCTTGGTTGTCACTGACGAAAATGCCGAGAGAATCGGTGTTTCTATTGGTTCAGGAATTGGCGGTTTAAAACTGATAGAAGAAACGGACGTCATTTTCCATGAATCAGGCCCGCGGAAGATTTCGCCATTCTTTATTCCTGGCACAATTATTAATATGATTTCCGGTAATCTCTCCATTATGTTCGGGCTAAAAGGCCCAAACGTTGCGATCGTCACAGCATGCACTACGGGAACTCACTCGATAGGTGATGCTGCGAGAATGATCGAATATGGAGATGCTGATGTCATGATTGCAGGAGGAGCTGAAGCAGCTATTACCAATCTTGGTTTAGGGGGCTTTGCAGCTGCTCGAGCTTTGTCAACACGCAATGATGATCCTGCCACAGCAAGTAGGCCATGGGATAAAGATCGTGACGGTTTTGTCATAGGTGAAGGTGCGGGTGTGTTGGTTCTCGAAGAGTATGAGTCGGCAAAAAAACGTGGTGCAAAGATATACGCTGAATTAAGTGGTTATGGGATGAGTGCCGATGCTTACCACATGACGGCACCCAATATGGATGGTCCACGAAGGTCCATGCTAAATGCATTAAAAAATGCTGGCCTGAATCCTGAGGATGTCCAGTTTATTAATGCTCACGGTACTTCGACTCAGTTGGGTGACACGAATGAAGCCAACGCAATTAAAGCGGCATTTGGCGAACACTCCAAAAAGCTTGTTGTGAATTCAACAAAGTCCATGACAGGTCATTTACTTGGCGGCGCAGGTGGATTGGAATCTGTTTTTACTGTACTTTCCATTTATCATCAGGTTTCGCCACCTACAATAAATATTTTCAATCAGGATCCTGAATGTGATCTGGATTTTTGTGCTAACGAAGCCAGAAACATGAAAATTGACGTAGCACTCAAAAACAACTTTGGTTTTGGCGGAACAAACGGGTCAATTGTTTTTTCAAAATTTTAATACGACAACGCTATTAAATGCCAAGTTTAGTCACTAAATTGGATGAGCGGTGACATTGGAATGTTGAAACTTAATATTCCAACTATCTCTATGAAAGTTTAGGATATAGAATTATCAAATAATAGTTTAAGCACAGATTAATGATTGATTCCCCAAATTACCTGATTAATGGTCGAAGTGATAACCATTTGTCGCCCATGGATCGGGGTCTCTCCTATGGCGACGGTGTTTTTAGGACTTTCATCGTTTCTTCCGGTGTCCCAAGAAATTGGGAATTGCAATATAAAAAACTCTTTGAAGACTGCTCGTCACTTGGAATAATATGTCCTTTTGATGATTTGCTGCTTCAGGATATTTCCCACCTCTTCGAAAATGAAGTGGAAGCCATTGCCAAAATCATTGTCACGCGTGGTCAAAGTCAACGTGGATATGCTTTGCCAACGGTGGCAAATCCCAATAGGGTTTTAATTAAGTATCCGATGCCCCGGTACCCGATTAATAACTTCAAAGATGGCGTTTCACTGCATATCTGTGATTTAAAACTTGGCCATCAAGCAAAATTAGCTGGCATAAAACATCTTAATCGGCTAGAGAATGTACTGGCAAGAATGGAATGGAACAATGAAGACTATGCTGATGGTTTGCTAATGGATACAAAAGGGTATGTCATAGAATGCACGATGAGCAATATTTTTGCTCGATACGGCGAGACATTAATGACACCTGATTTGAGTGATTGTGGCGTGGCTGGCATAACAAGACAGCGCATTCTCGATTTGGCAAAAAGCCTTGGATACAATCCTGTGGTTAGGCCTATTACGTTAATGGAACTTATGGAAGCTGATGAAGTAATAATTTGCAATAGTCTTTTTGGGGTTTGGCAAGTCCGGTCTATTGATATCAGAAAATGGTCAAATTTACTTTTGGCGCCGACATTGAGAGTTGCTTTAGGTTATTAACATGCCAAAAGCTTTAAAAAACCTACTCATCATACCGATTTTAACATTCATTCTTTTTGTCGCTTGGATGATTTTTTTTGCGTATACGCCGATACAACTAAAAGAGCAAAAAAATGATTTTAATTTAAGGGTTGGCAGCAGTGTTCGCAGTGTTTGTCAGCAACTGGTGCATCAGGGAATTATTTATGAGCCTTGGAGCTATGAGATTCTTGTCAGATTGACAGGTAAGTCCTCATCCATACAGGCTGGTGTATATGAAGTTGAAAGTGGTATTACCCCACTCGAATTGATAGATAAGATGACAAATGGGGATGCTCGTCAGGTCAGCATTACCTTTATTGAAGGATGGACCTTTTCACAAATGCGTTCTGCACTAAATCAGAATGAGTCGATAAAGCATTTGACCATGCCATACACGAACCTTCAAATTCTCGAACAGATCGGGGCTAAGGAAACCAATCCAGAAGGTATATTTTTCCCTGATACTTACTACTTTAGTCCCAATACCAGTGACAAGGATATTTTAAGACGTGCTTATAAAACCATGCAAACCAAACTAAAGATTGCATGGGAAAACAGAGCAAAAGGACTCCCTTTTGATACACCTTATCAAGCTCTGATATTGGCTTCAATTGTTGAGAAAGAAACTGGAAGATCCGTTGAAAGACCAAAAATAGCAGGTGTTTTTGTAAACCGATTAAGGATAGGAATGCGTCTGCAGACTGATCCGACAGTTATTTACGGACTAGGGGATCGATTTGATGGGAATCTAAGAAAAATCGATTTGATAACAGACACACCCTTTAACACTTACACTCGAGCAGGCTTACCCCCAACGCCTATCGCCATGCCAGGGTTGCGCTCCATAGAGGCATCGCTTCATCCTGAAGCTACAAAAGCAATTTACTTTGTTGGAAAAGGTGACGGAACGCATGTATTTTCAGCTACATTGACTGAACATAATCTCGCGGTTACGAAATATCAATTAAGGAGATAGGATGCGTGGGAAGTTTATAACCTTAGAAGGGATGGATGGGGCAGGTAAAAGCACCCATATTCCATTTATTCTTAACTGCCTTGAATCAATGGGAAAAAAAGTCGTATCGACTCGCGAGCCAGGGGGGACCGAGTTAGGTGAGGTGCTCCGCAATTTACTTTTGCATGAAAAGATGCATCCGGAAACTGAAACGCTTCTGATGTTTGCTGCACGAAGGGAGCATATATCACAAGTTATCGAGCCTGCCTTAAGCAAAGGTGTCTATGTATTATCCGATAGATTTACAGATGCCACCTTCGCATATCAATCCGGTGGAAGAGGCGTGTC
>CAIPBJ010000092.1 GCA_903863255.1 uncultured Methylophilaceae bacterium
GGATCGTCTGCGACAGCGATTTCACCGCATGCTCCGCCATGTCCGTGTCCAAAAGCTCAACCAGTGCCTGTACGTTGTAACCCCCAAGCATCGTCCCCAACAGGCCCACCGCCTCCTCTCGGCTCAACAGCGGCGTCGATACCTCTCCACGGGACACCGAACTCAGGAACGACGCCTTCACGTACGCCGCCTGGTCTACTCCAGCCGGTACTCGGTTACTTAATAACTCCTTTAAGAGCGCTGCATGCTCCCCAAATTCATTACTTTTTATCATTTCCACAAAATTAATAACTTGGTCAGTATTCAATGGTAGGGGTGGCATATCCTGTTTTGCCCGTTCTTCAACGAGCAAAAGATATTTAAGAATGATGTCTTTCATTATTTTATAACCTGACTAAGCTGTTGAATGATGTGTGGATTATCTAGGGTTGATATGTCTGCAGTAATTTCTTCCCCCCTAGCTATAGACCTCAATAACCGTCTCATTATTTTTCCAGAACGGGTTTTTGGCAAATTTTCACAAAGTCGAATCTCGTCAGGTTTGGCTATTGGGCCGATTTCCTTACCAACCCAGTCCCTTAGTTCATTGATCACCTTTTTAGCCGTTTCGTTTCCGATTGCATCCGAAAGGTCGGGTAAGGCCTGTTTCAATACTACGAAGGCCACAACTGACTCACCTTTAATTTCGTGTGGCTTGCCAACGACCGCAGCTTCAGCGACTAGTTTGTTTGCAACAAGTGCAGATTCGATCTCCATCGTTCCTAAACGATGGCCAGATACATTTAAAACATCGTCTATTCGCCCCATAATCCAGAAATAGCCATCTTCGTCTTTGACTGCCCCATCACCAGCAAGATAGGCACCTTGATAATCTGGCGGAAAATATCCCGATTGATATCGTTGTGGGTTATTCCATATGGTTCGAATCATGGATGGCCAAGGCTTTTGAATAACCAGCACACCACCTTCTCCATTTTTTAACTGATTACCAGCTTCATCAACGATTGCGAGTTGTATTCCTGGAAAGGCTTTGCAACATGAGCCGGGTTTAAGCGATGTTGCGCCTGGAATAGGCGTTAGCATATGAGCACCGGTCTCTGTTTGCCACCAGGTATCCACTATTGGGCATAGGCATTTGCCAACTGTTTCATAAAACCACATCCAGGCTTCAGGGTTGATTGGTTCACCAACCGAACCTAAAAGCCTTAAGCTAGATAAATCATACTTGTTGGGCAAATCGGCTCCAAGTTTAATTAAAGAGCGAATTGCGGTAGGCGCTGTGTAAAAAATACTGACTTGATGTCTTTCGATCATATCCCAGAATCTGCCTGCATCTGGATAGGTAGGGATGCCTTCAAATATGACCTGGGTTGCACCAACAGCGAGGGGTCCATATGCTACATAGCTATGACCTGTTATCCAGCCTACATCGGCCGTGCACCAGAAAATATCGCTATCTTTAATATCAAACGTCCATAACATAGAAAGAGCGACCTGAAGCAAATAACCGCCTGTTGAATGCTGCACCCCTTTAGGTGTGCCAGTCGAGCCCGAAGTGTATAGAAGGAATAAAGGGTGTTCAGAATTGACCCATACAGGCTCACACGTGTCCGACTGACCTTCAATGAAGTCGTCCCACCAGACATCAATTGAATTCATTTCAGTTTGAAGGCTGGTTCGCTTATATACGACAACCTTTGAAACCGATTCACATCCCCCCAACTTTAATGCCTCGTCGACAGCAGGCTTTAATGGTAGTGCCTTGCCGCCGCGCATCTGGCCATCAGAAGTGATTATCATTTTCGCAGTGGCATCATGAATTCTTTCTTGAAGACTTTTTGCTGAAAATCCACCGAAAACCACCGAATGAATCAGACCCAGTCTTGCGCATGCCTGCATAGCTACAACGGCTTCTATGCTCATAGGTAAGTATATGATTACCCTGTCACCTGTTTTGAGTCCTGCTGATTTTAAAGAATTAGCAAACTGCGATACTTTTGAAAGAAGAGTCCTGTAGGAAATAGAGGTTACTTTACCATCATCTGATTCGAATATTATTGCCGTTTTGTCGCCATTTTGATCGATATGTCGATCAATGCAATTGTAAGAAGCATTGATCTCGCCATCAGCAAACCATTTATAAAATGGCGCATTAGACTTATCTAAGGTTTGACTGAACGGTTTTTTCCATTCCAGGAATATTTTTGCCAGCCTTGACCAATATCCTTCGTAATCGTCTCTGGCTTCCTCGCATAATGCGGCATAGGTTTGAGCATTGATATTAGCTTGGTTTTTAAATTTCTCTGAGGGCTCAAATAGTCTCTTCTCTAAAATCAAACTATTGATAGAACTCATAACATCTTCTCCTTATTATTTCCCAGCATTCATATATTTCAAGCGACACATCTGACAACTTAAAGAATTGATATCCGGGTAGGTATCTAATATTTTTGAGTACAAATCCCTCATGAAGATTTGAAACTAAATAACAATCGGTCGGCTTTTAAAAGCATGTATAACTAATTTACAATAAATTAAATATTAAGTCTAGCATTATATATCTTATATAAGAC
>CAIPBJ010000093.1 GCA_903863255.1 uncultured Methylophilaceae bacterium
ATACAATAAAATACTATGTATAAAAGGTTAGCCTATTGTGGATAAATTGTTGCCTATTTCATACACTTCAAGTATTCATTCCCTAACTACATTTTTCTACACAGCTTTTATACAACATAACTGTGACATTTTTAATCGCGAATAACTTGAATTAAAAACGCTATGTCGCGAGCAGTTGTTGGATCATTTTGTCTCAATGTTTCTATTTCATCACATGCATGCATCACTGTTGTGTGATGCCGACTCCCAAAAGCTTCCCCAATTTCAGGAAAACTATGATTGGTTAATTCCCTTGATAAAGCCATAGCGACTTGACGAGGTCGTGCAAAATTCCTAGTCCTTTTTTTGCTGTACATTTCAGCAACTTTAATTTTGTAATAATCGGCAACAGTTTTCTGTATGTTCTCGATAGTAATTTGACGACCTCTAACCGCAATAAGGTCTTTCAATGCTTCTTTGGCCAAATGAACATCAATATTTCTTCCTGTAAATCTAGCCATTGCCATTATTCTATTAAGTGCCCCTTCAAGTTCCCTTACACTAGATCGAACCTGTTTTGCAACGAAAAAGGCAACATCTTCATTTAAACCAATTTTTGCTTCCTCTGCTTTTTTTAAAAGAATCGCAACTCGCATTTCTAGCTCAGGTGGTTCAACTGCAACTGTTAGTCCCCAACTAAACCTTGTTCTCAATCGTTCATCAACATCAGCAATTTCTTTAGGGTATGTATCACAAGTGATAATAATTTGTTTCTTCTCTTCAATAAGAGAATTGAAAGCATAGAAGAACTCTTCTTGTGTGCGGGTCTTCTTCGCAAAGAACTGAATATCATCGATTAGCAGAAGATCCAAGGAGTGATATTGTTTTTTAAAATCATCGAATGCTTTATGTTCGTAAGCCTTAACAACATCTGAAACATATCTTTCTGCATGCAGATACCTAATCTTTGCATCTGGATTATGTTGTTTCAGGTAATTGCCAATAGCCTGTAACAAATGTGTTTTACCGAGTCCAACGCCCCCATAAATAAAAAGAGGGTTATAAGCTGTACCAGGATTTTCAGCAACTTGAAGTGCTGCCGCACGTGCTAGCTGGTTGGCTCTACCAGCAACAAAATTGTCGAAATTAAACGAACTATTCAAACCACTATTGTTCTTTAAATGCGTAGTTTTTCTTTGATCGTTCTTTTTATAAACAACTTTGCTATCCTTATCGTCAGAATGATCGTCTAAAGAATTATTCTTATCTGAAACATTCTTTACATTAATGTTTTCTAATAAAACTAAATCAATATTAATAGGCGAAGTTAATATCTCTTCCGCGAATATGTAAATTCTGGGAAGAAATCTATCCTTAACCCATTGTTGAACAAATCGGTTAGGTGCAAATAGCTTTAACGTGTCTTTATTAATTTCAACTTGAAGAGGTCTTATCCAAGTATTGTACTGCTGAGATGAAAGCTCTTCTTTAAATCGGTCGAGACATAAGGACCAAAAATTTTCCATCTTAATTATGTTACCTTAGCTGATAGATGGTGATTGCTCTTAATCTTTTAATTAAATGAGCACCGACGCTGTATTTTGTGAACAGTCATGGAAATAACAAATTTTAAACAGCGAAACTTGAAAACATTTTAACTTGTTTATATAAACTTATCCACAAGCACTTAAATGTTTTTAAAACAAATATATTATAAATAATCATTGACATAATCCAATGAAATCGGTTTTAATTACGCCCTTTTCTCTGATTCTTCAGGGAAGCTGTAAGTTATTGGAGAATATATATGAAACGTACTTATCAACCATCAAAGGTTCGTCGCGCACGTACTCACGGTTTTTTGGTTCGCATGAAGACACGTGGTGGACGTGCAGTGATTGCAGCACGTCGTGCTAAGGGTCGTGCTCGTCTAGCAGTCTAAACAGGCTTTATAGATTGCCTGAATATGGCTTTGCAAGCCGCCTAAGATTAAAAAAAACGGATGAATTTTCATCCGTTTTTAATTTCCGCAAGCGTATCTCCGGAAAATATCTTCTTATGTATTATAATTATAACGATTTTAGCTATCCAAGACTTGGATTGATTGTTGCTAAAAAATTGGTTCACGACTCCGTTAGAAGAAATTACATGAGACGTGTTCTAAGAGAAGTTTTCAGAAAAAATCAACAACAATTGACTAACGTAGATATCATAATTCGTCCAAAGCAATCGTTCAGTAATGATAACTTTACAGATGTTGAAAGTGATTTCTTAAATTTAATTTCTATTTTAAAAAAGAAAGTAAAAGTACACCTAAACGAAAATGGATTACAGTCAAGATGAAACATATTTTAATTTTTTTTATTAAAATATATCAGATAACTTTAAGCCCATATTTAGGAAATCAATGTAGATTTTACCCAACATGTTCAAATTATGCTGTTCAAACAATGTGTAAACATGGGGCAATAAAGGGATCATACTATACGCTAAGGCGGCTTTTAAAATGTCATCAATGGCATGATGGTGGCCATGATCCTGTACCATAATTAATTTAAAGATAAGAAGATAATGGACACAAAAAGACTGATTTTATTTGTTATTATGTCGTTTTCAATACTCCTTTTATGGGATTCCTGGCAACGTCACCAATTATCACAAAATCCTCAAGACAGTACTGTAGTTACTAGACAGGATCAAAGTATTCCAGCTTCATCCTCAATAAACCAAAACGCTCAGTCAATACCAAATGCATCCACATTCAGCTTAGATTCTGGGCAACGTATAAATGTTACAACCGATTTGTTCAATGTATCTATCGATACCATTGGTGGTGACATACGACATTTGGAACTGCTTAAACATCGAGCTGCTGATTCCAACGATAAGAATTTTGTCCTGATGGATGATACGGCTTTACCTGCTTTATATGTTGCTCAAACAGGTTTAATAGGAAACGACTTACCTACACATAAATCGAGGTTTAATGCAGACCGTTCCAACTATGAACTGGTAGAGGGAAAGGAAACGCTTGAGGTAAAGTTATCTTATACAAATCAAGATGTTGATGTAAATAAAATTTACGTTTTTCATCGTTCAAGCTATGTCATCGACGTAAGATATGAAATTCATAATAAATCTTCTAACGTGATAACTCCGTCGGTTTATTATCAGATCGTTCATGATAATCAATCGAATCAAGGTACAAGAATGATGCCAACGTTTACCGGCGGTGCCTATTTTACAAACTCTGATAATTACAAGAAGATCAAGTTTGCTGATATGTCTAAGGCCGATTTCACCAAAACATCAACGGATGGTTGGATTGGTTTGGTTCAGCATTATTTTGTCAGTGCTTGGATTCCCGCTGATAATCTCAAGCGTGAATTCTATACAAAAAAACTTTCTGACTCGATATTCTCAATTGGATCGGTAAGTGAATTAGGAGCTATTCAACCATCTTCTACATTCAATGTATCGGCTAGGTTATATACAGGACCCCAAACGCAAAGCGAACTTAAGAAAACGGCAAAAGGGCTAGAATACACAGTAGATTATGGTTGGCTTACTGTTATAGCTACCCCACTCTTCTGGATTCTTTCCGCAATTCATAGCATTGTTAATAATTGGGGCGTGTCGATTATATTGTTAACATTCTTAATTAAATTACTTTTTTATCCTCTTTCGGCAGCAAGTTATCGTTCCATGGCTCAAATGAGAGAGGTAGCACCACGTCTTCAAAGCTTAAAGGATAAATTTGGTGACGATAAGCAAAAGTTACAACAGGCTATGATGGAGCTATATAAAACCGAAAAAATAAACCCAATGGGCGGATGTCTCCCTATACTTGTTCAAATCCCTGTATTTATCTCTCTTTACTGGATGCTTTTAGGAACTGTCGAAATGCGTCACGCACCGTTCTTTGGTTGGATTAAGGATCTTTCCGCAATTGATCCATATTATGTTCTACCCATCCTTATGGGTTCTACGATGATAATACAGAGTAAATTGAACCCTAAGCCTGCAGATCCTGTTCAAGCAAAAGTTATGATGATCATGCCTGTTGTCTTTAGTGTCTTCTTCTTCTTTTTCCCTGCAGGCCTGGTTCTTTACTGGCTGGTTAATAATATTTTATCCATAGCTCAGCAATGGCGTATAAATAAGGTTATTCACAAGGAAAACTTGGCGAAGAAGAAAGGTAATGTCAGTCGTTAATAACGTTAATGATACGATAGTAGCAATAGCAACGGCTTCTGGATCAGCTGGAATTGGTATAGTTCGTCTATCTGGTCCAAGATGCCTTGAAATTGCCAACAAAATTATTGGGTTTTCACCTGCCCCAAGACACGCTACCTTTACTTCCTTTAAGTATCACGATGGATCACTTATTGATGATGGTATAGCAATCTATTACGCAAATCCTAATTCTTATACCGGTGAAGATGTTTTTGAACTTCAAGCCCATGGCGGTTCAGCCGTACTTCAATTAATAATAGAGACATGTTTGTATTTAGGTGCCCGACATGCTGAACCAGGAGAATTTACGAAACGTGCTTTTCTAAATAACAAAATTGATTTAGCTCAAGCCGAAGCAGTTGCAGACGTTATCAGTGCATCTACAGTTGAAGCAGCACGAAGTGCATCACTTTCTCTTTCTGGAGAGTTTTCAAAGCTGATCCAAAGCCTTTTGGAAAGTCTTGTGAGCTTAAGAATGTATATTGAAGCCTGTCTTGATTTTCCAGAGGAAGATATAGATTTTATAACTCTGGGAAGTGTTTCTGAAAAGCTAGCCATTTTGAAGTCAAAAGTTGAAAAACTTTTTTTGCAGGCGCAGCAAGGAAACATCCTTCGTGAAGGTATACACGTAGTTTTGGTGGGTCAGCCAAATGTAGGTAAATCCAGCCTATTAAATTATCTTGCTGGCGAGGATATAGCGATAGTAACAAACATAGCTGGCACAACTCGTGATTCAATTCGAACCTTGATTCAGTTCAACGGCATTCCTATTCATGTCATTGATACAGCCGGTTTAAGAGACACCGATGACCCGGTTGAATTAGAAGGGATTTCTCGAACATGGAAAGCCATACATTCATCTAATATAGCGCTGATAATTTTAGACGATTACCTAGGAATTACCGATCAGGAAGAAAAGATTATTGAGTTGTTCCCGTCAACGATAACGAAAGTCTGGGTTCATAATAAGATTGATAAAACAAACTCCGTTCCGAAAATCGATATTTCAGGATCTGAAATCCATGTTTATATATCTGCACTCACTGGTGAAGGGATATCGCTACTTAAGGATTACATTTTAAAGGCATCTGGTTGGCAATCCTATGGCGAAGGCTTATTCATGGCAAGAACGCGCCATATCGACGCTCTTAAGTCAGTATGCAACGCGCTTGCTTCCGCTGAAGAACAAATCGGAAGTCCAGAATTGGTTGCTGAAGAACTACGGCAATGCCAATACCATTTAGGAACCATCACCGGTGAATTTACATCTGATGAATTGCTCGGTGAAATATTCAGCAAGTTTTGCATTGGCAAATAATGCGTATTTTTTATGCAGGTTTATTAAAGACCAGTCTTTTTTAACGCTATAAATTCTCATCACTTAAAATGTTCCACGTGAAACATTTTACCTACACATCCAACAGTATCATTTCTATTAAAATAAATCACCGGCTACCTATGGGCTTTGAAAACCCATAAATGGCCGGTGATTGTAAGTAAGGCTTTTCTATTTACTATCTAATTAGGTTCATACTTCTGAAACAGAACCCACGACACTAAAAATTATTTTTTTACAGTAATCAGATACGCTATGAAATTAGCCTTTTCTTCAGCTGTACATTCACGTGCAATGATATCGTTACAATGCTTGCTGAAATTTTCCTCAACTTTATCAATATCTGTAAAACGCTTTGCGTTTACTGAAGGAGCCAATGGGCGAATTGGTTTTCCTGTAACCATATGTTTACCAGTATTAGCTGGATTATCAGTATGGCAAGATGCACAGGCAACATCTTTGCCGTTGACTTTTATCAGATTATTGAAAAATACTTTACCGTCTGATGGTGATTCACCTGCGTATTTAGGATTGATTGCTTTAGCAATACCTTCATATTTTTTTGCAAGCTTTTCAGCGTTAGTTACATCAGCGTGTGCACTTAAAGCACCCAAGCTCAAAATAAGCATAAGACCAATGTTGATTTTTTTCATATTTTCGTCTCCTGTGACGGTAGTTAAGTAATTTTAGTAGATTTTATTTTGTATAAATCAGATATGCATTGATTTATGTCAAGCAGATAATATGCCAATTTTGTTAATGGAATATTTCAGTTTCATATTGTAACTATTAATTTAAAATGTTTCACGTGAAACATGCTTTTATAGCATGACGTAATTCACGTATTGCAGTAACATACACAACCTTAGTATTTAATCATTAAGCACATGTATTTCCCAGAAAAATTTGATGTAATCGTTATTGGCGGTGGGCATGCCGGGACAGAAGCGGCCTTAGCATCCGCTCGCATGAATCAAAAGACGCTATTACTTACTCATAATATTGAAACCCTAGGTCAAATGTCATGTAATCCTTCCATTGGTGGGATTGGAAAAGGGCATCTTGTAAAAGAAATTGATGCATTAGGCGGCGCAATGGCAGCAGCAACCGACGAAGCAGGCATTCAATTCAGAATCCTCAATTCAAGCAAGGGGCCAGCGGTAAGAGCGACGCGTGCTCAGGCAGATAGGGTCTTATATAAAGCGGCGATTCGTAAAAAGCTTGAAAATCAAAAGAATTTGTGGCTGTTTCAACAAGCTGTCGATGATGTCATCATTGAAAATGATTCTGTAGTTGGTGTTAAAACGCAAATAGGCCTGCGTTTTTATTCAAGTTCGGTAGTGCTGACTGCGGGTACTTTCTTGGGTGGATTAATCCACGTGGGGTTAGAAAATTATGAAGCAGGAAGAGCCGGAGATCCCTCGGCTGTCTCGTTGGCTGCAAGATTAAGGGAGTTAGGTTTGCCAGTTGGAAGATTGAAGACGGGTACGCCACCTCGCATTGATGGAAGATCTATTGACTATCAATTGATGCTTGAACAGCCAGGAGATTTTCCTGCTCCTGTTTTTTCATTCCTGGGTAACGTATCTCAACACCCAAAGCAGCTTCCATGTTGGATTACGCATACTAACGAAAAAACCCACGATATTATCAGGAGTGGTTTAAACCGTTCTCCTATGTACACGGGAGTAATTGAAGGCGTGGGGCCGCGTTATTGCCCAAGTGTTGAAGATAAGATTCATCGGTTTGCCGATAAAGAGTCACACCAAATTTTTTTAGAGCCAGAAGGGTTGGAGACAAACGAAGTATATCCCAATGGTATTTCTACCAGTTTGCCCTTTGATATTCAGTTAGCTTTAGTTAGAAGCATCAAGGGATTGGAGAACGCCCATATATTACGTCCAGGGTATGCGATTGAATACGATTATTATGATCCGCGTGCATTAAAAAGTTCGCTTGAAACGAAAGCTGTGAACGGATTATTTTTTGCGGGACAAATTAATGGTACAACCGGTTATGAGGAGGCGGCAGCTCAGGGGCTGCTTGCTGGAACTAACGCTGCCTTATATGCTCAAGAAAAGGAAAGTTGGTGCCCAACCAGAGATCAATCCTATATAGGGGTTATGGTTGATGACCTTATAACTAGGGGCGTGACTGAACCCTATCGCATGTTTACAAGCAGAGCTGAATATCGGTTGATGCTAAGGGAAGATAATGCAGACATAAGATTGACAGAAATAGGTCGTAATTTAGGGTTGGTGGACGACATACGCTGGGGATTCTTTAGCAAGAAAATTGAAGCTATTACAAGAGAAGAAGGAAGATTGAAATCAACTTGGGTGAGACCGGATGGGCTTACTAAAGAGGATTCAACTAGAGTGCTTGGAAAAGAAATCGAACATGAATACTCATTGTTCGAGCTGTTGCGAAGGCCAGAAGTAACTTACGAAGCGCTTATGTCGCTTCCAGGCTCTGGTCAGGGAGTAAGCGAAGTTGAGGTTCAACAACAAATCGAAATTGCCGCGAAGTATCAGGGCTATATAGATCGTCAGGCTGAAGAAATCCAAAGGCAGCGTGGCAGCGAAAATATAGTTATGCCTGAGGAAATTGATTATAAAGAAGTGCATGGGCTTTCAATTGAGGCACAGCAAAAATTGACATCCATTCGACCACAAACTATTGGTCAAGCAAGCAGAATATCAGGAATCACTCCTGCAACAATCGCTTTATTATTAGTGCATCTCAAGCGAAAAGGTCGAAATAAAAATTCAGAAAAAGTGGCATGAACGAGGCGCAAAGGTTAGAAAACGGTTTAGATCTAGCAAAGATTGATTTGCCAGAGTTAACTAAAGTTAAATTATTAAAATATGTGATGCTGATCCAAAAATGGAACAGAGTACATAACCTTACAGCAATTCGTGATCCTGAAGAAATGGTTATTTTACATTTGCTTGATTCGTTAGTAGTACTGCCTTATCTTAACTTATCGAGCAAATCGTTACTTGATGTAGGGAGCGGTGCTGGACTACCAGGAATAGTTATTGCCTTATGCATGCCGAATCTTAAAGTTACAACCATAGATTCAGTCAACAAAAAGGCAAGTTTTATGCGTCAAGTTAAGGCAGAGTTAGCTATTGAAAACCTGAATGTTATATCAGGTCGGGTAGAAGATTACGAACCGGAAAATAAGTTTGATATTGTAATTTCTCGGGCATTTTCAGAGATAACACAGTTTATGGATCTAACATTCCATCTTATTGAAAATAAAGGGATGTGGATTGCAATGAAAGGGACTTATCCCGAGAGTGAAATTGAAAATCTAAAGAAAAGATTTCAAATTACGCCGGAGGTGAAAGAGATAAAAGTTCCCTTTCTTGATGCGAAAAGACATTTAATATTCGTGAAGAACAATTCATTAGAAGTTTAATTACATGGCAAAAATTATGCGGATTTTAGCAATTACAAATCAAAAAGGGGGTGTTGGTAAAACAACGACCTGTGTAAATTTAGCAGCAAGCTTGGCTGCGGCTGGTAGCCAAGTATTGCTTATAGATTTGGATCCACAAGGAAATGCAACGACTGGTAGCGGAATTGACAAGGCTTCCCTGAAATATACTGTATATCATGTCCTTATTGGAGAAAAGACTATAAGGGATGTAATTCAGACCTCTGAAAAAAGCATGTTTGATATTGTTCCGGCAAACAGGGATTTAGCAGGCGCAGAAGTCGAGTTGGTTAATGAGATTGGTCGTGAAACACGTTTAAAATACGCAATTTCTGCACTAAAAAATACCTATGATTATGTTCTTCTTGATTGCCCTCCGGCACTCAACCTGGTAACTGTGAATGCCCTCACAGCAGCAAATGCTGTAATGATACCAATGCAATGTGAATATTACGCATTGGAAGGGCTAACAGATTTGGTTAACACCATAAAGAAAGTACGCACTCACTTAAATTCCAACCTAGAAATAGAAGGGCTGCTGCGAACTATGTTTGATAATAGAAACATGTTGGCTCAGCAAGTTTCCGCTCAACTTGAAAGTCATTTCGGTGACAAAGTATATCGAACGGTTATTCCTAGAAATATTCGTTTAGCAGAAGCACCAAGCTACGGATTGCCAGTACTTGAATACGATAGGGCTTCAAAAGGTGCACAAGCTTATGTTGAATTGGCAAATGAAATAATTTCAAAAAGTAAAAAACGCAGATGAGTCCTTCAAAACTGTAACTGAGATATTGAAATAGCGATAAGAGGAAAGAATGGTAAAACAAAAAGGGCTTGGACGGGGTCTTGATGCATTGTTGAGCGGAAATGTTGAAAATAATGCAGAAGAGATTTTGCGTTCAATATCCATCGAACAATTAAAACCTGGAAAATATCAGCCTCGGTCCTATATGGATCCAGAATCCTTGAACAATTTAGCTGAATCAATAAAAGCTCAGGGAATCATGCAGCCAATACTGGTAAGAGAAATCTCGGATAATCAATATGAAATAATCGCTGGCGAAAGAAGGTGGCGTGCAGCAAGAATTGCAGGCCTGGAAGAAGTGCCAGTTCTGATAAGGGTGATTGCTGATGAAGCAGCTTTGGCGATGGCGCTTATCGAGAACATTCAACGAGAAAATCTAAATCCCATTGAAGAGGCGAATGGTATCAAGAGATTGATAGACGAGTTTGGAATGACACATGAAACAGCTGCTATTTCAGTTGGGCGGTCTCGTAGCGCAGTTACAAATTTGCTAAGGTTGCAGAATCTTAGTGATTTGGTCCAAGAAAAGCTGATGCGCAACCTCTTGGATATGGGGCATGCTAGAGCTTTACTTTCACTCACTGACGCGCAGCAAATCCTCGCTTCTGAAGAAATAATACAAAAACAGTTATCTGTTCGAGAAGCTGAAATGCTGGTGAAAAGAATATCGAATAGTGAGACGAAGAACAAAAAAACAGTAACTAGAGACAACGATGTAGTAATTCTTCAACAAGAACTCTCAGAATTGATTGGTGCTGAAGTGCAAATTGCAAATACAGCGAATGGTTCAGGAACTCTAAAAATAAGATATTCAAATTTAGATCAGTTAGAGGGAATTATTTCAAAACTACGGTGAGGTTTTATACGAATAATTTTATTTTAGTTGCTTTAGGTGCTTGACTAAAATCCAATAAAACAAGACAATCGCGGACTTCGCATTTGTATGCAAATTTCTGTCCTTAAGTTCTGGACAGTAGAATTATGGAAAATAATAAGACGGCAGCAGTATTTTTACAGATGGCGAAATGGCAAATTGCAGCCACATCTGCCGTTGCTTTGGGAGCGTTCATTTTAAGTGGGCTACACGGCGCTGTTTCGGCGATCCTGGGTGGTGGATCGGCGGTGCTCGGTGGACTTGCTGGATCAATACTCGTATTACAAAATGAAAAAAATAAAACAGCAGGTGCAGTTCTCGTAGGCCTACTGAAAGCAGAAGCTGTAAAGATATTAGTAATTGGAGTACTTTTATTGGTATCTTTCAAGTTTTATGCCAACAATTTAGTACCACTGGCTTTGATAATCGGTCTAGGTGTTGCGGCGATTTTATCAGGCGCTGCAATTTTTGGAATTGATAAGAATAGTAATATTTAAGGTTTGATATTTATGGCTACAGAGCATGCATTGACTCCTTCTGGCTACATAGCTCACCATTTGTCGTTTGATACGGCAAAGATTGGTGCGGGAAATTTCTGGACACTACACGTTGATACTTTCGTGATGTCAATTATTCTTGGTTGCATTTCAATGGGTCTGATTTGGAGCGTAGTCAGGAAATCTTCCTCTGGAGTTCCTTCAAAAGGCCAGGCCTTTGTTGAATTGTTATTTGGTTTTGTGGATGATCAAGTAAAAAACATTTTTCATGGAGACAGACATTCGTTTATCGCTCCAGCAGCACTAACGGTTTTTGTTTGGGTGCTCTTGATGAATGCCATGGATTTTCTTCCTATAGATGTCATGGCGCATTTTGTTTATGGGCCGCTTGGTTTGGAAAAATGGAGAAGCGTCCCGACATCTGATGTTAATACTACATTTGCGTTAGCTTTGACGGTGTGGTTCCTCATGATTTTCTTTGCTATCAAATCAAAAGGTTTGAAAGGTTGGATACACGAATTATTCTGTTCACCTTTCGGAACAAATCCAATTATCTGGCCAGCTAACTTCCTTTTCAACATGATTGAATATATCTCCAAACCCTTATCACATTCACTTCGATTATTTGGAAATATGTACGCTGGCGAAGTTATCTTTCTACTTTTAGGACTTTGGGCTGCCACAGGTCTGACAGGAACGATTGCCGGAGCAATATTAGGTGCTGGATGGTCAATATTTCATATTCTGATTGTAGTGTTACAGGCATTTATATTTATGATGCTTACGGTTGTGTATTTAGCGATGGCTCATGAAAGTCATTAAAAATTTGTTTGGTTTAGAAGTTTAGTTAATTAGTAAGTAATACCCCTCAATAGTGAAAGGAAATGTAATGGAAAGTGTACAATTTTTAGCAATGATTCAAGCCTACACAGGGATTGGCATTGGTCTGATTATCGGTTTAGGCGCTGCTGGTGCGTGTATTGGTATTGGTATCATGTGTGCGAGTTTCTTGGAAGGTGCAGCACGTCAGCCAGAAATGATTCCAGCGCTTCAAGGTAAGGTATTCTTACTACTTGGTCTTATTGATGCCTCATTTATTATTGGTGTTGGTCTTGCGATGATGTTTGCATTCGCAAACCCATTGTTAAGTGTAGTTGCTCACTAAACTTTAAATGACTAAGTTTAATTAGCCTAACAGCACGGGAGCGAAAATGGATATTGGATTTACACTCGTAGCACAAGCAATAGCATTCTTTGTGCTAATCGTGTTTACAATAAAATTTGTATGGCCGCCTTTGCTTAATGCAATAGAAACTCGCCAGAAAGAAATAGCTGATGGTCTAGCCGCTGGGGAACGTGGAAGAAGTGAATTGGAACAAGCTTCTAAACGTTCTGCAGAAGCATTAAGTGATGCAAAAAATCGCGCATCAGAGATAATTGCACAAGCAGAAAAGCGAGCCAATCAAATAATTGAAGATGCAAAAAACACGGCTAAATCAGAGGGCGACCGAATTATTGGTGGAGCAAAGGCAGAGATTGAGCAAGAGGTTAATCGAGCCAAAGAAGAGTTGAGACAACAGGTTTCCATATTGGCTGTTGCAGGCGCAGAAAAGATCTTGAGAAAAGAAATCGATGCAAAAACTCATTCTGAAATCTTAACTGCAATTGCGAAAGAACTGTAGGAATATCATGGCTGAAGCAATCACCATTGCAAGACCTTACGCAACGGCAATTTATAGGTTGGCTAAAGAGAAGAAGGCCTTATCTAGTTGGTCAGACCAATTAGCATTGATGTCTTCTGTATCATCAGACAATCGTATGAAACTAATAATTGAAGATCCAAAGTTGTCATCTTCAGAACTTGAAAGATTGTTCTTAGCGGTTTGTGAAGGAAAATTGGACTCAAACGCAATAAATTTGGTCAAGTTGTTGGTCGAAAATAACAGACTTTCAATCTTACCTGATATTTCAGGAGCATTTGAAGATTTAAAGGCGCAGGATGAAGGTATTCTAGAAGCTGAAATAACCTCTGCTTCAAAGCCTACAGATGCTCAAGTTAAAAATCTGGTAAAACAATTAGAATCTAAATTTCAAAAAAAGATAGAAGCTAAAGTTACTCTAGATCCGCAACTAATTGGTGGAGTCACGATAGTTGTGGGTGATACAGTTATTGATGCTTCAGTTCGTGGTCAGTTACAAGCGCTGGCTTACACGCTAAAAGGTTAGGCCAAGAAAAGGTCAGGAGACAAATAAATGCAGTTATCAACATCGGAAATTAGTGAGCTGATTAAGAGTAGATTAGAGAATTTTTCAACTACAGCTGAAGCTCGAACACAAGGTACCGTAATTTCGGTAACGGATGGAATTGTTAGAATACATGGTTTATCAAATGTAATGGCTGGAGAGATGATTGAGTTCCCTGGTAACACGTTCGGGCTTGCACTCAATCTTGAGCGTGATTCAGTAGGTGCTGTGGTACTTGGTGATTATGAACACATCACAGAAGGTGATATCTGCAAGTGTACAGGCCGTATTCTTGAAGTGCCAGTTGGACCAGAGCTGGTTGGTCGTGTCGTAGATGCGCTCGGAAGGCCGATTGATGGAAAAGGCCCTATTAATGCCAAGTTGACCGATAAGATTGAGAAAGTTGCTCCTGGTGTGATTGCGCGAAAATCTGTTTCTCAGCCAGTTCAAACAGGTATTAAGGCGATTGACTCAATGGTTCCTGTTGGAAGAGGTCAGCGCGAATTGATAATTGGTGACAGACAGACTGGTAAAACAGCTGTAGCGGTTGACGCAATCATCAATCAAAAAGGTCAAAACATGACCTGTATCTACGTTGCGGTTGGTCAAAAAGCTTCAACAATAGCCAATGTGGTTAGAAAACTAGAGCAATATGGCGCCATGGATTACACCATCATAGTAGCGGCATCAGCATCAGATTCTGCAGCACTTCAGTTCATCGCTCCGTATTCAGGATGCACAATGGGTGAATACTTCCGTGACCGCGGACAGGATGCGCTCATCGTTTATGATGATCTAACAAAGCAGGCCATCGCATATAGACAAATTTCATTGTTATTAAGACGTCCACCAGGTCGCGAAGCTTATCCTGGAGATGTTTTTTATCTTCACTCACGTTTGCTTGAACGTGCTGCGCGTGTCAATGAAGAGTATGTAGAAAAGTTCACAAATGGTGAAGTTAAAGGTAAAACCGGATCATTGACCGCATTGCCTATCATTGAGACACAGGCCGGTGACGTATCTGCGTTCGTTCCAACTAACGTTATTTCGATTACCGATGGTCAAATTTTCTTGGAAACTGATTTGTTTAATGCTGGTATCCGTCCAGCGATTAACGCTGGTATCTCGGTTTCACGTGTGGGCGGAGCGGCTCAAACCAAGGTAGTTAAGAAACTAGGCGGTGGTGTTCGATTGGCATTGGCGCAATATAGAGAATTAGCTGCGTTTGCTCAGTTTGCGTCTGATCTGGACGAGGCTACACGTAAGCAACTCGAGCGTGGTAGATTAGTGACTGAACTTATGAAACAAGCGCAGTATGCTCCTCTGTCAGTATCTCAAATGGCCATCACATTGCAGGCGGCTAACAAGGGTTATCTAGACGATGTACCTGTTAATAAGGTTTTAGCTTTCGAATCCGCTTTACATGCATTTATAAATTCTAAATACAAGGCGATTGCGGAGAAGATAGAGAAAACCTTAGACCTTTCAGGTGACGATGATAAGGCGCTTACAGCAGCAATCGAAGACTTTAAAGCGAATAACGCTTACTAAACTGGAGTAAAAAAATGCCCGGTAGTAAGGAAATCAGAACTAAGATCAAAAGTGTAGAAAATACACGTAAGATCACTAAAGCTATGGAAATGGTGGCAGCATCCAAGATGCGCAAAGCGCAAGACAGGATGCGAGCTGCAAGACCTTATGCGGAAAAGATTCGTAATGTTGCTGCTCACATGTCGCATGCACAACCGGAATATAAACATCCTTTTGTTGTTAAAAGAGATGAAACCAAGAACGTGGGAATTATATTGGTGACATCTGATAAAGGCCTTTGTGGCGGATTGAATACAAATATTCTTCGTGTTGTAGTCAACAAAATGCAGACATGGGAATCTGAAAATAAGTCCATTCGTATTTGTGCAATTGGCAACAAGGGATACGGATTCATGACACGTATAAAGGCTAAATTGAGTTCGCAGGTAACTGGACTTGGTGATGCGCCTCATATGGATAGGCTGATTGGCCCAGTAAAAGTGATGCTAGATGCCTACGTGAACGGAGAGATTGACCAATTATACATAGCATACAATCACTTTATTAATACAATGAAACAAGAGCCAGTCATGCAACAATTGCTGCCGTTGTCAGGTGAAAGTCTTGGTGCTCCTTCAGGGCATTGGGATTATTTATACGAGCCTGATGCAAAGGTTATTATTGATGATTTGATGGTTCGTTACATTGAGTCATTGGTTTATCAATCTGTAGCTGAAAATATGGCATCAGAACAGAGTGCACGTATGGTTGCGATGAAGGCAGCCTCAGACAATGCCAAAACAGTGATAGGTGATTTGAAGTTAGTTTATAACAAAGCAAGACAAGCAGCGATTACCAAAGAAATTTCAGAGATCGTTGGTGGTGCAGCGGCAGTATCGGGTTAATCATTGCATCATAAACAAATACGTTTAACGAATTTAAGTATAGATGGGGAATCTCAATATGAGTCAAGGTAAAGTGGTTCAGTGTATCGGCGCAGTTGTTGACGTCGAATTTCCACGTGATCAAATGCCTAAGGTTTATGAAGCCTTAGTTCTTGAAGAAGAAGGTTCAACTGCAGAAGCTGGGCTGACATTCGAAGTACAACAACAATTGGGCGATGGAATTGTCCGTACCATTGCTATGGGATCAAGTGATGGTTTACGCAGAGGAATGGCCGTAAAAGCAACCGGCGCAGGCATCTCTGTGCCCGTAGGTACTGCGACATTAGGTAGAATTATGGATGTTTTAGGACGTCCAATTGATGAGGCCGGTCCAATTGCGACTGAAGAAAGAAGAGAAATTCATCAAAAGGCACCTTCATTTGAAGAATTGTCACCTTCTGTAGACTTGCTGGAAACAGGCATTAAGGTTATTGACTTGGTTTGCCCGTTTGCAAAAGGCGGTAAGGTCGGGCTATTTGGCGGTGCAGGTGTTGGTAAGACCGTTAATATGTTGGAATTGATTAATAATATCGCTAAAGAACACTCAGGATTATCAGTTTTTGCAGGAGTGGGTGAACGTACACGTGAAGGAAATGACTTTTACCACGAAATGGCTGAGGCAGGTGTTATCAAGTTGGATAACATGTCTGAATCGAAGGTTGCGATGGTTTTTGGTCAGATGAATGAACCACCAGGAAATCGTTTACGCGTTGCATTATCTGGTCTCACAATGGCTGAACGTTTCCGTGATGAAGGAAGAGACATTCTGTTCTTCGTTGATAATATCTATCGTTACACTTTGGCTGGAACAGAAGTATCAGCCCTACTAGGACGTATGCCTTCAGCGGTTGGCTATCAGCCAACATTAGCGGATGAAATGGGCCGCTTGCAAGAACGTATTACTTCTACAAAAGTAGGATCGATTACATCAATCCAAGCCGTATATGTTCCAGCGGATGACTTAACCGATCCTTCACCTGCTACTACCTTCCAGCATTTGGATTCAACAGTTGTTCTATCTCGTGATATAGCGTCATTAGGTATTTATCCAGCAGTTGATCCGCTTGATTCTACATCGAGACAACTTGATCCACTCGTTGTTGGTGAGGAGCATTATTCAGTTGCTCGTGCGGTTCAATCAACGCTCCAACGTTATAAAGAATTAAGAGACATTATTGCGATTCTTGGCATGGATGAGCTTGCTCCAGAAGATAAACTGGCCGTGGCTAGAGCTAGAAAAATTCAGAGATTCCTGTCCCAGCCTTTCCACGTTGCTGAAGTATTTACAGGTGCACCAGGTAAATATGTTTCTCTCAAAGAAACAATTAAAGGGTTTAAGGGCATTGTGAATGGTGATTACGATCATCTTCCAGAACAAGCTTTCTATATGGTTGGTGGAATTGAAGAAGCCGTTGAAAAAGCGAAAACTTTATAATTGTTTTATAGATTAAGGCATATATAAATGGCTTCTAAAATTCAAATTGAAGTAGTTAGTGCAGAAGAATCCATATTCTCTGGTGAAGCTGAATTTATTGTTGCGCCAGGGTTGATGGGTGAGCTTGGTATCTATCCACGACACACCCCTCTGCTCACGAATATCAAAGCTGGTGCTTTGAGAATTAAGCTTCCAAATGAAAATGATGAACAGTTGATTTTTATTTCGGGGGGTATTCTTGAAATCCAACCAGGTTTAGTAACGGTATTGGCAGATACTGCCATTCGTGGTCATGATTTAGATGAAGCAAAGGCACTTGAGGCAAAACGTCTTGCAGAGGAGTTAATTAAAAGTAACGCCTCTGAAGTTAATTATGCACAAGCCCAAGCTGAGCTGTCGGAGGCATTGGCTCAACTGCAGGCAATATCTAGATTACGTAAAAAAATACATTAAAATCAGTTTCAATCGATTAAAGGCAGCTTCTAGCTGCCTTTTTTGTTGCAAGAGTATATATAATCTAAAAATGGATTAAAATTAGCAACTATATACACTAATGGTAAATTTAGAAAAAAAAATCAATGTAGTTATTCTCGCTGCCGGCAAAGGCACGCGCATGGTTTCAACAAAGCCGAAAGTACTTCATCAACTCGCTGGTAAACCACTTTTGAAGCATGTAATTGATTGTGCCAAATTGTTGAATCCAGCAAAAATAATTGTGATACATGGTTATGGTGGAGAAGAGGTTCAAGAAAACTTTAAAGATGAAAAGATAGTTTGGGTTGAGCAAAAAGAGCAGCTTGGAACAGGACATGCAGTACTACAAGCTAAACCTTATCTAGATAATGGTGCTAAATGTCTTATTTTATTAGGTGATGTTCCATTAATCAATCTAAAGGAATGTAATGAACTGATAAAGCAACATTGCGATTTGTCGATATTAACGGTGATAAGAAATGATCCAAGTGGATATGGCAGAATAATTCGTGATATCTCAGGTAATGTTCTGGAAATTGTTGAGCAAAAGGATGCATCGCCAGAACATATTAAAATTAAGGAAGTCAACACAGGCATCATGGCATTGGAAGTCGATAAGTTATCGTACTGGATAGATAAGATAACAAATCATAATGCTCAAAATGAATACTACTTAACAGATTTAGTAAAGCTTGCAGTTAATGAGGGTTGTAAAGTTGGAATATTAATTACTGAAGAAGAATATTCAGTTGAAGGTATTAATTCCCAAAATGACTTAGCCAAGCTTGAAAGAATATACCAAGAAATGTTTGCAAATAAATTAATGCAATCAGGTGTGAAGATTTATGATCCAAGCAGAATTGACGTGCGAGGGAATTTAGTTGCAAGTTCAGATGTCGAAATTGATGTCGGATGCATTTTCATTGGAAATGTAACCCTCGAAAACAACGTTAAAATCGGTCCCTATTGCGTAATTAAAGATGCAACAATTGGAAACGCAACGATTATCGAAGCCTATACACATATAGATGGAGTCAAGATAGGGAACCATTGCAAAGTTGGGCCGTTTGCAAGGTTAAGACCAGGAACACAACTGAATGAATCGTGTCACATCGGAAATTTTGTTGAAGTTAAGAATTCTCAGGTTGATTCATCAACTAATATAAACCATCTGAGCTATATTGGTGATTCGACTATAGGTAAAAACGTGAATATCGGCGCAGGTACTATAACTTGCAATTACGATGGCGCAAAGAAACATCGAACAATAATTGAAGATAATGTATTTGTTGGATCAGATTCACAGTTAGTTGCGCCTGTTAAGATTAAAGCGGGTGCGACAATTGGTGCTGGCTCCACTATAACTAAAGATGTTGAACCCGATGAGTTAGCTATATCTAGAAGCAAACAAATAACGATAACAGGCTGGAAACGGCCAAAGAAATAATATTAATTAACTACATTAATAGTAATCAACATATTAAAACAGAGAAAAAACTATGTGCGGTATTGTTGGAGCAGTAGCAAAAAGAAATGTTGTACCAATGCTAATTGAAGGATTGAGTAGATTGGAGTATCGAGGTTATGACTCGGCTGGGATTGCTGTATTAAACACAGTAATCGAGCGAGTAAGAGCGGTTGGGCGAGTAGTAGAAATGGAGAATAAAGCTCGAACTTCGAATACAACCGGATTAGTTGGTATTGGTCATACCCGATGGGCAACACATGGTGGTGTGACAGAGTCAAATGCACATCCGCATATTTCGAGAGATGAAATTGCAGTCGTGCACAATGGGATAATAGAAAATCATGATGAGCAACGTGAGAAATTGAAATCGCTGGGTTATGTTTTTGAATCTCAAACAGACACGGAAGTAATAGCACACCTTATCCACTACTATTATCTAAAAACATCTAATTTATTGAAGGCAACACAACTTGCTGTAAAGGAACTTACCGGCGCGTTTGCAATTAGTGTAATTTCAATTAAATCGCCAGATAATATGGTGTGTGCAAGGCTTGGATGCCCATTACTAATAGGATTAGGAAATGGGGAAAATTTCATTGCTTCAGATGTTTCTGCAGTGTTATCCGTTACAAGGCGCGTGATATATCTAGAAGACGGAGATGTGGCTGACATCGATAGAGAAAAAGTTACGATTTATGATAAAGACGGAAAAGAGATAAAAAGAAAAATACATATAAGTGATGTATCGCTCGCAAGCATGGAATTAGGTCCCTACTCTCACTACATGCAAAAAGAAATACATGAACAACCAAAAGCTTTAACCGATACTATCGAAGCAGTAATCGATGACGCTAGTTTTAGCTCTGCGCTGTTTGGAGATGAGGCGGAAGAAATATTCAATAGAGTTGATAGTATATTAATACTCGCAGCTGGAACGAGTTACTATGCAGGACAAACTGCGAAATATTGGTTAGAGAGCATTGCAGAAATCCCTACTTCGGTCGAAATAGCGAGTGAATACAGGTATAGGAAATCAGTACCAAACAAAAATCAACTCATAGTAACGATATCCCAGTCTGGAGAAACCCTAGATACTTTAGAAGCATTGAAACACGCAAAATCATTAGGACAAGAACTCACCTTAGCTATTTGCAATGTTCAAGAAAGCGCAATTCCAAGGACATCTAAATTGGTTCTATATACACGAGCTGGAGCGGAAATAGGTGTTGCATCGACAAAAGCATTTACAACGCAACTTGTAGCATTATTTACGCTTGCCGTCACACTGGCAAAGCAAAGAAAATTACTGAGTAAAAAACTCGAGAATCAATATCTGAATGAATTAAGAAGTCTTGTGGGTAGCGTTCAGCATGCACTTAATCTAGAGCCGCAAATACGTGAATGGGCAAAGGCCTTTGCTAACAAGCACCATGCACTGTTCCTAGGTCGAGGGATGCATTATCCTATAGCACTGGAAGGCGCGCTTAAACTCAAAGAAATTTCTTATATTCACGCTGAAGCTTATCCTGCAGGAGAACTGAAACATGGTCCATTGGCTTTAGTAGATAAAGACATGCCTGTTGTCGTTATCGCACCTAACGATGCACTGCTTGAGAAAGTAAAATCTAACATGCAAGAAGTGAGTGCTAGAGGCGGAGAACTTTTTGTTTTTGCAGACGCGGACAGTAATTTCTCAGGTAGTGATGGCGTAAGGGTTATTCGTACTCCTCGACATGTAGGTGTGCTGTCACCCATTTTACACACTATTCCCGTTCAGCTTTTAGCCTACCACGCGGCGTTACTAAAAGGAACGGATGTAGACAAACCAAGAAATCTGGCAAAATCAGTAACGGTTGAATAGGTTTGATTTAGCACTTTAATGACAGTTAAATAAAGAAATCATATGGCTCAGTATGTAATGTCAATGCTCAGAGTGAGCAAGATAGTTCCACCAAAAAGACAAATAATAAAAGATATATCATTATCTTTTTTTCCAGGAGCAAAAATTGGCCTACTTGGTTTAAATGGATCTGGAAAATCAACAGTCTTGCGAATTATGGCGAATGTAGACAAGGACTTTGAAGGAGAAGTTCAGCACATTCCCAATTTGAATATCGGATATCTGGAACAAGAACCGAAACTTAACCCAGATGCTACGGTTAGAGAAGAAGTCGAGTCGGCGATGGGAGAAGTTGCTCTAGCAAAAAGCAAGCTGGAGGAAATTTATGCTGCGTATGCAGATCCAGATGCGGATTTCGATAAACTTGCTGATGAACAGGCAAAATATGAAAATATAATTGCAGCTAGTGGATCAGATATAGAACATCAAATGGAAATTGCCTCTGATGCACTACGTTTGCCACCCTGGGATGCGAAAATCGGACCTCTTTCTGGTGGAGAGAAACGCAGAGTAGCATTATGTAAATTGCTATTGTCAAAGCCGGATATGCTTTTGCTAGATGAGCCAACTAATCATCTGGATGCTGAGTCTGTTGAATGGTTGGAACAATTCTTAGTTCGATTCTCTGGAACAGTCGTTGCTGTAACGCATGATAGGTATTTTCTAGATAATGCAGCAGAATGGATCCTCGAACTCGATAGAGGTCACGGAATCCCATGGAAAGGTAATTACTCAAGTTGGCTTGACCAAAAGCAGGAAAGATTAAAAATAGAAGAATCACAAGAATCTGCACGCCGAAAAGCACTAAATACCGAACTTGAATGGGTGCGCCAAAATCCAAAGGCAAGACAAGCTAAGAGCAAGGCCAGAATTGCACGATACGAAGAACTTGCAAGTGCTGAATATCAAAAAAGAAATGAAACACAGGAAATATTCATACCAGCAGGAGATCGTTTGGGGGAACAGGTAATAGAGTTTAAAAATGTTACCAAAGCCTATCAGGATAAATTGCTTATAGATGATCTCAGTTTTTCAATTCCAGCAGGTGCTATTGTTGGACTGATTGGACCAAATGGAGCAGGTAAATCGACCCTTTTCAGAATGATCACAGGTAATGAAACTCCAGACTCAGGAGAAGTGATCATAGGGCAGACTGTTAAATTAGCTTATGTTGATCAAAATAGAAATTCTCTTAACAATGAAAAAACAGTATTTGATGAAATTTCAAATGGCTCGGACACATTAACCGTAGGAAGGTATGAAACTTCATCAAGAGCGTACATAGGACGATTTAACTTTAAAGGGGCTGATCAACAAAAATTAGTGGGCCAGCTTTCTGGTGGTGAGAGGGGGAGACTGCATTTAGCTAAAACGCTTATCTCAGGTGGAAATGTGTTACTTCTTGACGAACCTTCCAATGATCTTGACGTGGAAACATTAAGGGCTTTGGAAGATGCTCTTCTGGAGTTTGCTGGGTCTGTATTGGTGATTTCTCATGACCGTTGGTTTCTGGATCGAATAGCAACACACATCCTTGCTGCAGAGGGTAACTCTCAATGGACGTTCTTCAATGGTAATTATCAGGAATACGAAGCAGACAAAAGAAAACGACTTGGAGAAGAGGGAGCAAAACCAAAAAGGTTAAGATATAAACCAATCAGTCGTTAAGATTTGAAGCGATTCGTGTTCATTCGAGGTGAATTAAACGAATGCACTGATATCTTCACACCAGCTAAGATAATACAAAATCCACTTCAGGTAGGCTTTAACCAGCGTGAAGTGGAAATTCTATAGAAGGATAAAACTTTAGTTCTGGTCATATTTTATATAACCATTACTTTTTTGAAGCCTTGTCTTTTCGGACATTATCAATAATGTAATCAGCAACCTTAAGCGCAGCCTCGTTTCCACCGGCCATTGTACTTGATGTTATAAACTTGCCATCTATAATCAGAGTAGGTACGCCTGTTGCTCCTGAGGCTTGGAAAATTTGTGTTGCCCGGTTTAGCTTCGTATTAGTTGAGAACGAATTAAAAGCCTCTTCCACTTTTTTCCTGTCCAGTCCACTTGTTTTGATAACCCATTCAATGGCTCCGCGCTCGTCATCAGGCCTTAAGACTCTATCCTTGTGTATCGCATCAAAAAGCTTGCTATGGAGTTTTTCTGTTATTCCCAAGGCCTCAAGTGCATAATAAGCTTTTGCCATTGGGACCCAATCAGGCCTTGGAATCCCAGGAACGCGCTTAAAGTAAACATCAGAGGGCAACTTTTTAACCCATACTGACAACTCGGGATCCATATGGTAGCAATGTGGACATCCATACCAAAAGAGCTCGGTCACTTCTATCTTTGAAGGGTTTTCAGTCGGTATGACCTGAGTGGTTTGTGAAAAATCTGTTCCCAATTGTGGATCAGCTATAGCTGAAAACGAAACAAGAAAAATCAGGCTGGCAAAAAGTTTTTTCATCTATCTTCCTTATCTTAATAAATAAAATTAACGTTCAGGTTCTAATTAGGCTGACTTGATTGATCAACGGGCGTTATATTTACTTTTATCAAATCAGACTTGAACCCATTAGACGTTAACTCTTCACGTGTTTTGTTAATTTGATTGATATCCGTTAATGGGCCGACTCGAACTCGATGCCAAACTCCCTTATCAGGAATTGTAGCAGTTTGGATGATCGACTCCATTCCAAGAAGTGCAAGTTTGGCTTTCATGTTGTCAGCTTCTTGTTCAGTCTGGAAAGCACCAATTTGTAAGAAGTAACTTTCCTTAGGTTTGTCTAGGTTAGACTGGTCTTTGATCTCCTGTTCAGTTACTTTACTTTCAGTTCCAGGCAGGATCGTATAAAAATCAAATCGGCTATGGTCTGGATCGCCATTTTCTGATGTTGAGTTTGTTGAACTCTTGTCAGTTTTGGAATCTTTCTTTGCGGGTTCGATATTGATGGCGGGCTCTACTTTTGCAGTTAAAGGGCTTCTTATCCCTTTTATATACAAGGTAAGTGCAACGGATATACCAACCCCAAAAAGCAAACCTACAAGAAACCCTGAGAAAAAGGGACTTCCTTTCCTATTGCTCGATTTTTGCTGCGTTGGTTTATAGTCTCTAGACATCATGAATCCTTAATTGCAATATTATGTATTACATTTTCTCAGGTGAACTTACACCGATTAGATTTAACCCATTGTGTAAAACTTGTTTAGTTGCAGCTAAGAGGGCAATTCGAGCCTGTTTAACTTTTATATCATTTACCAAAAACTGTTCTGCGTTATAGTAACTATGAAAAGCAGCAGCAAGTTCTTTCAAGTAGTTGGCTATTATATGCGGAGCAAGATCTAATGTCGCGCTTTCAGTAATCTCAGGGAATTCACTTAGCTTCTGCATTAAAATAGTTTCATGGTTTAAAGTTAGAGGACTTAGATCGAAATCTACTATGCTATCTTGTTTACCACCCCACTGGTTGAGCACGCTGCATATTCGCGCATGTGCATATTGAATATAATAGACGGGATTATCATTTGTCTGAGCACGAGCTAAGTCAATATCAAAAATCAATTGGGAGTCAGCCCGTCTTGCGGCCAAAAAGAAACGTGTTGCATCGCAACCTACCTGGTCAATCAGATCACGAAGCGTTACATAACTTCCTGCTCGTTTTGATAGTTTTACTTCCTCCCCGGCTTTCATTACAGTTACCATTTGGTGAAGCACGTAATCTGGCCAATCCTTTGGTATGCCTTTATTCAATGCCTGAAGACCAGCTCTTACACGTGTGATAGTACTATGATGATCGGCCCCCTGTTCGTTAATTACTCGATTAAACCCCCTACTCCATTTATCAAGATGATAGGCTACATCCGGAACAAAATAAGTATAACCCCCTTCTTTTTTCCTCATTACCCTATCTTTATCATCGCCAAAACTGGTCGTACGTAACCAAAGGGCATCGTCTTCTTCATACGTATAACCACTATTGATAAGTTCATTGACAGTCTGTTCGACCTTACCAGAGGTATAAAGTGCACTTTCGAGTGAGAAGACATCAAATTTGATATTAAAAGTCTTAAGATCCAAGTCCTGTTCATGACGAAGGTAAGCAACAGCAAATTTTCTTACAGATTCGATATCCCCTATGTCACCGGTAGCAGTCACTTTCATATCATCTGCTACAACGGTTTCCTTATTTAAAAAGGCCTCTGCGATGTCTAAGATATATTCTCCACGATAACCGTCCTCAGGGAATTCAGGATCATCAACTAAAATACCTTTGGCCCTTGCGATAACTGATTTGGTAAGGTTCTCAATTTGGGCGCCAGCATCGTTATAATAAAACTCTCTGGTTACTTCCCAGCCAGAGATTTCAAGTAAACGGCAAAGGCAGTCGCCTACCGCTGCCCCCCTGCCGTGGCCAACATGTAATGGACCTGTGGGATTGGCAGACACGAATTCTACTTGTACTTTTTTTCCTTGGCCGAGATCATTTCTACCATAATTTGACTTTAATCTAAGAATATCATTCACAATAGAATGACTGGCACCGGCACTTAAATAAAAGTTAATAAATCCAGCCCCAGCTATTTCTACCTTTTCAATTAAACTGGATTCTGGAAGATGGCTTATTATGTCTTCGGCGACCTTTCGAGGATTCTGGCGTAATGACTTTGCTAATGTTAAAGCTAGATTAGTTGAATAATCACCATGTTGCGAGTTTTTTGGACGCTCAATATGGACATGGCTGTCGATCTCAATATTTAAGCTTTTCGTTGCCTGAGAAAGTAATTTGATAAGATGATCTTTCAAAGCAGAATAATCTAATAAAATGTTAAAACGCTATTTTAACCTACTCCAAGCCATATACCATAATGCAAAAACATCCCTTAAGTAATAATAATGTGTAATGAAATATTGAAAATTGCTCTAGATGTACCGATGGATAGTCTCTTTGATTATTCCGATGGCGGTATGGAGGTAAATGTTGGTCAAAGAGTGCTTGTACCTTTCGGAAACAAGTCCAGGATTGGCGTAGTTGTAGGCAAAACTTCTGTTAGCAAAATACCTTTAGAAAAGTTAAAGGCCATAAAATCCGTTTACAACGACGAACCCTTGATAGATGAAGAACTATTTTCAATCATAAAATTTGCCTCAGAATATTATCAATACCCCTTTGGTCAGGCATTAATAAATATTTTACCTTCCAGACTGAGGCAAATTAAACCTGCGAAGACTCGATATCATTATTCATATGAAATTACTGAATTAGGCATAGAAAATGATGCTCAAAGCTTACCGCCTAGAAAAGTCATCTTGAAAAAAATATTCTATGTATTGAAAGAAAAGAGAATTCAATCTGAATCGGAATTAGGCGATGTGTCTAAAGGTTGGCGGGGTGCGATCAAAACGCTTATTGAATTTGGGTTTGTTAAAGAGGTTAAGCAGTTACCAGTTCTTGACATCAGCGATTCCAAAGAAAGCAACTTTGAACCAACTCTAAATCTCGAACAAAAAAATGCAATTGAACAGGTTGTTGATAATAGTGGCAAGTTTAGCCCTTATTTATTGTATGGAATCACTGGAAGTGGAAAAACAGAAGTCTACATGCAAATTCTCAAACAAGTACTATCGGATAATAATCACCAAGCCTTGGTACTGGTTCCCGAAATAAATCTGACACCTCAATTAGAATCAAGATTCAAAAGTCGATTAAAACATTTACCCATAGTTAGTCTGCACAGTAATTTAAACGAAAGTGAGCGCTTGCATAATTGGGTTTATGCTCAGTCAGGCAAAGCCAGAATTATAATTGGAACCCGATTATCCGTATTTGCCCAATTACCTAAGCTCAAGATAATCATTGTGGATGAGGAGCATGATGGCTCATATAAACAGCAAGAAGGAATGAGATACCATGCGAGAGATATCGCTTTGCTTAGGGCTCAGCAACTAAAAATACCAATAATAATGGGTAGCGCAACGCCTTCTTTGGAAACTTGGTATAACACAAAAATTCATAAATATGCACTATTAACGCTTTGCAAAAGAGCAGTGACCCAGGCTGCATTGCCAAATATTCGTTGTTTGGATATTTCTAAAACAGATATCGTTGATGGAATGACATCAGCTTTGACAACTGCTATTCAGGATCGTCTAAACAAGGGTGAGCAAAGTATGCTGTTCATCAATAGGCGCGGATACTCACCAGTTCTTTTGTGCAGATCCTGTCATTGGATAGCATCCTGTAAACGCTGCAGTTGCAAGTTAGTTGTTCATCTAAATAGGAAAATACTAACTTGCCATCATTGTGGGCAAGAGCAAAGAATCATCAGGCAATGTCCAAATTGTGGCGACGCAGACTTGTGCCCTACTGGTTACGGCACTCAGCGGATTGAAGATACCTTAAAGAAATTATTTCCAGCTGCAAGAGTTCAGCGTGTGGATCGAGATAGCACAAGAGGAAAAGACAAATTATCTGACATCCTTTCTGCCGTAGTTTCAAATAAGGTGGATATTTTGGTCGGGACACAAATGCTTGCGAAAGGACATGATTTTCCAAACCTAACTTTGGTGGGTGTTATAGATACAGATAGTGCTTTGTTCAGTCCAGATTTTCGAGCATCAGAAAGATTATTCAGTCAGTTAATGCAAGTTTCGGGTCGGGCAGGACGTGCAGAAAAGCCAGGAGAAGTTCTCATTCAAACAGCTTTTCCAGAACACAATTTATTTAATGCGTTACGTAATCATGATTACGCGAATTTTGCTGAAGTAATATTAAAAGAACGAGAAATGACAGAATTTCCACCCTATAGTTATTTGGCGATGATTCGTGCTGAGGCTATAAATTACGATTTCGTTTACAACTTTCTTAAATACGCACATGAGATTGCAAATCTGGAAAGTAAAGAAGTACTTACTTATGATCCTGTACGTCCCCAGATTGAACGAATAAAAGGAAAGGAAAGAGGGTATGTGCTCATGCAGGCAACCCAACGAAGGCATCTGCACCAATTGTTGTCAACATTGATACCTAAATTAAGGGAAACTAAATTGGGTTCAAAGATACGATGGAATATTGATATCGATCCGCAAGAACTTGGGTAATTATTTATTTATGGGGAGTGATATTTTTTACTGAGTTCATGCACTGCGTTTATCATAGCAGCTGCATTCTCTGGAGGGGTCCATTGTGTAATTCCATGGCCAAGATTAAAAACATGACCGGTTCCTTTACCATAGCTGGACAGAATGGTTTCAACTTCTTTTTCGATAGAGTTAGGGTCCGATAATAAAACTGCAGGGTCCATATTTCCTTGAAGGGCAACCTTGTCCCCAACTCTTCTTCTTGCACTTCCAATATCAATTGTCCAATCAAGACCTAATGCGTCAGCACCTAAAGTTGCTTGTTGTTCAAGCCAAAGACCACCACCTTTTGTAAAAACAATACTGGGTATTTTGCTTCCGTTTGATTCCAAAGTTAAACCCGATATTATTTTACGCATGTAATTCAATGAAAATTCGATATAGGCATTATGAGAAAGTGCACCTCCCCAAGAATCAAATATCATAATGGCTTGAGCACCAGATGCAATTTGAGCATTGAGATAGGCGATAATTGTATCCGTATTGATTTGAAGTATACGATGAACCAATTCCGGCCTTGAATACATGAGTTTCTTAATAGTCAAAAAATCCGTTCCACCTTTACCTTCAACCATATAAGTTGCCAGCGTCCATGGACTTCCAGTAAAACCTATAAGTGGAACCCTTCCGGCAATGCCCATTCTTATTTGTTTAACAGCATCGAAAACATACTGCAATTTAGACATGTCAGGAACTTCCAGTGCTGCAATGCGCTCCTCATTATTTGCAGGAAATTCGAATTTGGGCCCCTCTCCTTCTTCAAAATAAAGACCAAGACCCATCGCGTCCGGCACAGTTAAAATGTCTGAAAAAAGTATTGAGGCGTCAAGGGGATATCTATCGATGGGTTGAAGGGTAACTTCAGTAGCAAAGTCTGGATTTTTGCATAAGCTTAGAAAACTACCTGCTGTTTTACGGCTTTCACGGTATTCAGGCAAATAGCGGCCAGCCTGGCGCATCATCCAAACGGGTGTGTATTCCGTGGGTTGCCTAAGCAAGGCACGAATAAATGTATCATTTTGTAGTTCATTCATTATCTTATCGATTCGAAAGGGTCATTGAAATCACAATAAAGACAGGATATGAACATTCAATTATTCTGATTATCAAAGAATGGGTTAACGGATAATATCAACGTGGCAAATCAGACGAGCCCATGAGAAATTCGTCTACCGATCGAGCGCACTGTCTACCTTCCCTAATAGCCCAAACTACCAAAGACTGACCTCTTCTTATATCTCCAGCAGCAAAAACCTTTGATTTGGAAGTAGCATAAGAACGATCACCTTCAGTGTTTGCACTGGCGTTTCCACGTGCGTCTTTCTCCACACCGAAGGCATCGAGTACTTTTTGAATTGGGCTTACAAAACCCATTGCAAGTAAGACCAGATCCGCTTTAATAACGAATTCAGAACCTTTCACTTCCTCCATTTTACCATTTACCCAATTAACTTTTGCCACTTTCAAACCAGTGAGCTTCCCATTGTCACCGATAAATTCCTTAGTGGTAATCGACCAGTCACGCTCACACCCCTCTTCATGAGAGCTTGATGTACGCAATTTTAAAGGCCAATTAGGCCATACAAGTTGTTTGTCCTCTTTATCAGGAGGTTGAGGCATCAGCTCCAGCTGAGTGACTGAAGAAGCCTTATGCCTATTTGATGTGCCAACGCAATCGGATCCAGTATCTCCACCGCCAATGACTACAACATGTTTGCCCGTAGCCATAATTTGCTCGTTTAGATGGTCACCTGCGACAACCTTGTTTTGGGCTGTCAAGAAATCCATCGCAAAATGAACACCATCCAAATCACGACCGGGAACCTTTAAATCTCTAGGAAACTCGGCGCCGCCTGCAAGCACAACTGCATCGAAATTTTCGATCAATTCATCGGCACTTACATTGACAGACACATTTTGATTGACACGGAACTCAACGCCCTCAGACTTCATTTGCTCAATTCGTCTATCAATGTGTGATTTTTCTAGCTTGAAATCAGGTATGCCATAGCGAAGCAGACCACCGATTCTATTTTCTTTCTCAAATACGACTACAGAATGACCGACGCGAGCAAGTTGTTGAGCTGCTGCCAAACCAGCTGGACCAGAACCAACAATTGCTACCTTCTTTCCCGACTTGGTTTTTGGAGGTTGAGGCAATACCCACCCTTGTTCCCAGGCTTTGTCGATTATTGCATGCTCGATGGACTTAATACCAACAGCATCATTGTTGATATTTAAAGTGCATGCCGCTTCGCATGGCGCTGGACAGATTCGACCAGTGAATTCAGGGAAATTATTAGTGGAATGCAAGACTTCAATAGCCTTGCTCCAATCTTGTTGATAAACAAGATCATTCCAATCTGGAATAATGTTGTTTACAGGGCATCCACTCATGCAGAAGGGGATACCACAATCCATGCACCTTGCACCTTGAACCCTTGAGTCCTCGTCACTTAAGTGTAAAACAAACTCTTTATAGTTAGTTAGCCGTTCTTCAACTTTGAGATTGCCTTCAGATAAGCGGCCAAACTCTAAAAATCCAGTTACTTTACCCATTATGCGGCTTCCTTACTTGCGGCTAATGCCATTTCGGTCAATGCTCGTTTATATTCATTCGGCATTACTTTTACAAATTTCGTTCTTGCAACCGACCAGTCATTCAAAATTGACTTTGCTCGCTCACTATTTGTGTAATGAATGTGCTTTGCTATTAAACCTAATAATATGGTTTCGTCAGGTTCGCCCAAATGGAGAATGCCACCTTGAGTAACGTTGATTGCTGGTTCGACGCTCTCTAAACTAACCATGCTCATGTTACAGCATTTAGCAAATGTTCCGTTTACATCGTAAACATAGGCAACTCCACCTGACATACCAGCAGCAAAGTTCTGACCAGTTTGTCCCAATACAACAACGGTTCCACCAGTCATGTATTCGCAACCATGATTGCCTAAACCTTCAACAACAGCACTAGCACCTGAGTTCCTTACACAGAAACGCTCCCCGGCAACCCCGCTAAAATATGCTTCACCATTAGTGGCGCCGTACATTACGGTATTCCCAACAATAATATTCTCAGATGCGTCACCGCGGAACGCGGAAGGTTTTTTAATGATGATTTTACCTCCGCAGATTCCCTTACCAACGTAATCATTGCCTTCGCCAGTTAATTCGAAGGTAATACCATGTGCAAGGAAAGCACCAAAACTCTGTCCGGCCGTACCATTAAGTTTTACAGTAATGGTATCGTCGGGTAATCCCTGGTTTCCATATCTGGAAGCAACGGCATTGGAAAGCATGGCTCCAGCCGTTCTATTCATGCTGGTTATTTCAGTTTCAATTGTTACTTTTCTACCTGATTCAATGGCATCCTTTGCCTTTTGAATCAGAATATTATCAAGTGCTCTATCAATTCCATGGTCCTGGATTTCTGTGTGGTAGCGTGATACATCCGTTCCGACTTTTGGTTGATAGAATATTTTACTAAAATCCAATCCAGCAGCTTTCCAATGGTCAATACCGGCACGCATGTCAAGTAAATCACTTCGGCCAATAAGGTCATCAAATTTTCGTATTCCCATTTTCGCCATAAGTTCTCTGACTTCTTCCGCGACAAAAAAGAAATAGTTCACGACGTGTTCAGGTTGCCCGGTAAACTTCTTCCTTAAAACAGGATCTTGTGTAGCAACACCAACAGGGCAAGTATTAAGATGGCATTTACGCATCATGATGCATCCTTCTACGACCAGAGGTGCTGTGGCAAATCCAAATTCATCTGCTCCTAAGAGAGCACCAATCAGCACGTCACGTCCAGTTTTCATCTGACCATCTACTTGAACTGCTACACGTCCTCGGAGGTTATTGAGTACTAAGGTTTGCTGGGTTTCAGCCAATCCAATTTCCCAAGGGGATCCTGCATGCTTAATTGATGACAAAGGAGAAGCTCCAGTTCCACCGTCATGTCCCGCAATGACGATATGGTCTGATTTTGCTTTTGCAACGCCGGCGGCAACAGTACCCACTCCAGTTTCTGAGACAAGCTTCACAGAGATTGATGCCTTGGGATTAGCATTCTTAAGGTCATGAATGAGCTGGGCAAGATCTTCTATCGAATAAATATCATGATGCGGTGGTGGGGAAATCAACCCAACCCCAGGAACAGAGAATCGCAACTTTGCGATATATGCGCTAACTTTGTGCCCAGGCAGTTGACCACCCTCTCCAGGCTTTGCTCCCTGTGCCATCTTGATCTGTATCTGGTCTGCACTTGCCAGGTAATCAGCTGTTACACCGAATCGACCTGAAGCTACCTGCTTGATTTTAGATCTTAAACTATCACCGGCTTTCAAATTGATGTTCGCTTCGATCAGATCCTTACCAATAAAATCCGAAAGAGTCGTATCTTTATCAAGGGGGACGAAACGTAGAGGATCCTCGCCGCCTTCGCCTGTATTTGATTTTCCACCAATCCGGTTCATCGCAATGGCCAGCGTAGCATGTGCCTCGGTAGAGATTGAGCCAAGTGACATGGCTCCGGTCGCAAATCTTTTGACAATCTCTTTAGCTGATTCAACTTCTTCTAGAGGGACTGGAGCACCAACCGATTTGATCTCAAACATACCACGAAGTGTTAAAAATCGCTTAGTCTGATCGTTAATCAGTTTTGCATATTCTTTGTAGGTTTCGTATTTGTTCGTACGAGTAGCATTTTGAAGTTTGGATATCGATTCAGGTGTCCACATATGTTCTTCACCACGAATGCGATAAGCATATTCTCCACCTGCATCCAGTGCATTGCTCAATACAGGATCATTACCAAATGCCTCATGATGGGTTCGAATCGCTTCTTCAGCAACTTGTTCAATTCCAATCCCGCCTATGTTACTTGCGGTTCCTAGGAAATATTTATCAATAAACTCTTCATTTAAACCAATTGCTTCAAAAATCTGAGCCCCACAATATGATTGATAAGTAGATATACCCATTTTAGACATGACCTTATACAGGCCTTTTCCGACTGCTTTAATAAACTTCTTCTGAGCTTCGTAAGTGTCATTCAATTGCATATCTGCAATGGATTGCATAGCAAGCCATGGACATACCGCTTCTGCACCGTATCCTGCAAGAAGCGCAAAGTGGTGAGTTTCACGTGCCGACCCAGTATCAATAACAAGGCCAGTATTCGTGCGTAAACCTACATTTACCAAATGTTGATGAACAGCAGAACAGGCTAATAAGGCTGGAATTGCAATATTGTCTTTTGAAATATTACGATCCGATAAAATTAGCAGGTTATGTCCATCCAGAACAGCTTGTTGTGCCGCTATAGAAAGCGCATCAACCGCAGCCGCTAATCCCGAAACACCGTTTTTCACAGGGTAGGTAATGTCTAGGGTTAATGCACGATATCGGTTTTCAGTTAATTTATTAATGTATTGTAATTGGGCCAATTCTTGAGGCATAAGTATCGGTTGACTCGACTCCAGCCTAGGTGTCGGGTTGACTTCATCGTAACCAAGTAAATTTGGCTTGGGGCCTATAAATGTAACCAGTGACATAACAAGCTCTTCACGAATTGGGTCAATCGGTGGATTGGTTACTTGAGCAAATAATTGTTTAAAATAATGATAGAAAGGCTTCGATTTTTTTGATAGTACATTAAGCGCACTGTCGTTGCCCATTGATCCAACGGCTTCTTCGCCGTTACTTGCCATTGGTAACATTAAGAATTTTAAATCTTCTTGCGTGTATCCGAATGCTTGTTGGGCGTCTAGAAGGGATGTGCCAAATTCAACTTTGTATTCAACTTTTGGCAAATCAGCCAAAAGTGTGCGTGACTTAGCAATCCATTCACGATAGGGTTTGGCATTGGCAAGACTATCTTTAAGTTCGCCATTGTCTATGATTCTGCCCTGCTCCATATCAATAAGGAACATCTTGCCAGGTTGTAAACGCCATTTTTTAACGATATGTTCCTGAGGAAAAGATAAAACACCCATTTCAGAAGCCATCAAGACATGGTTGTCGTCAGTAATAAGGTAACGAGCAGGTCTTAAACCGTTTCTATCAAGCGTGGCGCCAATCATTTTTCCATCAGTGAAAGCCACCGCTGCAGGACCATCCCATGGTTCCATTAGCGCAGCATGATATTCATAGAAGGCTTTGCGATCTTCATCCATGAGATTATTACCTGACCAAGCTTCTGGGATAAGCATCATCATGGCATGAGGCAATGAATAACCTCCGGCAACAAGTAACTCAAGAGCATTATCAAAGCATGCGGAGTCCGATTGTGCTTCTTCGATGAGAGGCCAAAGCTTATCGAGATCCTCGGATAAAAGGGTTGAACGCATTGCTGCATGCCGAGCTTTCATCCAGTTAACGTTTCCACGAACAGTGTTAATCTCACCGTTGTGAGCAATCATTCTGAAAGGATGAGCAAGGTCCCATTGAGGAAAAGTATTTGTTGAAAAACGTTGATGAACAAGAGCCAAAGCGGACACGAAGGATTCATCCTGAAGATCCTTGTAATATGTACCCACCTGATTTGCTAGCAGCATTCCTTTATAGACCAAGGTTCTTGATGACATTGAAGGGATGTAGAATTGTTTCGTATCGTCAAGTTTTAATAATCGAACGGCATGTTCTATCCGTTTACGAATTACAAAAAGCTTTCTTTCGAAATAATCAGGTGCAGTAGCTTTACCTCGTTCAATGAAAACTTGTTTCATCATGGGTTCTATAGCTCTTGCTGCCTCGGCTAAATCATGATTGTCCCTTGGAACATCCCTCCAGCCAAGAATGGTTTGACCTTCTTCATGTACAACACGAGCGATAATGGATTCGCAAGCTAATTGGCCATTGCTCGATTGCGGTAGAAAAATCATTCCACATGCATAATCGCCAAGTATTGGTAAATCAATTTTATGCTTTTTTGCTTCTTTTCTTAAGAAAGCATCTGGCATTTGCACCAACATTCCAGCACCATCGCCCAATTTTGGATCATATCCAGTGGCTCCTCGATGCGTGAGGTTATCTAAAATAGTTAAACCTTGTTGAACGATGTTATGACTCTTTATGCCTTTTATATTGGCGATAAAGCCGACCCCACAAGCGTCATGTTCATTGGCTGGGTTATATAAACCTTGTTGCTCTGGCATCCTGCTGCCTATTTCCTATCCCTCGACTACTGATGACAACGGGCACCAAACGAGGGTTTTGGTGCCCGTGAAATTTTATCCGGCAAATAATGCGTAATATTCGGTGAAACCTTGTGATTCTACTGATATTAGCGATTTGCTTCAACCACTATGCAAAAGCAACTACCTTGCCAAAGTCAGCAGTTGAAATAAAACCGTTCTTTGTAACTATAAACCAAGTTCACTCAGTCCTGGATGATTGTCCGGCCTTCTTCCTAGAGGCCAATGAAATTTTCTTTCGGTTTCTTTAATTGGCAAATCGTTAATGCTCGCATAACGAAATTTCATTAGACCATTTTCGTCAAACTCCCAATTTTCATTTCCATATGAACGATACCAATTACCTGAGTCATCATGCCATTCGTATGCAAAGCGAACTGCAATTCTATTTTCAGAAAAAGCCCAAAGTTCCTTGATTAATCGATATTCCAATTCCTTGGACCATTTTCGCTGAAGAAACTGAATGATCTCATTTCGAGACGTTATAAATTCACTGCGATTTCGCCATTTTGAATCTACTGTGTAAACTAGGGATACCTTATCTGGGTTACGGCTATTCCAGCCATCTTCAGCCATTCTAACTTTTTGAATAGCGGTATCTCTCGTAAATGGAGGTATCGGGTATCTTTTTTCAGTATTTATATCCATATGATCACCAAATATCTAGCAAATGATTTTTAATGATTACCGAGTTGCCTGAATGCATTATCTGAGGCCAGAAAGGTTTGATCAAATTCATTTTCATCATGTGAAGCGGAAACAAACCCCGCTTCAAAAGCTGATGGCGCAAGATAAATTCCTGAATGCAGCATGGCATGGAAGAATCGATTAAACATCTCCTTATCGGATTGCATCACTTGGTCATAACTAGTAGGGATACTTTTGGAAAAATATATCCCAAACATCCCTCCAATACTCTGGGCAGAAAAAGGTATGCCAGAAGCCTTTGAAGACTCGATCAGGCCATTAACAAAACGGCTTGTTTTTTTATTCAGTGAGCCATAAAAGTCATCTGCTTGAATTAATTTTAGCGTCATCAGTCCGGCCGCAACCGCTACGGGGTTTCCCGATAAGGTTCCGGCTTGGTAAACAGGACCTAAAGGGGCGAGATGCTCCATAATGTCTTTTCTTCCGCCAAATGCTCCAACTGGCAGACCCCCTCCAATAATCTTCCCAAGTGTCGTTAAGTCAGGTTTGATATTGTAAAGTGATTGTGCACCTCCTAAAGCAACTCTAAAACCAGTCATCACCTCATCAAAAATTAGTACGGAATCAAACTTGCTGCATTGAAAACGAAGCGCTTCTAAAAATCCAGGCTGAGGGGCAACCAAATTCATGTTGCCAGCTACAGGTTCCACAATGACGCATGCAATTTGTTCTCCAATCTCAGAAAATAACGTTTCGACAGCATGTGAATCGTTATAGGGAAGTGTAAGTGTGTGAGCGGCCACATCGGCCGGAACGCCTGCCGAACTTGGCGTACCAAAGGTGAGCAAGCCAGAACCGGCTTTTACCAATAATGGGTCCGCATGTCCATGATAACAGCCTTCGAATTTGACAATTTTGGTTCGACCAGTATAACCCCTTGCTAACCGAATGGCGCTCATGGTCGCCTCAGTGCCGCTGCTGACCAAACGAACTTGCTCAATACTGGGTACAAGTTTGCAGATAAGTTCTGCCATTTCCAACTCTCTTGCAGTTGGCGCACCAAACGAAAGACTGTTTGAGGCTGCCTCTTTTACTGCTTCGACAACCTCAGGGTTGGCATGGCCTAAAATCATTGGCCCCCAAGAGCCAACGTAATCAATGTAACGATTGTCATCCTCATCCCAAAGCCAGGCGCCCTTTCCTTTCTTAAAAAAAATGGGAGTGCCGCCAACCGACTTAAAGGCGCGTACTGGTGAATTTACGCCGCCAGGTATCAGTAATTGAGATTTTTCGAAAAGGGTTTGATTTCGTGATGTCATGATTTTAATTCGATAAAAGGTTAGAAAATTGTTTGGCTGTCATATTGATATCAGCACTATTCCAAAGGCTTGTTATTACTGCGACGCTGTCAGCGCCAGCTTCTTTTACCTGCGATACATTATCCAGTGTTATGCCGCCGATGCCAACTATCGGCACACCAAAACATTTGGCGTCTTTGAACAGGTTCAAATCGACCGAAGGGGCATGGGGTTTTGTAATTGAACTAAAACAGGATCCAAAAGCGATATAATCAGCACCCTCTTCAACAGCTTTCCTTGCGATTTCCAAGCTATTGTAACAAGACGCACCTAGAATCTTGTTATCTCCGATTCGGTTCTTAATTTCAGCTAGGTTGCCATCACTGATGCCGATGTGAACTCCATCAGCATCAAGCGCAAGACAAAGCTTAACGTTATCATTGATTACTAAAGGGATTTGATATTCACGACAAATCTCCAGCAATCTGCTGGACTGTGTAATTTGTAATCTTGATTTGGCAGATTTATTTCGATATTGAACAATTTTTACTCCGCCCTTTATCGCCATTTCTACAATTCTGCACAGTTCATCGGTATCGTCCATATCAGGAGTAATTGCATAAAGACCAAGTACTTTAGAAGAGCTAGATTTGACCTTCATCTTCTTCATCTCTTGCCCAAAACATTCTGTCTGGTATGAACTGACCCATTCCAGGTCTAAATGCACTCTTAAGGGTTTGCCAGGTATATTCCTGTGCCTCAGCGATTGACTCTTCCATACTTAATCCATGGGCTATGCAGGCTGCGATGGCCGAGGTTAAGGTGCAACCTGAACCATGATAGCTCCCGGGCAGTCTTTCCCATTTATAGGATTTAATAAGTCCGTCAGCGCCGTAGAGTGTATTCACTACATCATGAGAGCGTTCATGTGTTCCTGTAATTAGAACATATTCACAACCCATATCCAGAAGACGTTTTGCACTTTCATCCAATGATGCATTCTCAGCATGTTCTGAATCGTCGTCATGAAATGCTAGTCTCCTTGCCTCTAGACTGTTAGGCGTAATAAGAGTCGCTTGAGGAAAAAGTAAGTCAATCATGGCTTCTTGCATTTCCTCATTTGCTAGTTCATCTCCTCTTCCAGAAGACAAGATTGGATCTATTATCAAAGGCACATCTGGGTAATCGGCCATAATTTCTGCGATTACCGCAATATTCTCCACACTTCCTAACATACCCATCTTGAAAGCCATGACTTGCATATCTTCTAGAATCGTTCGTGCCTGATTCTCGACCCAATCAGAATCTATGACCATCACATTATCGACTCCAAGGGTGTCCTGCACCGTAACGGCCGTGACAACGGAAAGTGGATGGCAACCTATACTTGCAAACGTTAAAATATCTGCTTGAATACCAGCACCACTACTTGGGTCTGATCCAGCAAAGGTCATTACGGTGGGTGGCATTTGAATAGTCATTGTAAATACATTTTTTATAGAAACATGATTAGAAAGCAGCGATGCATTAAATTTAATAAAGCAATTGCTTGCATAAGCTTGAGGCTAATAGAATGGTATTTTAACTTAATTTACCTGGAATAAACGATGAAAACTTGGATGTGCAATATTTGTGGTTGGATTTACGAAGAGGAAAAAGGTTATCCTGAAGATGGAATCGTTCCTGGGACACGGTGGGAAGACATTCCTCCTAATTGGACTTGTCCTGAATGCGGAGCAAGAAAAGAAGATTTTGAAATGATCGAAATTTGAATAAATGTAAATGGTTTATATTATTAAGAATGAGAGCAGAGTCGTCCTAACATTCAAAGTCATAGAATATTCAATATTCGTTATTTAAATGTTTTTTGTAAGTAAGACTTGCTGGATTCAATTAAGAAATCAGTCACCTTTTTAAAAAGCCCAGTTGTTGACTCACCTTTTATGCACTCCGAGCAGAACGGGCAAGGGTATTCATCATATGCAAAAGAAGTTTTTTCTCTTTTACCAATAAAATTATTTATATTCATATCAATCCCCAAACTAATATCTTCAAACCGATAGAACGTGGATTTCCCGATGATGATGATCCAAATAGTTCCGATTGATATTAGAACAGGCATTTGTTACATTTTTTTGTGATTGCTAATTTTTAATTAATCAATGTTGTAATTAATTCTGAAATGGAGCGGGTGACGGGAATCGAACCCGCGTATTAAGCTTGGGAAGCTTACGTTCTACCATTGAACTACACCCGCTTGGAATTATTTTATGCGTTGTTATCGATTACTTTCAAGCAAGAATAATGAGATAAAATTAACCCGTTTAGTAAATCTGCTATAACCTACGTTAGAATATTGTTCTAACGACAATTTTTTAACCCTTATTGTGAGAGTGAAAATAATTGATTTGCCTAATTATAAACGGTAACTCAAGAAATTTTGAGTTAACTTCTTTGTCTGTAGAAAAACTAGTTGAAATACTGGGTTTGGTTGGAAAAAGGCTTGCGATTGAGCTAAATGGTTTTATCGTTCCTAGAAGTGCTTTTTCACAAACATTCTTAGCAGATGGAGACAAGCTTGAAATTGTAGGTGCAGTTGGTGGTGGCTGAGTTGATGGTTTATTAAGAGAAAAGTGAAGATTATGGATACCCTGAAAATTGCGGGAAAAGAATTTGATTCCCGACTGTTGGTTGGAACTGGAAAATATAAGGACTTTAACGAAACACGCCAGGCAATACTCGCTAGTGGTGCGCAAATTGTAACGGTGGCGATTCGAAGAACGAATATTGGACAAAATGCCGGAGAGCCTTCGCTATTGGATTTTTTACCTCCCCATGAATTTACTTATCTTCCTAATACCGCTGGATGTTATACCGCAGAGGATGCAGTCCGAACGTTAAGGCTTGCAAGAGAAATGCTTGATGATCATCGACTTGTAAAACTTGAGGTGTTAGGAGATCCGAAAACCTTGTATCCTAATGTCATTGAAACTATTGCTGCAGCTAAAGTTCTAGTGAAAGAGGGTTTTGAGGTGATGGTTTATACTTCCGATGATCCGATCGTTGCGAAGACGCTAGAAGATATCGGATGTTGCGCAATCATGCCCTTGGCCTCTTTAATTGGTTCTGGAATGGGTATTTTGAACCCATGGAATCTCCAAATCATAATTGAAAATACTTCCGTTCCTGTTTTAGTGGATGCAGGGGTTGGAACTGCGAGTGATGCAGCCATAGCAATGGAGCTTGGTTGTGAGGGAATTCTAATGAACACGGCGATAGCCGGTGCTCGAAATCCCGTTTTAATGGCTTCCGCAATGAAAAAGGCTGTAGAGGCAGGTCGTGAAGCTTTTTTAGCAGGACGAATGGATAAGAGACTTTATAAGGCTGAACCAAGTTCACCCACTTCAGAAATGATTTCATAATTTTGAATATGAGCTCAGTCAAACATTACGAGTTTTCGATTTCTGTTTCAACCCAATTTGTACCCGATCAGTCAGATGTTGATGAAAATCGGTATGTTTTTACCTATACAGTAAAAATTACCAATACTGGGAGCATTGCAGCTCAACTTATCAGTCGTCATTGGGTGATTACGGATGCCAATCAGAATGTTCAGGAAGTTAGAGGTCTGGGCGTAGTAGGGGAGCAACCATTTCTTAAGCCTGGTGAAACTTTCGAGTACACGAGCGGTACGATGCTTAATACCCCAGTAGGTACAATGCATGGAAGCTATCACATGACTGCTGAGGATGGAAAACAATTTGATAGTCCTATACCTTCTTTTATGCTTTGCATGCCCAGAGTCCTGCATTGATTTCATGTAACTAAGAATGAATAAGGCGATAGCATTATACATAGCAGTAACGGTTGGTCTTATTGGATGTGCCGGCAAACAGGCAATTGAAGCTAAACAGCCGCCCTCTCCCCAGGTTTCAGTAAGCAATCAGGCCTGTAACTGTCCACCAACCATACACCCATGCCCAGCCGTACCAGAAAATCCAAACTTTATTGAAAGCAAACCGGACGATTTCAGAATCCCGGACTATAGTTTGCTTAAACGAGTGAAATGGCAGGATGTCGAGAATTTCACACAAGATGACTTCTTGAAGGTTTGGCCGGCCTGGATACAAAGTTGCAGTGCTTTAAAATCCAAGCAGGGCTGGCAAGAAGTATGCGAGATGGCGACCAAAATTGTGAATCCTACGAAATGGGAAATCATCAATTACTTTAAACAGAATTTCGAAGCATTTCGAGCAACAAATCAGGATGGGTCTGATACTGGAATGATAACCGGATATTATGAACCGGTTGTGCGGGGAAGTTTAACAAAATCTGAAACCTATCGATATCCGCTATACAGTCGACCCGATGATTTGATTACTGTTGAGCTCGCATCCATTTTTCCTGAATTAAGCAACAAGCGAGTTCGTGGAAGGTTGGTGGGAAATAAATTAGTACCTTATTACAACCGAGGAGAGATCGAGATCGATCCATCACCGCTACAGGGACATGAATTGTTATGGGTTGATGATAGTGTGGATCTATTTTTCCTTCAAATTCAGGGTTCAGGTTTAGTAAAATTGAATTCAGGTGAACAAATTCATGTCGGTTATGCTGATCAGAACGGTCAGGCTTATCAGTCTATAGGCCGCTTATTGATTGACAAGGGAGAATTATCGCCAGACAAGGCATCCATGCAAGGCATCAAGAATTGGGCTCATAATAATCCAAATAAGATGAGAGAGTTACTAAATGCAAACCCAAGTTATGTATTTTTTAAGGAATTGCCGGCAGGCTTACCCGGGCCTTTGGGCGCCTTGGGGGTGCCTATAATTGAAGAGCGTTCAGTAGCAATTGATCCTAAATTTATACCTTTAGGAGCGCCTGTTTTCTTATCCTCAACTTATCCCAATTCAAATAAGGCATTGAATAAGCTAGTTTTAGCTCAAGATACGGGAGGGGCAATAAAAGGCGGAGTTAGGGCTGATTTTTTTTGGGGGTCTGGAGAGGATGCTGCAAAACAAGCTGGAGCAATGAAGCAGATCGGTAGAATATGGGTTCTTTTACCTAAAGAGTTCAATTTACCAAAATAAAACGGGAACCTAAGTTCCCGTAATCGTAGTTTTAACGCTAATTAGAAATTAACGATTGCAAACGTACATTGTTACTTCAAATCCGAAACGCATTTCTGTAGCAGCTGGTTTTGTCCACATAATAAATCTCCTTAGTTAAATTTAGTTTCGTTTTGCGATTGCTTAAAGCGACTGCATAACGTAACCGAAGTTTACGCCTCAAGCTTCAAGCCTATTTTATTGATAGTCATTAAATGTTACTAATGATTTTCATTAGATTGAGTTTGGATGTTTTTTTGGAATGACGGGGGCAAGGATTTTGGACCGACTCATTATGTTTCAGCAATAACGCTGTATCCCTAAGTGAATATTCATTAGGCTTTATTAACATGGATTAACTATTTTTGAGCTTATGAACTAATATGGTTAATATGCTTCATATTGAATCAATCGAAGAAGAAATTTAAGTGTTACCATTAAAATACCGTATCGAATTATTATCTAAAGTTTCAGAACAAGGATTTTCTTTTATTCCACATGACGTAGTCAGGTCATGTTTGACCATGCAATCGAAAGACGCATTGACCGATTGGGATGCATTCATGGCAAGCTGGAATGATATGCCAATTGACCAGTATATGGCGGATGGTGGTAAATATCGTCGTCGAAGGTATGCGGTTCTTTTTTCTGGTAATGTTGACTTGGAAATTAACGTTGAGCCCCACCAGCCACATTATCAAAGCTTGTTCTACAACCAGTTGAATGGTGGTGTTGCAAGAGAGTTTGAACCGATACTTAAAGATATTCTGCATGGAAGCACCATGCAAAATATAATCAAATTCGGACTTAATATATTCCATGAATTTAAATCTCAAGCGAAATGGCACATCGAATGTCATCAATTTAGAATCGAGGCGAACCAGACGATAGGGAAGCCGACTCCTGAAGGCATTCATCGCGATGGAGTGGATTTTGTTTTAGTAATGATGGTAAAGCGCCAGAACATTTCCAGTGGTACAACGACAATGCATGATCTGACCTTCAAAAAACTGGATAGCTTCACACTTAGAGAACCTCTGGATATAGCCATAGTAGATGATAGACGGTGCATGCACGGCGTAACGCCTATCGAACCAATTAATAACGATATCCCAGCATACAGGGACGTCTTGGTTGTGACATACAGGGTAATTTCATAAAGATGGGTAAAACTTCAACCAAGACAAATTTTGCGAGCCCGCTTTCCAACAAAGGTTTCTTTAAGTTACTCATTTTCCGAGTATTCATGGTTTTATCTTACCAAATTATGGCTGTTGTTGTTGGTTGGCACATTTACCAATTAACAAAGGACTTATTTTCATTGGGACTTATAGGGTTATCCGAATTTGTACCTTATTTTTGTTGCGCCCTTTTTGCCGGATATTTGGTTGACCATTACTCCAAACATTTGTTTGGTGTTTTTTCAGCAATTTTATTATGCATAAACGCACTGATATTAGCAGCCTGTTCCGCACATTTGCTGGAGAGCAATGAAACCTTGTGGATTTATCTATCTATAATCTTGGTCGGATTACTCAGGGGTTTCATCGCACCAACTTACAATACGTTGTTTGCCTATGTCATGCCTCGGGAAGAATTTGCGAAAGCTGCAGGGATAGGCAGTTCAGTTTTTCAGTTCGGGCTGATATTGGGACCAGCTTTTGGAGGTTTGCTAGTTGCCTACGCCAGCGTAACCGTTGCATATATCGTTTCAGCAATTTTTGCATTTCTCGCGGCAATCAGTTTGTCACTCATAGGTGTAAGGACTACAACAACAATCCAATCGAATCCAATATTTTTAAGTATCGCTCAGGGTATCAAGTTTGTTTTCAACAATCAGGTCGTTCTAGGGGCACAGGCGCTTGATATGTTTGCGGTTTTGTTCGGTGGAGCCGTAGCGATGCTGCCAGCGTTTATACATGATGTTTATCATATAGGTCCAGAGGGTTTGGGGGTTCTAAGAGCTGCACCAGCTCTTGGTGCAATAACAGTAGGTCTTGTTTTTGCAAAGCGTCCTATAACTGAGAATGCGGGGAAGTGGCTACTTACTGCAGTAGCAGGATTCGGGTTGTGCATGATAACGTTTGCCATGACTAAATATTTTTGGGTCGCTGTATTTCTTTTAATGCTTTCGGGTGTTTTTGACGGGGTATCGGTTATCCTCCGTACGACAATTTTGCAGCTTGTAACTCCGGATGATATGCGGGGTAGAGTTGCCTCAATAAATGGATTGTTCATAGGTTCATCAAATGAGCTTGGTGCCTTTGAATCAGGATTTGCAGCTAAAGTGATGGGATTGATACCGTCTGTAGTTTTTGGTGGGGCGATGACTCTAGGCGTTGTTCTTTTGACAACTAAGGCAGCACCTCAGCTAGTGAAATTAGATTTAAATAAGCTTCACTAGGCAGAGTTTCATTCTGAAACTTACGAATAAAGATGAAAGTTCACCCTTAATCTTGATATTGAAATAACAAGAATTTTTATATGCTAAGGACATTCAAATATGTAATTCATTGCTAGATATAAATGGAACAAAAAAACACCCCAATTGAAATTGCGCGTTTGACTTTAATGCAATTGACGCAACGCAAGATTCAACCAACACCGGATAATTTTAGAACCGTCTATGATGAGATAGCAGGTTTTAAATCCGTGGACCAATCGCTCGAAGTTGTTAGATCCCTAGAAAAAGTACTTTATGAAGCAGGGAAAAAAAATCCAAAATTTATAGTAGTAGCTCAGGCAATCACTTCAATAAAAGATAAAAAAGACTGGACCAAGCTTGAGGACCAATTACGCAAATTATTTCCATCTTCGAATAATGAGGAAGATTCCAGTGAAGTAAACTGGTCTGTGCTTATTCGAACTCTCATCAAACAGCTGGAAGTCAGTCATAAGGGAGTAACGCTAAGCAGGAAAAAGGAGGGTTTGAGTCGTGTTCTAAACAATTTTGCCAGTGACTCGGATCTCCTAGGTCAGAAAATCCAGGCATTAATAACGTCTTGGGGTGATTCCTCAACTGCTCTTGAAGTACCCAGTCGAACCATATCTGATCTCTCTGTACAAGATCCCTTACAAATTAACCAGAGCGGCAGTCATCCATCATCTTCCCATTCAAGCATTGATTTGACTGCTCAAAACAAGATGTTGGCTTTATGGCGTGATATGTTACTAAAGTCCTTTGAATTGGTCCTTATTCCCCACTTAGAATTTGTTCCTGAAAAACAATCCAAGGCTCAAGCGCTTTTAGAAAAGATGCGCAAAGAACATAAAGAACCCTTGCTATATCAACATGCCCAAGATTTAAAAATTGTGCTCCTAAATATCGAGATGGAACGCGACAATCAACGTCGTATCCATCAATCGCTTCTCGGACTTTTAAATCTAATGATAAGAAGCATGGGAGAGCTTGTTGTCGAAGACAAATGGTTATATGGCCAAACTGCCATGATTAAGGATGTATTAACAAAACCACTCAATCTTGATACGTTGTACGATGCTGAGAATAGCTTAAAGGACTTAATTTACAAGCAATCTCATATTAAACCGGCTTTAATCGAAGCGAAGGATACCTTGAAAAAGATGGCCACCACTTTCGTTGATAGATTAGTCGAGCTTACCGAAAGCACGACAGATTACCATTCCAGGATTGAAGGTTATCAGACAAAGATATCAAGCACCGAAGAAATCGGGGAGTTGAACATAATCCTTAAAAATATTCTTGAGGATACCAAGTCTATAGGTTTAAACGTTCAGAGAACCCGTGACGAGTTCAAAGTGATCCAAAAGAAGGCAGAAGCGGCCGAGAAACGAACGCAAGAATTAAGTGCGGAACTAGACCATATCAGTGAAATTGCGCATGAGGATTATCTGACAGGAACGTTAAACAGACGAGGTATGGATGAGGCTTTGGAACGCGAATTTAGTCGAGCTGATCGATTCAATACCTGTTTGAGTGTGGCTTTGATGGATATTGATCATTTTAAGAAATTAAATGATGCGTTAGGTCATGCTACAGGAGATGAGGCATTAGTTCATTTATGTAAGGTTATAAAAGAGGTGATGCGTACCACGGATGTTCTGGCTCGATATGGCGGCGAAGAGTTTTTGATCATATTGCCTGGCACGCCTCAACAAGAAGCGATAAATGTAGTCACAAGGATCCAGCGAGAATTAACTAAGAACTTTTTCTTACATCAAAATGAAAGGGTGTTGATTACATTCAGCGCTGGTGTTGCCGAAAGGGTATCTGGTGAAAATCCAGAAATCCTCATACCTAGAGCCGACGCAGCATTATATCAGGCAAAGAACTCTGGAAGGAACCGAGTTGTAGGATCAGAAACAGTATTGAATTTACAGGAATGAAGTTTGACTAAACTAATATACCAAATCAGTAATCACTGCTTCTGCCTGTAGAATATCCTTTGGAAATATCGTCTTGCCATTCACCACAGTTCGAACAACGATGATCATGCATCGTCGGACTCAGAACTAATCGGTCATTACCGCAAAATTTGCATACTAAGGGTGCCGATTGAACTTTATGATGCAATTCGTGATGTTCTACTGCTACTCTGGTACTTCCAAGTGCATATTTATTATCCATGATCAACTCCAAAGTTAACGTTGGACATTAAAGGGTCGTATTCAGATGATAAACCTAAAACATTGGATGTCAATGGTTCGATAAACAAAAAAAATCAAACTACCCGTATCGTTTCACCTAAGCACTCGACGACTTGGCCGGATCGAATCTTAGCACTTTTTCTTGTTTCAATAACGCCATCGACCTTGACGATACCAGAGGCCACCATTGATTTTCCACGTCCCCCACTCTCGGCCAGCCCAACCAGCTTTAGCATGTTGCAAAGCTCCACATACTCTCCATTTAATAAGAATTCTTTGATTTCCATATCAGCCTTTTAATTTTATCGGCAGTCCTGCCGCTATAAAAGAAACAGTTTCGGCAATCGATGCCACAGCTTGATTCAATCGACCCTGCTCATCCTGGAAGTAGCGGCTAATTTCACCCAACGGGACGATACCCATGCCTACTTCGTTGCTTACTAGAATTACCTTGGACTTTAACTTTGGAAGAGTCTCAAGAAATGAACTCTTTTCACTAAGCCAAGAAACATCTTTTGGTATCTCGCATTCAGGACAGATGCACTGTGCAAGCCATAAAGTCAAACAATCGACAATGATCAACTGGTTTAGCCTATCTAGATTGGATAGGGTGAGGCCGAGATGAAATGGGTTTTCAATGGTTTGCCAATGTGTTGGTCGCCTCGTTTGATGGTGTGTCACTCGAATCCTGAATTCTTCATCCAAAACAAGTGCAGTTGCCAAATAGATTACAGGAAGTCCGCTATCTAAGGCTATTTCTTCGGCATAGCCACTCTTTCCTGAACGGGCTCCTCCCAAAATCAAATGAATGGACATTTCAGGAAGCGACTAACGCAATAATCATTGAACGTTGCATGGGAATAAACATCACACACCTTTAGAATCAATTTTTGTATAAGAAAGTTAAAATACTTAAATCGCGTGCCATGAGTTTTCCATGACTAACTCGCTTAAAGACTTTTCTTTTGCCCAACCTTCTTCGACAAGCATGGGTTTCTTATAAAATTGCTCGACATAACCTAGACATAGAATAGCAACAGGTTTGGCATCAGTTGGGATCTTTAGAAGGGTGCTTAATTCCAAAGGATCGAATAATGAGACCCAGCCGAGTCCAAGACCTTCAGCACGCGATGCCAGCCATAGATTCTGAATGGCGCAGCTAACCGAAGCCAAATCCATTTCAGGTAAAGTCCTTCTTCCAAATATATATTTTTCACGCTGGTCACATAACGTTGCAATTAATAATTCACCACATTCAAGAATACCTTCTACTTTTAGCCTCATAAATTCAGTTTCTCTGGGTGAACTGTCTTTTAAGCCAATTTCGCGAGAAGTTTCAAGCCGTTCTAGCTGAACCAAGTCATAGATTTTTCTTCGTATGGATGCTTTAGTTATCCTTATAAAACGCCAGGGCTGCATTAGTCCTACACTTGGGGCGCGATGGGCTGCATTAAGAAGTTTTTGTAACAATTCGGGTGGAACAGGATCAGGCTTAAAGTGACGCATATCCCGTCTTTCGTTAATAGCACGATAAACACCCGCAATTTCCAAATCAGAGAAACGTTGGGATGTCATATTAATCGATAGGTTAACTATTAATTACTAAATCAGAAATAGGCATGGGCAATAATCATAAAAGATATATTCTCAATTTGATACGCCAGCAATCGTAACTGAAACTAACCATCAATATTTTTTAACGGGGTATTATTGGATACTGGTTTAATTGAAAATAAACGGATAATTACGTATGCAATCCCTAAATAAAGCAAAGTGAATCCTGTATAAGGCAGATAGTACTGAGTTACGTCATATGAAAACTGAAAAACCGACAGGTCATTGACTTTGCTAGAAAAAGAATACCAAAACGCATTTGATAGAATAAATGCGATTGTTGTTGCAATCAAACCTGTTAAAAAATACGCTAAAAATCCAAAAGGTTGTTTAAAGGACTTCAAGTAACGACCTGCTGACCAAACTAAACCATAAGTGGGTATCAAGCCCCAATAGCCGAATGACATGCAATAATCCGGAATATTTTCAAAACGAATGGCATAGGCATCTAAACAAAATGCGAGAATAATAGCTAGCAAGAACCAATAGGTTTCTTCAACAAGCAACCCACCTAATAACATCGCTGCCAAGGTTGCGTCTGGAAAACAGGTACTTCCCCCAAAGTGATTTACCCGTGTGAGAAATATCACAATGAAAAGCAATGCGCCTATAAGAATTGATTTGTTCTTGCTCAAAAACATAACTTACTCCTGATTTAACAGTACGCATTGTAAACCCTTAGGAACAATTTCACTATATGGTCGATTACTTAAAGCGTTATCAAATAATTTAATAAAGAAATTTCTGACATTATTGCTTTCCTAAATACATTAACTGATGGATGCACCCCTAATTCATCAATACAAATGAAAAATTAAATTGAAGATACAAAACCATATCGAGTTATTTAAAGCATGATACATTTTGACTATGTGGGCATCTTTGTCATTTAAGATGTAGTAATACTTTCAGAAATAAACGTTACTAGTTGACTAATCAAGGTTTTTACAATTATAGTTTCACCATGGACGCAGACTTTAAAGTGCTAGAGGAAAAGTTGGATCAATTATTGGTCCACTGCAAGAATCTGCGCGCAGAAAATATCGAATTAAGGCAAGATCTTGCGAAGGCGCGTGAGGACAGCAAATTGCTGAGAATGCAAATGCAAAAGGCTAGTTCCAAGCTTGAGGCCCTTATCGGGCAGCTACCTGAAGGTGTTTTATGAATGATTCACGTGGAGTTGATGTCAACATCATGGGTCGTGAATTTACCGTTGCGTGTTCTGATGATGAAAGAGAAGATCTGATTGGCGCGGTAAATTACCTGGATAAGAAAATGCGAGCGATTCGTGATACAGGTAAGGTCATAGGTGTTGAGAGAATCGCAATCATGGCCGCTTTGAATTTGGCACATGAATTACTGACCACCCGGTCAGATGGCGTTGACATTGGTGATATGAAGCGTAGAATCAATCACATGCAGGAACGGATTGATGAAGCGGTTAATGAGCAGGACAAGTTGTTCTAAATTTCATCTGGCTGTATTTTAGCTGTAATTTTTCTATATTAAAGTTTCTTTTGTTCCTTGCGGTGTTGCTTAAGCTATATATTCCTTGAACTAGTCTTTGGCACCGGTTTCGGTCAATCGAGTTACTGTGAGCGCGCTCCGATTGTGGGTGTACCTAATGTACTCTAGGCTGTTACCACTTGAACCTTTTGGTTCAGGATGCTTGCTTAGGTTTCATTTGCGAGGAACTCCCCCCTTTTGAGATTCTTTTTTTTAATTGTTTAGAAATGCAATGACTTGTATTTATCTTAGCGCATGGTATTTTAAATCGCCTAAGTCAACTATAGTCAGGCATTTCTCATGAGTCGACTCCAGTATAACTGGAGGAGCAAATCCTGCATCAGCTGCTTCCTGCCAGCGCGAGGCACATAAGCACCATCGATCACCAGGTTTTAAACCGGCGAAATTGAATTCGGGTCGTGCTGACGTCAGATCATTTCCCTTAGATTTAGAAAATAAGAGAAATTCTTCTGTCAATAAACAACAGACCGTATGACTTCCGGTATCTTCTTCGCCTGTCTCGCAACATCCATTCCGTGTGAAACCAGTAAGTGGATTCAGGCTACATATTTGAAGTGCCGTTCCTAAAACATTTTTTGCCATCAAGTACATTCCAAATTTGTAAGGTCGGGTTATGATACGAGAATTAAGTCACTTTGAGGGTAGAAAATGCGATATTGGCTAATGAAATCAGAACCGTCGGACGTATCAATTGATGATTTAGCCACATTACCTAATCAAACCGTTGATTGGTACGGTGTAAGAAATTATCAAGCAAGAAATTTCATGAGAGATCAAATGCAGGTGGGCGATGGGGTGCTCTTCTATCATTCCAATTGTGAAAACCCGGGCATCGCAGGTATTGCAGTAGTTAATTCAACGGCCTATCCTGATCGATTGCAGTTTGTTAAAGGGAACAAGTATTTTGATCCTAAATCCTCTCTTGAGACGCCTAGATGGTTCAATGTCGACGTGAAACTTGTTCGAAAAACAAAACTATTAAGTCTTAAAGAGATGAGAAACACACCTGGTCTTGAAAATTTAAGAATTCTTCAAAGAGGAAATCGATTATCCATCACACCGGTAGATCCTAGAGACTGGGAACTAATAATGAAAATATTGGAATCAAACGAATCATTTCAATAAGCAATAAGTCTCTTAGTGAAAAAAGACTTATTGCCTTAAGTTATGGCTTATCTAAGCTTCCCATGGATTTTGGGAAAGTAACGATCCCCCAAGGAACTTCCTTGTCAGAAATTTCAGAAGTTTTCTCGAGCTTTTCAGTGTCAACAACTATAACCGCATTTGATTTACCACAAGCAAGAAGGATGTACTTTTCATCTGGAGTGAAACTGAAATGCCAGCAACGATTGCCAGTTGGGACATCCTTTATTTTATCAAATGTTTTTGCATCATAGACTTGAAGTGATTTTTCTTTTGCTGAAGCAATATAAATTCGAGAACCTAGCTTATCGAAAGAAACACCATATGGCGCTTGACCAGTTGGAACAGCACGCAGGATATTGAAATTCTTATCAATCACGATAAATTTATTTGAGAATTCAAGCGTTGCAATGTAAAAGTTACCATCGGGTGATGCCTTGATGCCTCTTGGTCTATCACCATAGCTATGCGTATAAATTGTTTTCACCAGATTGCCAGTAAGGTAGTCATGAACAGTTATGGTGTTATCTGCTTCATTACTGATGATTACAAACTTACCGTCATTGGAGAACTCGATACCTTCAGTTTCAGGTCCGCCAATAATCTCTCTGATTTTGACCCCTTTAATCAAATCTACTACCGCAATACGGGCAGGCGTTTTTGAATCTTCGTCATCGTCTTTTGTCTGTTCTCCCTGTTTCGGGGGCGGACCACCTGTTGAGCTAGGTTCCGTAGAAACAAAGGCAAAATTTCCGTTGATCCGGACAAACTCAGGGTTTTTCCCAACATTTATATGTCTTACAGTATTATCCTTCAGGTTAACTACGGAGATATTGTCGTCGTCTTTATTTGCAGTAATTAGGAACTGTCCGTCCTGGGTAATTCCAATCCCTCTGGGACCTTTCCCTTCAATATTGATGTTACCGGTAGATTTGAGCGTTTCCAGATCAATGACGCTGACTCCACCCTCTTGGTTGGTTACGTAGGCTTTCCCAGGATCAGCGAATGCGGTAGTTAGAATAGAAAAACTAAGTAGTACGGTAAATAAATTAGTACTAATCTTCATTAAAATCTCCAAAAGAAAACATTATTGTTTGTCACGAAATTTACTGGTAAGTTCAACCCAAGAAGAGTTTATAGGCTGGATTGTCGCTTTCATCCCAATAAGGATAGCCAAGTGTTGATAAGAAAGAATGGAAATCTTTAATCTCTTCAGGAGGTACCTGCATGCCAACAAGCACTCGGCCGAAATCTGCACCATGGTTGCGGTAATGAAAAAGACTTATGTTCCAATCATGTCCCATCTTATCAAGGAAATTCATGAGTGCACCAGGTTTCTCAGGGAATTCAAAACGGTACACCTGTTCATGCTGGGCCTGTGGCGCGTGACCTCCTACCAAATGACGTAAATGTAACTTTGCCATTTCATTATTCGAAAGATCAATGGTTGGTAATCCTTGTTTTTGAAGATCCATTACAAGCTTTGTTGCCTCAGATGGATCTTGTAAACCAATTCCCACAAAAATATGAGCTTCTTTTGGATCAGAGTATCTGTAATTAAACTCAGTAATGTTTCTGTTTCCTAGCAAATGACAGAATTTTTTAAAGGATCCTGGTTTCTCAGGTATTGTTACCACGAGCACTGCTTCTCTTTTTTCACCGATTTCAGCACGTTCAGCTACGAATCTAAGGCGATCAAAATTCATATTTGCGCCCGACGCAATACCGATAAGCGTTTTTCCGTGAAGATTATTACGCTTTGCGTACTCTTTTAGGCCAGCAACCGCTAGTGCGCCTGCCGGCTCAAGAATTGAGCGTGTGTCTTCAAAGACATCCTTTATCCCTGCACAAATGGCGTCGTTGTCAACTAGAATCATTTCATCTACATATTCTTTACAGATGCGGAATGTTTCTTCTCCTACTTGTTTGACCGCTGCGCCATCAGCAAAAAGGCCAACTTGGTCAAGCGATACTCGCTCTCCTTTCCTCAAAGAGAGAGTCATTGCGTTTGCATCGACCGCTTCGACTCCAATTACCTTGATCTCGGGTCGGATTTGCTTAACATAGGCAGCTATCCCGGCGATTAAACCTCCTCCTCCAACGCAACAGAATATCGCTTCTATTGGCCCAGGATGTTCCTCGAGGATCTCCTTAGCAATGGTTCCCTGTCCCGCTATGACATCAGGATCATCGTAAGGATGAACGAAGGTAAGGTTCTCTGACTTTTCAAGTTCAAGCGCATGGATATAGGCGTCAGAATAAGAGTCACCAAACAAAACAACCTCACCGCCTCGATTCTTTACGGCTTCGACTTTAATTGCTGGTGTCGTAGTTGGCATTACAATGACTGCTCTGCATCCAAGTTTTTGGGCTGAAAGGGCGACACCTTGTGCATGATTCCCAGCAGAAGCCGCTATGACACCATGTTTGAGAGACTCAGCCGGAAGATTTGCCATCTTGTTATAGGCACCCCTGAGTTTAAATGAAAACACAGATTGCATGTCTTCTCGTTTAAGCAACACATTATTGCCTATTCTTCTTGAAAGGTTGGGCTGTTCGTCGAGTGGCGTTTTGATGGCAACATCGTAAACACGGGCATTTTCAATTTTTTGTATATAGTCGTTTTTCATTCAGGTCTAGGCCGTGTATTATTGAGCTTTCGTAATTATAAAGAAATATAAGGATTTAAGTTAATATGGCATTCACTCAAGACGAATTAAAGCAACAAGTTGCAAAAGCGGCAGTTGAATATGTCAAAAGCGGCATAATCGGTGTTGGAACTGGATCGACTGCGAATTATTTTATTGAAGAGCTTGCAAAAGTTAAGAATAAGATAGATGGCGCAGTAGCAAGTTCTGAAGCAACGGCGCAAAGGTTAAAAAGCCATGGAATCGAAGTGTATGATTTAAATTCGGTCGATGCGCTGGATATCTATGTTGATGGAGCTGACGAAATTACTGAGCACATGCATATGCTAAAAGGTGGTGGTGGTGCCTTGACGCGTGAAAAGATCGTAGCGGCGGTCGCAAAAAGTTTCATTTGTATATGCGATGAAACAAAATACGTGCCTGTACTAGGGAAATTTCCTCTCCCTATAGAGGTTTTGCCGATGGCGAGAAGTTATGTTGCCCGTGAATTGGTTAAACTCGGCGGTCAGCCTAAGTTGCGGGATTTTACGACTGACAATGGAAATGTCATCTTGGATGTCCACGGATTGACCATACAGAATCCGGTAGAAATGGAAAATAAGATAAATCAGATTGTCGGGGTCGTTACAAACGGATTATTTGCTTCTCGAGGAGCGGATGTATTGTTACTGGCTACTTCAAATGGGGTTAAAACCTTTAAACGATAAAATGATTTGGATTATGAAAATTTTTCATAAAACTTTCATAATCGAGGTTTAGGCTATACCATTAATAGAAAAATAGGCTGATACTTTTCATTTTATTAGTGGCCTCAATAAAAAAAGGAATTTCTATGCAATCCGAACATACTTTCAAGCAGTATGATGCTGAACTTGAGTCAGTAAGAGCAAAAGTTCTGCAGATGGGAGGCTTGGTTGAACAGCAAATAGTTAACGCTTTGGATGCCTTAGTAAATGTAAATCCGAACCTAGCTAATGAAGTTATCGAGAACGATCATCGGGTAAATGCGATGGAAGTTCAGATTGATGAGGATTGTAGCCATATCATTGCAAGACGTCAGCCTGCTGCAGGTGACTTGAGAATGATAATGATGGTTGTGAAAACCATTACGGATCTTGAGAGAATCGGTGATGAAGCGACAAAAGTCGCGCGCGTCGCTCAAAAGGTTTATGATGCAGACAGAATGTTTACACCAAGGTTTAATGAAATTAAAACTATGGTGGCTTTGGTTAGGGAGATGCTTCGAACCAGTCTGGATGCTTTTGCAAGGCTCGACGTATCAAAGACTGTAGATGTAGCTCGTCAGGATGAGCAGGTGGATGAGCAGTTTCGCTCCTCAATGCGTCAATTGATAACATTCATGCTCGAGGACCCCCGTACGATTTCGATGTCTCTGGAAGTGCTTTTTGTAGCAAAAGCCATTGAACGAATCGGCGATCATGCAAAAAATATTGCTGAATATGTTGTGTATATGGTTAAAGGGAAAGACATTCGTCATACTTCCCTAGACGAAATGGAACGGGAAACAAAAACGCCTTGAATTTTATAATTCTATTTTAATTGAAAGTTGGTCGTGGCAAATTTTAAACCAACTTTTTCTGAGATTGCTGCAGTAGATTTAGGCTCTAATAGTTTCAGATTGCAACTTGCAAAAGTCGTCGATGACAGTTTGATCTTCCATGACTCCTTGCGAGAGGTTGTGCGCATTGGAGCAGGCCTTGGACATGATAAGTATTTGGACGCTGATGCCCAAAGAAGGGCGATTGACTGTCTAAAACGCTTTGGTGAAAGATTGCGTGGTCTTCCCCCGCAAGCAGTTCGCGCTGTCGCCACAAACACATTTCGTGTCGCTAAGAATGCGCCAGAACTATTAAAAGAAGCGGAATCTGCTCTCGGTTTTCCTATCGAAATTATTGCAGGTCGAGAAGAAGCCCGTATGATTTTTGTAGGCGTGAGCCACAGTTTGCCAAAAGCTTCTCATAGGCGAATGGTTATCGATATCGGCGGCGGGTCAACAGAGTTTATCATCGGGGCCGGCACCGAGCCAATCGAGATGGAAAGTCTCTATATGGGCTGTGTAAGTTATAGCCTAAAATACTTCATTGACGGCAAGATTACTGAGTTTAATTTCAAACAGGCTCAAATTGCCGCAGCCGCTGAAATCCAAGGGATATCAAAAACATTTAATTCAACCCGATGGCAGGAAGCCGTCGGCTCATCTGGTACGGCAAGAACACTGGGTGAGGTCATGCGTCTTAATGGCTTAAGTGACGGAACGGTGACGGGGGAGGGTCTGAATCAGTTACGCAACATATTCATCAAGGCTAAAGATGTTAAAAAGATTCAATTGAATGGACTGAGTGCTGATCGTGCTGCCGTTATTCCAGGAGGGTTGGCAATTATGCTGGCCGCATTTGATACACTAAATATTGATAAGTTAACAACTGCAAACAGTGCGCTTCGTGAAGGGGTCCTATATGAGCTTCTGGGACGTATGCATCATGAAGACACGAGAGAGGTTACGGTTGCGAGCTTTAAAAGACGCTATCACGTCGATCGTGAGCAGGTCAAACGCGTTCAATCGTTAGCCTTGCTATTATTGTCTCAGCTTGAAACGAAGCTGAGTATGGATACACAGACAGCAAAACAATATCTTATTTGGGCTTCAAAGTTACATGAAATTGGTATTTCAATCGCTCACAGCGGATACCATAAACATTCTGCATATATTTTAGAAAATGCCGATATGCCAGGCTTTTCTAAAATGGAACAGGAGTTATTGGGATTTCTAGTTCGTGCTCAACGTCGCTCATTGAACAAGCTTACTTTGACGAGTATGTCAGAAGATCGGCTTCTCCTTATTATGATTCTGCGACTTGCAGTCTTGTTTCACAGAAACCGAACGGAATCAAATTTGCCCAAGTTAAATTTGATTTGGGATTCGAAAACTTTTGTATTGGAAGTTAAAAAAGGTTGGCTTACTGCAAATCCGCTTACCGAGGCTGAGCTAAACAACGAAGTTGAATATTGGAAAGCGATAAATATCACTTTCCAGATCCAAGAAAGCTTTAATTAGTCTTCGATATTAATACCCTGTGCAAGGGTGTTCAGTAGAAAATTCTGAGCTGCAAACTCACTACCACGTCTTATCAGCCTGGGTTGGTAACTACCGTCAGGTAACATTTCCCACGCATTGAGATTGTCTTTTAGGTAAGGTTCCAGTCCTTCCTTATAAATTCGTTTTTTGATTTTTTCGTTAAGAATTGGGAAGCAGACTTCTATACGTCTAAAGAAGTTTCTATACATCCAATCTGCACTTGAAAGGAAGATCTTCTCTTCCCCGCTATTAAGAAAATAAAAAATACGGCTATGCTCCAGAAATCTGCCTACGATCGACCTTACATGGATATTCTCTGATACTCCGATGATACCCGGCTTCAAAGCGCAAACTCCTCTGACAATAAGGTCAATGGAAACACCTGCTTTCGATGCATCATACAACGCACGAATTATATCTGGGTCCAGTAAGGCATTCATTTTAGCAATGATACGTGCTGGCTGGCCTGTCTTGGCAACTTCTGTCTCATGCTCTATCGCACTGATCAGGTTCGGATGCAGAGTAAATGGAGATTGCCAAAGATGTTTAAGCTTACTAGCCTTTCCTAATCCTGTTAGTTGGGCGAAAACATCATTTACATCCCCGCAAATTTCATCGTTGCAGGTCAGCAAACCAAAATCAGTATAGAATTTTGCCGTTCGTTGGTGATAATTACCTGAAGATAGATGAACATATCTTCTCAGGCCTTCTTCTTCTCTGCGAACTACCATAGCCATTTTGCTGTGAGTCTTGTGGCCCACTACGCCATATACAACATGTGCTCCGGCATCCTCGAGTTTTTCTGCCCAATTGATATTGGCTTCCTCATCAAACCGAGCAAATAACTCAACAACAACAGTCACTTCTTTGCCTCTTCTAGCTGCCTCGATTAATGATTTCATTAAAGTCGAGTCAGCGCTTGTTCGATAGAATGTCTGTTTGATTGCCAAAACATCTGGATCCTCAGAGGCTTGGGTAATGAATTCTATGACGGGATTAAAAGACTGGAAAGGATGGTGGAGTAAAATATCTTGCTTGCGAATAGCTTTGAAAATATCAGATTGTTTGGTTAGTTCCTTAGGGTAACTTGGTGTAAAGCTAGCATATTTCAAATCCGGCCTGTCAACCGAATCAGGTATTTGCATCAGCCTTACGAGATTAACGATACCATTTACCTGATATAGATCCTGCTGGCTCAAGCCAAATTGACCTAGTAGGAATGATGACATCTGCTGCGGGCAGTTATCAGCCACCTCGAGTCTGACAGCATCACCAAACTGTCTATGGGACAGTTCACCCTGTAAAGCCTGGCGTAAGTCTTTCGTATCTTCATCATCGAGTGTTAAGTCGCTGTCACGAGTCACCCGGAACTGGTAGCACCCCTTTACTTGCATACCAGAAAACAGTTCATTCACATGGGCATGAAGAATCGACGATAGAAAGACAAATCCATACTTGCATCCGGATATCTCATCAGGGAGTCGAATGACTCTGGGTAAGGCACGAGGAGCCTGAACAATTGCAACACCAGAACTTCTTCCAAAAGCATCTTTACCTTCAAGTTCAACGGCAAAGTTTAAACTCTTGTTGAGCACTCTAGGAAAGGGATGCGCAGGATCTAATCCGATCGGAGTCAGAATCGGCATGAGTTGCTTGAAAAAGTAATCCTGTATCCATTTTCTTTGGGCTTCGTTCCATGAAGTTCTTCTCAGAAATCGAATATCTTGTTCGGCTAGCTTGGGCAGCACTATATCATTAAGTATCTTATATTGATGTTCAACAAGATCATGAGATTCGTTGCTTATTTTAGTTAAGATTTGTTTAGGTAGTAAGCCATCTGGGCCTGTATGAAGATCACCGAAACGGATTTGCTCCTTTATTCCTGCAACCCTAACCTCAAAGAATTCATCCATGTTGCTGCTAAATATACAGAGGAATTTAAGACGTTCCAGAAGCGGAACCCTTTCATCTTCAGCCTGTGCAAGTACTCTTCGATTAAAAGCAAGAATTCCGAGTTCACGATTAATGAAATATTCAGGATTTAAATCCAAGTTAGTCCCCAATTGATTCTGTAAAATATTGTATTGAATCCTCGGTCTTATTCTTTTGGAGGAACAAAACCAGATGCAGTATCAGCACCTTGCCCGAAGAAATAGGCTTCGGTTTGTTGAGCGAGGTATTTTCGGGCTTGCGGGTCGGCTAAGCTCAAGCGATTCTCATTCACAAGCATAGTTTGTTGCTTCAGCCAAACCGCCCATGCCTCTTTAGATACATTTTCAAATATTCTTTTCCCTAATTCCCCAGGGTAAGGTGGAAAGTCCAAACCAACCGCCTCGTGTCCTAATTTAACACAATTTACTGTTCGCGCCATGATGTTGACCAGATCAAAATTATAAAGCGACATGATAACGCAAGGAATGATCACGTGCACTCTGCTTAAATATGAAACTTGAAGATTGCATATCCAGATTGCATTAATAAATAATTTTTGAAATTTCGCACAGGATAGTTTGAATTAAAAGAGCGCGCAAAATGGACTAATAAATATAAATGGTGACAAATATAATTTGTTGAAATATAATTTGTACAAATATATATTTGATTAGTTAATTAATAGGAAAGACTTAAATGAAAAATACTCTGTTAGTTATATTACTTGCCAGTATCATTTCTGCATGTGCAAGTTCACATGTTAAGGAGCAGCCCAAGCCAGCAGAAACTGTTACCGCTCCAAAGCAAGAAGCGCCAGCAGTCAAAGAGAACAATCAAGAGGCTACTTCATCGAGTGCTTCTCAAAATACGTTGGAAGTGAATCCGCTAACTGATCCAAGTAATATACTGTCCAAACGCAGTGTTTATTTTGATTTTGATAAGTACGAGATCAAGCCTGAATTTAGAGATTTGATCGAGGCACATGCTAAATATCTAAATAGCCATCCAGCATTAAGTGTTCGTATCGAAGGTAATGCAGATGAACGCGGAAGTCGCGAGTACAATTTAGCTTTAGGCCAAGAGCGGGCAGTTTCAGTTAGAAAAGCACTAAACCTCCTTGGCGTGTCAGATAAGCAAATTGAGACGGTAAGCAACGGCAAAGAGAAACCAAAAGCATCCGGTCATGATGAAGCTTCCTGGGCTGAAAATCGTAGAAGTGATATTTTCTACCCAGGGGAATAATTTCTATATTATCTAAAGATTCTCCAAAAGCACGAAATCAATTTCGTGTTAAAGTCTTCGGATGAGGCCTGACAAAGTATTATCTCCCCAGCTTTGTCAAATATGCCTCATCCAATTTTTTTGTTTAGAATCATAATGCTAGTCTCCATCTTCATGATGAATTGGATATTTTTAAAATAGAAAATCAATTATGCCAACTTCAACCACCGCAAATGAAGCCCCTGATTTTTCGCTTGAAAATCTGAAGCTTTTTAGAATTATTTTTAAGTCAGCTACACGTCACTTTCATGAAATCGAAAAAAGTGCGGGAGTAGGTGGTGCTTCATTATGGGCTATGGCACAAATTTCTGAAAATACAAAAATAACGGTTTCTGAATTGGCCAAATCCATGTCAATTCATCAATCCACAGCAAGTAATTTAATTGAGAAGCTGGAAAATTCGGGCTATATTTCCCGTTCCAGAAGTAATGAGGATAGACGAGTGGTGTATCTGACACTCACTGAAACCGGTCATGCCGTAATGGTAAAAGCACCAACACCATATTGTGGGATTTTACCCGATGCATTGATGAAACTTGAATACAGCAAGCAGGTTGAGTTGTATAATTTATTGAAGGATCTGTTGGCGAACATGGAATTCAAACAAGACGGCAGTGCGTTTGAGCTCTTGAGCAAAATTTGATGACGTCATCGCGTCATTCACCATAGACATCAGCACAACCAGTTTTACTTACAGTCTTTTTTGCGGTCAATATGGCAAATATGAAAGGTATGATTAACTTAAAAGGCTAATGCAAAAACCTAGAATTAATAAGATTTTGCATTAGCCAGTCAGAACTTAAATTGTCAAATCGTCATTGAAACTTTTTTTTGCAGATCAAGTATTATGAAGCAAAATTAGCAGATGCGAAGTCCCAGTTTGCCAACGAATTGAGGAACACCTCTACGAACTTGGCACGCGCATTACGATAGTCGATGTAGTAAGCATGTTCCCAAACATCGATGGTTAATAACGCTTTATCAGCTGTTGTTAAAGGAGTCCCGGCTGCACCCATGTTTACGATATCAACGGAACCATCAGCCTTTTTGACCAACCACGTCCAGCCTGATCCGAAATTACCAACCGCAGAAGCTTGAAATGCTTTCTTGAAGTCTTCAAAAGTACCCCATTTTGCATTGATTGCTGCTAGAAGTGCACCGGTCGGAACTCCACCCCCGTTAGGCTTCATGCAATTCCAGAAAAAAGTGTGGTTCCATATTTGAGCGGAATTGTTATAGATCCCACCGGAAGATTTTTTAACGATATCTTCAAGGCTGCTGTTCTCGAAATCTGTACCTTTTATTAGGTTATTGAGATTTGTAACGTAGGTTTGATGATGCTTGCCATAGTGATACTCGAGTGTCTCTTCAGAGAGATGAGGTACAAGTGCATTTTTTTCATAGGGTAAAGCAGGTAATTGATGTTCCATAAAAGTCCTTTAGAAAATGAAGAAAGGTATCGACATTTGAAACCAGATTTTGACACATTATGGATAGTAAAAAAACAATATTGCATTTGTGGGTAAGAGCGACTATTTTTTTGCTCTTGGGTGCGTTGCATCGTATATTTTAGCTAAATGCTGAAAATCAAGGTTTGTATAAATTTGAGTGGTGCTTATGTTTGCATGTCCTAGCATTTCCTGGACAGCACGAAGGTCTCCACTCGATTGAAGTAAATGCGTTGCAAAACTATGACGAAGCATATGTGGGTGAACATCTGAATCGATTCCCTGCGTCAGGGCCCACTTTTTTAACCTGTACTGAATTGCACGACCAGAGATTCGATTTCCTCTTTCAGTTATAAAAACAGCAAGTGAATCAACTATATTTAATGTCATCCTAACCTTTAACCATATCTCGATCGCATCAAGAGCAAATCTACCAATTGGGACTATGCGAGTTTTATTCCCCTTACCAGTTACAGTAACGGTTGAATTGATCAGATCAATGGAATTCAAATCGAGTCCAACTAACTCTGAAAGCCGTAATCCAGAAGAATAAAATAACTCCAGAATTGCACGATCTCTTACTTCTAGGGGAGCGTCTCCTTGAATGCTTACTAATTTTGAGGTTTGATCAGCAGATAAAGCTTGAGGTAAGCTTTTCGGTGATTTAGGAGACTTAATACCAATGCAAGGGTTGATTTTATAGTTATGATATAAGATCAGGTATCTAAAAAATCCTCGCCAAGAAGATAGTACCCGGCTTATGGACTTTCCACTTAAATGACGATTATTAAGGTTAATCACAAAACGCCTGATATGACTTGGCGTAATTTCATCAATTGGAGATTTGTCTGCTAACTCAAGTAGCAAATCAAGATCTCTCTTATAGTTGACGATAGTAAGATTGCTAAGACCTCGCTCATATTTCAATTGCTCAAGATAATTTTGAACGTAAATCACAAGAGTATGTATTTTGAGAGCGATGCGCTTATGAGTTCGCCAATACGCTTTAGATACAAAGTGCCCATTTCAGGATAAAAACGATGATCTTGATCAGAAGCCATGGCCAACAAACCAAAAGTTTTATCTGTACGAAGTGTGATCAGGGCGAAGGATTTGGGAATGGAATTTTCACCAAACCAACTATTGAAATCCAAACCAGGTTTATTCCCGCAATATGGCTCGATTAAACTTTCAGCCCAATTTTTTAACTCAATATCAACAGTCTTGAAGACGTCATGATTCATGTGTTCCGAATTCATTGCGTCTGTCCAGATTCGTATTCCTGTGTAAGGAATTTGGAAATCATCAGATAATGAAAAGATAATTTTATTAATTTTTTCATCAAAACTTTCACATCCAATTAGAGAAAGACACAATTGATGGATTTTCTGACTAATAAGGTCATTTTCCTGAGCATTTCTGAGTAGCTCACTAAATTTTTGTTCAATGGCACGAATTTTTTCCCGCTGAGCAAGCTGTTGTCTCTCTGCGAGCGAAACAGTTCCATTTCCATGAGGACTGGGTAAGAACATTATTGCTAACAAGTCGGGATGATTTTCGAAAAACTGAGGATTCTGATTAAGATAGTTCTTTACATGTGCTTCAGTAATTTGGGGCGCTATATCCATACTTGTTCCTCTAATACTTTATATAAATGATTAAACTGAAATAACGCCTTGGAAAACCGTTTCTGCTGGACCGGTCATCAGGACAGGGTTATTGAGACCATCCCAATAAATAGTTAACTCACCTCCACGTGCTGAAACGGTTACAGGAGTTTTCAATAAGCCAAGTCGGATTCCAGAAACTGCGGCCGCACATGCTCCTGTTCCGCAAGCGAGGGTCTCGCCACTCCCTCGTTCATAGACACGTAAACGTATCTTATGAGGGCTGATAATTTGCATAAAACCAGCATTGACCCGCTCTGGAAAACGAGGATGATTCTCGATTTCAGGGCCTTCGACCCCAACGGGCGCCGTCTCGATCGAGTCAACTATCTGAACCGCATGAGGATTTCCCATAGAAACGACCGAAATCTCAATGGTCTTATTATTAAGTTGCAAATGGTATGTTGTTTGGTATTTTTCAGTTATGAATGGGATATCATCGGGTTCGAATTGCGGTATGCCCATATCAACTGTTACTAAACCGGAGTCTTCAAGCTTTGGTTTGATAATTCCGCTGGCAGTTTCTACCGATATTTCATTCGCTTCAGTCAAGCCGGTATCGTGCACAAATCTGACAAAGCAACGTGCACCATTCCCGCACTGTTGGACTTCTCCTCCATCGGCATTGAAAATCCGATAACGGAAATCTGCACCAGAAACAGTGGGTTTTTCAACTAAAAGTAGTTGATCGCATCCTATGCCAAAATGGCGATCTGCTATCTTTCGAATTTGATTGGCATTTAGAGAAATATTTTGGGTGTAGGCATCGATGATGACAAAATCATTACCTATCCCCTGCATTTTTGTAAATTTAATTTCCATACTACATATTGTAGGCTAATGAGGCTTAGCGTGGTAGTCACGAAAGATTAAATGTTAAGTAAGTGTTATTATATTAATCGAGAAGGTCGAGTCAGCTGGTAAAGATAATTCTTAAATCTTTAAAGTAATGAGTATTAATCGACGATAACTTCTTTAAATGAAAAAAATCAATTAATGAGAAATGGTTATGAATCAATATTTATTCACATCAGAGTCAGTTTCAGAGGGTCACCCAGATAAGGTTGCGGATCAAATTTCTGATTCCATTTTAGATGCAATTCTATCGCAGGATCCAGGGGCCCGTGTTGCAGCTGAAACACTTACAAATACTGGGTTGGTGGTTTTGGCCGGGGAAATTACGACCACAGCGAACGTTGACTATATTAAAGTTGCTCGCGAAGCCATTAAACGGATTGGTTATGACAATACCGAATACGGTATTGATTATAAAGGATGTGCTGTTTTAGTTGCCTATGACAAGCAGTCACCGGATATTGCCCAAGGTGTTGACAATGCAAATGATGATCCTCTTGATCAGGGTGCGGGTGATCAGGGTCTCATGTTTGGGTATGCCTGTGATGAGACTCCGCAACTGATGCCATTGCCAATTTGGCTCTCGCATCGATTAATGGAACGACAATCAGCGCTAAGAAAGGATGGACGTTTGCCGTGGTTGAGGCCCGATGCAAAATCTCAGGTCACGATTCAGTATATCGATGGTAAGCCACATAAAATCGATACGGTTCTATTATCCACTCAGCATGCTCCAGAGATGAGTTTGGACGATATTAGGGAAGCCGTTATCGAAGAGATCATTAAACCCACTTTGCCAGCAAATCTTATAAAAGGTGAAATCAAGTATTTGGTTAATCCGACGGGACGTTTTGTTATTGGTGGTCCTCAAGGTGATTGTGGATTAACAGGTAGAAAAATTATTGTTGATACCTACGGTGGGGCTGCCCCACACGGGGGAGGAGCTTTTTCAGGAAAGGATCCATCAAAAGTGGATCGCTCAGCTGCATATGCCGGACGTTATGTCGCCAAGAACATCGTTGCTTCTGGATTGGCTTCTCGTTGCCTAGTTCAGGTTTCTTATGCGATTGGTGTCGCACGTCCCACAAGTGTTATGGTTGAAACTTATGGCACCGGCAAGGTATCCAATGAGGTATTGACTCAATTGGTGCTTGATAACTTTGATTTGCGTCCAAAAGGAATCGTTAAAATGCTTGACTTGCTGAGGCCGATTTATAGCAAAACAGCGGCTTATGGTCACTTTGGTCGTGATGAACCGGAATTCACATGGGAAAACTGTGATAAGGTGAATCAATTAAAAGGTGGAATCTAACTTAATTGTTTCTACTTCAATTAGTCCAATTTCATCATGGTCATTATTTTCACGTAATTTACTATGCTGAAGACAATTTCAACCGATAAGGTTCGATTAGGAATGTTTATCCAAGAGCTTAAAGGGCCTTGGATAGACCATCCTTTTTGGAAGAAGGCTTTTAAACTGCAAGATGTTTCAGAACTAAGAAAATTAAAGTCCAGTGTAGTAAAGGAAGTGGTAATTGACACTTCTAAAGGATTGGATGTCGAGTCTGAGAGTGCTGAAATTTCTCAAAATAGCGATTCCAACATAGTTGTATTAGACCAACAGACACAGGATTCGGTAAAGCCTAACGCGCCTGTGCAAAAACGTATATCTATTGAAGAAGAGCACGAACGAGCAAAACTAATTATTAGTGAGTCCCGTGAAGCAGTGGTTTCGATGTTTACTGATGCCAGGATGGGGAAGGCCGTTAGTGCAGAATTTGCAATGCCACTTGTAGAGGAGATTTCATCTTCGGTTTCCCGAAATGAAGGGGCCCTGATCAGTCTAGTAAGATTAAAGTCTCAGGATGATTATACCTATATGCATTCTGTGGCAGTCTGTGCTCTCATGGTCTCGTTAGCCAGAGAGTTAAATCTTAGTGAAAGAGAGATTAAGCAGGCAGGCTTGGCTGGTCTGTTACATGACATAGGCAAGGCGGCAATTCCACTAGACATACTTAATAAGCCAGGCAGCTTAAATGATAATGAGTTTAATTTGATTAAAATGCATCCGGAACACGGACATGCAATGCTGCTCGAAGGAAACATTACAGATCCGGTCGCTTTGGACGTTGTTCTCAATCATCATGAGAAAATTGATGGAACAGGCTATCCAAACAAACTTAATGGGGATCAGATTTCGCTTTATGCGAAGATGGGTGCAGTTTGCGATGTCTACGATGCAATAACCTCTAATAGGCCCTACAAAGCAGGCTGGGAACCTGGAGTTTCGCTTCAACGAATGGCTCAATGGACTAATCATTTTGATACTAATGTTTTTAAGGCATTTGTTAAGAGTGTTGGAATCTATCCTATAGGCTCAACTGTAATTTTAAAATCAGGGCGATTGGGAGTTGTGGTCGATCAGAATTCCAAAAGCCTTCTTACCCCAATGGTTAAGGTTTTTTTCTCGACTAAATCAAGAACCAGAATCCCGACCGAACTGATAGATTTATCAAAGAGAGAAGTCAATGATAAAATTACTGGCCATGAGGACCCTGTAGTTTGGGGGGTTACGGATGTAAATAAACTTTGGAAAGAATAAATAGTTTTTTGCATAAAAATTATTTAACGATATAATCCAAGCCTTGAGGAACGCTGCGAGAGTTATTCACAAACTCCCAGGCTCAAAGAGTTTCAAACCGCGTTCACTTTTTGACTGTGCGAGCACGGAATATAAGGGTGAGCAAACGCTGCCAAAAATAAATTCCCTGTTCAGTTTTCGATTATTTGAGGATATCCATATGAATAATGTTGCTGAAATTAAAGATTACATAATTGCTGATATAAATTTGGCCGATTGGGGTCGAAAAGAAATAGCGATTGCTGAGACCGAAATGCCTGGCTTAATGGCAATACGAGAAGAATACGCTAAAACTCAACCGCTCAACGGAGCAAGGATTACTGGATCGTTGCACATGACCATCCAAACAGCAGTTTTAATTGAAACGCTCGTTGACTTGGGAGCAGAGGTGCGCTGGGCTTCCTGCAATATTTATTCAACCCAGGATCATGCTGCGGCAGCGATCGCTGCTTCGGGGATACCTGTTTTTGCTATTAAAGGGGAATCCTTGGTAGATTACTGGGATTATACCCATCGTATTTTTGAATGGGCAGATGGTGGTTACTCCAACATGATTCTGGATGATGGTGGAGATGCTACTTTATTGTTACATCTCGGAACCAGGGCAGAAAAGGACCTGAGTATTCTGGAATCCCCTTCCAGTGAAGAAGAGATATGTTTATTCAATGCGATTAAATCCAAATTAAATACTGACCCAACTTGGTACTCAACTAGACTGGCAAGTATCATTGGTGTCACTGAAGAAACCACGACAGGTGTTCATAGACTCTATCAAATGCATAAAGAAGGAAAACTAGCTTTTCCTGCGATAAATGTTAATGATTCTGTGACCAAATCCAAGTTTGACAACTTATATGGATGCAGAGAATCCTTGGTTGACGGTATCAAACGCGCCACAGACGTCATGATTGCAGGAAAAGTTGCAGTTGTTGCAGGGTATGGTGACGTAGGGAAGGGATCCGCGCAAGCTTTAAGAGCGTTATCTGCCCAGGTATGGGTTACTGAAATTGATCCAATTTGTGCTTTGCAGGCTGCAATGGAAGGTTATCGAGTCGTAACAATGGACTATGCTTGCCAGCACGCGGATATCTTCGTAACTGCAACCGGTAATTTTCACGTTATAACTCATGATCATATGGCAAAAATGAAAGATCAGGCCATCGTCTGCAATATTGGTCATTTCGATAATGAAATCGATGTGGCTTCTCTGGAATCATATCAATGGGACGAAATTAAACCTCAGGTAGATCACGTAATTTTCCCTGATGGGAAACGTATAATTTTGCTGGCAAAGGGGCGATTGGTTAATTTGGGTTGCGGTACAGGTCATCCAAGTTACGTGATGAGTTCGTCTTTTGCAAATCAAACAATTGCCCAGATCGAGCTTTTTACCAATACAGCTAATTACCCTGTTGGGGTATATACATTGCCAAAACACCTCGATGAAAAAGTGGCAATTTTGCAACTAAAGAAACTGAATGCGCAATTGACTAAACTAACGAAAAAGCAGGCTGAATATATTGGTGTTTCCGTTAATGGACCATTCAAACCAGACAGTTACCGTTATTAGTTGATGATTATATCAAGGGCTTTTTTGATTGCTTGGTTTCTTTTCTGGGTTGATTTCTGGCTTTAGGGGCATCCTATGCGATTTCTGATAATTTGGTTATTTAATGCGGTTGCTTTAATAGCGGTAGGTTATTTAATGCCTTCGATAAGGGTAGATGGTTTTGCAGCAGCCTTGGTGGCAGCTGCAATCATCGGACTCGTCAATATGCTTATAAAGCCGTTTCTGATTGTACTTACTTTACCTGTTACTATATTGACATTAGGACTTTTTATATTTGTTATCAATGGGTTCCTTTTCTTTTTAGTAGGGCATATTTTACATGGGTTCCATGTTCAGAATATGATGTCAGGGATATTGGGTGCTTTTCTTTATAGCCTAATTTCGTGGGCCTTCAGTACCTTGGTGCCTTCAAATTGATCACTTACAATGAATCATAATTTATGAATAACCCTATGATTAGCTTTGAATTCTTCCCCCCGAAAACCGAGGAGGGAATTGAAAAACTGCGTGAAACAAGGAAAGAGCTTTCACGGTTTGATCCTAAATTCTTTTCTGTCACTTTTGGGGCCGGTGGTTCGACTCGAGATAGAACAATGGATGCTGTTTTTGAAATACATAAAGAAGGTTTTGATGCAGCACCTCATATATCATGTATTTCTTCTAGTAAGTCAGAAATTCTGGATTTGCTCGAAGTATACAGAAATAACAATATAAGGCGTGTCGTTGCGTTAAGAGGAGATTTGCCATCCGGGGAAGTCAGTTTGGGTGAATTTGCTCATGCAAATGAACTTGTTGGGTTTATACGTGAAAAGACGGGTGATTGGTTTCATATAGATGTTGCCGCCTACCCAGAATTTCATCCGGAATCTCAATCACCATCCTCGGATATACGTCATTTCAAAGGTAAGGTGGATGCAGGCGCAAACGAAGCAATAACCCAGTATTTCTATAATGCTGATGCATATTTCCGATTTATGGATCAGTGCCACGCGATGGATATTCAGATTCCAATCATCCCCGGAGTCATGCCTATATACAATATTACCCAGCTGGCACGATTTTCTAATGTATGCGGAGCAGAGATTCCACGGTGGTTAAGGTTGAGGTTGCAGGACTATAGCGATGACATCACTTCTTTAAGAGCTTTTGGACTAGATGTTGTCACTTCCCTATGCGAGAATTTATTGGCGAATGGGGCGCCTGGACTGCACTTCTACACACTGAATCAAAGTAAGATTATCACATCAATCGCTGAAAGATTGGGAATCAGTAAGCGTTAGAAGTGATAATCCATCTAGCGTTATTCAATGTAAAGTAGGGCTGCTGTCACCGAACATCGCGTCTTCAACAAATAGATAGTCTTTGGTGTTGCCTTGTTTCCAGAGAGCCATAAGAACAATCCATCGCGTCTCTTCAATGCCAACATCTGTTTGTGGCAATGCCATTGCCCTGTCGACTACTAATTCTCTTTGGATGGCATTTAAGACATGAGCTTGTTCCAAAAACATTATAAAACTCAAGCTCTCACCACTTATTTTCTGAGTTTCAAGGGGAGAGTAGATTCTGAAACTATGACTCGTGGTGTTATTAGAAAAACTGGCTTGTTCAGTCATTTTTTCGAGAGTGGTAAACCAATCAAAAGCAACATTGATATCGTCACTGTCAAAACCAGCCGCAAACAACTCTTGTGCTAGTGTTTGCGTATCAGGACGAACATCTGCTTCAAAGTAATTTTCAAACATGTATACCAAGACTTCGAACATAGATTCCCCAATCAAGTTTCAGATTAGCTGAAATGATGGAAAGCTTGATTTGCGTATCCTATACGCGGAACCAAATTCCAACGTTTACAGCATGGCTGAAAGGCTTGAATTCGTCAAGCAAGTCTAGCCATTCGAATTCAATCTTTTTGAAATCTTATTCCAATCGATTGGTGATACCACTAACCAACTTGAATTTAAGCCCTTAATTAGGAGTCTGAACGATATCAGTGTCATTGATGGGTTCATTAGCCTGAACAACGAGTGCGTAAGATACCTGATCAAAAACTTTGAAAATCATCAAAAGCCCCACCCTTTCGCTAGGAAGTTGAAGCAATTCGGGATTATTAGCAGGATCTTCTTTTGGATCATACTTCTCAACCTTCGGTTCTTTGTCCTTAGATTGAAGCTCAGGTATTCTAAACTTTTCATCCTTGGTTTTTTTGTCAGGATCTTTGCTTATGTAGAATCCTAGTCGGTTGATACTTAAAACATGCCCCTCCTCCAAACCATCATTTTTTCCGTGATTGATGGTAATAATAGAATCTTTTCCAGTCTCGGCAAGACCACCATAAATGGAAATTATTTTTCCTGTTATTGGAAACGTTGGCGCATGGGGCACAAAATTTGACTGGATATTTTCAGGTATGGCAACCAGCTTATCCTTGGTGAAAATCTCTTCTTTTGCACTTATAATCGTGACAGTTGCAGGTTGGCCATACTTTAAGACGCGAGCATCTCCGAGGTAGTTTGCTTCGATACCAAGTATTTTCCTGTTGTCGGGATCAACCAGTGGCTTTCCTGGACGGTAAATATGCCAGTTAGCACCTTGAGATTCATCAATTTTGTCAATGTAGACTCGACTATTGGTAGCCAATGCTAATCTGTTCTCCGGGCCAGCAATAATAGTTGGAGCAGAGTTGAGGGCATTTTCCTCGATGACTAGCGGTCTGCTAAGGAAAGGTGCAATGATACTTGGTGCGATTGTGGGAATCGCCTCCTTATCAAGGGGCTCTTCACGAACGCCAGGGTTAAGGGTTACCGTTTCTCGAAGTAAACGCAATTCGGGTTGACTGCCAGAAGTATCAAGTACTATCAGATCACCGGGATATATAAGATTTGGGTTCTTAATTTCCGCCTTATTCATTTTCCATATGGATGGCCACTGCCAGGGGTTCTTGAGAAACTTTCCGGAAATGCCCCAAAGGGTGTCGCCTTTAACCACAACATAACGATCTGGATGATCGGATTGTAATTCAATATTGTTATTTGCTGCATAAGCGGAAAGACAACAAAACCCAAGCAGCGTTATAATGTAGCGAATCATAGTTATGACCTCGGTGTGTAGCGGAAAAAATGTATCCGCGAAGTTGCATTAAATTTTGCATGTAATTCATTCAACAATCAAGCTTTTATGGCAATTTTAAATATACTTAATTATCCTGACCCTCGTTTGTATACTGTCGCCAAACCTGTTAAGGAGGTAAACAAGGCGATACAGCGACTTGTCGACGATATGGCGGAGACTATGTATCAGGCTCCAGGAATAGGTTTAGCCGCAACTCAGGTTGATGTTCACCTACAAATTATAGTTATTGATGTAAGTGAAGATAAAAACAGACTTCAGGTTTTTATCAATCCGACAGTTAAGGCTAGTATTGGGTCACGTGAATTTGAAGAGGGGTGTTTGTCGGTACCGGGTATTTACGAGCAGGTGACTCGGGCAGAGAAGATTATTGTTGAAGCCCTGGATAGGGATGGTAATGTTTTCGTAATTGAGGCTGAAGGTATACTCTCAGTTTGTATTCAACATGAAATTGATCATTTGCTAGGTAAGGTTTTTGTACAATATTTATCGCCTTTAAAACAATCTCGCATTAAAAATAAGATGCAAAAGAGAGTTCGTGGAAGATAATATTCAAAAACAATGAGAAAATTAAAAATAATTTTTGCAGGCACACCTGATTTTGCGGCTTCCATATTAAAAAAAATCATCGATTCAAATCACGAGGTTTGTTTGGTGCTAACTCAACCTGATCGACCTTCAGGGAGGGGCATGAAGCTTAAATCGCCACCCGTCAAGCTGTTGGCAGTCGAACATAACATTCCTGTTTTGCAATCTGAATCGTTAAAAGATGAAATTACTCAGAGGCTTCTATCTGAGACAAATTCAGACATGATGGTGGTAGCAGCCTATGGATTGATTATTCCAAAGCAAGTTTTAGATATGCCAAAATTCGGTTGCTATAATGTCCATGCATCATTATTGCCTAGATGGCGAGGCGCCGCTCCGATCCAACGATCAATACTAGCGGGGGATGCTGAAACTGGTGTGACAATTATGAAAGTAGTGCCTGCTCTGGATGCAGGTGACATGGTTATGAAATCGGCCATACCGATTGGCTCTGATGACACTGCTCAAACCCTACATGATAAATTGGCCCTAATCGGGGCAGATTTGATGCTGGCGGTAATAAACGTTTTAGCGGAAAGAGGAAATATTGAATCGATTCCACAAGATGAGTCAAAGGTGACCTACGCTGAGAAACTGCAAAAATCGGAAGCTTTGCTGGATTGGACAAAGAGCGCGGTTGAATTGTCAAGGCAGGTCCGGGCCTTTAACCCATTTCCAGTTGCAACTACAGTCATTGAGGGTGAAATTTGTCGAATATGGATGGCTTCAGCCAAAGATGGCAAGGGTTTGCCAGGAGTCTTACATAATGTCGACGACATGCTGCTAGTTGGTTGTGGTGAAGGGCTGCTTTTGCTTCAGGAAATTCAAATGCCTGGGGGCAGAAGGCTTAAAGCAAGCGAGTTCCTGGCTGGCCGCCCTTTGAAATTAGGCCAAAAGATTGGATAGGTCTTCTTTCCCTTGAGATACAATCTCTGTATAGGTCTTATGTCTCCCATAATTTATTGTAATGATGTTGTCTTGTTATGGTTTGATCAAGAAAGACAATAAGGATTATTGGATAAAATTTCATAGAGAGCTAATGTATATTTCCCAACTTATAGCGGCAGAATCAATAGAACTAGTCTTTTCAGGCCGAAATCTGACTTCGAGTTTGTCAAAGGTTTTTGAGGGTTATCCCAAAATGACATATCAGCAACGTGCTGTAGCTCAGGACCTCAGTTATGGAACCCTTAGATTTCTGGGAAACCTAGATGCGATACTTGGTAGGTTGCTTGAAAGACCTATACAGGACGAATTTTTGAGATGTCTTCTTCTAGTGGCCTTATACCAGCTAGAATATGGTCGAGCGGAAAATCATACTATAGTCAATCAAGCCGTTAATGCAGTTTCAAAATCCAAATGCCCTTGGGCAAAGGCTTTGATTAACGGTGTCCTGAGAAACTTTATTAGAAATAAAAAAGAACTTAACGATACTTTGCCGCATTCGGATATTACAAAGTATTCTTACCAGCCATGGTGGATTTCAAAGGTCAAGGAACAGTACCCATTTAGTTGGGAATCTATCTTGGTAGCTGGTAATCAACATCCGCCAATGACTCTAAGGGTCAACCGCCGTCAAATGAATGCTGATGAATTTATCAGCATTCTTAAAGAAAACAATATTGAGGCAGAAAAAATTGACGAATTTGCAGTGACACTTTTGAAAGCACTGCCAGTCGAAAAAATCCCTGGCTTTTTCGAGGGCGATTTTTCCGTGCAGGATTATGGTGCCCAGTTTGCAGCCCAATTGCTGGACCTGACTGAAGGAGCCAGGGTGCTTGACGCGTGCAGTGCTCCAGGTGGAAAAACTGGTCATATACTTGAGATGGCCGATGTGGATTTGTTAGCCATAGATAATGACCAAGCTAGATTAAGCAAAGTCGAGAGTAATCTCAGAAGACTAAACTTAAATGCCAGGCTTTTGGTTGGGGATGCATCGACTCCGGAAGCCTGGTGGGATGGAAAGCAATTTGATCGAATCTTGGCTGATGTGCCATGTACTGCATCGGGCATAGTCAGGCGTCATGTTGATATAAAGTGGCTTCGACGGGAAGATGACATTGTCTCATTTACAAAACAACAGGAACTGATTTTGCCAAGTTTGTGGCGACTATTGAGAAAGGGTGGTAAATTACTTTACGTAACATGTTCAATTTTTAAAGAAGAAAATCTGAACCAAATTGAAAAATTTTTACAAACGCACAACGATGCTGAGCAAATCCCACTTAATCTGAATACGTTAGTAAATATAGATAATGGACAAATACTACCGACTGCAAAGCATGATGGTTTCTATTACAACTTGCTACAAAAAAAATAGGATAACTTTTTTTGTAAATTTGTTTTTTTCCTTGATGGTATTGATTTATTCAACGTACACTTACGCTGAATCAAGTTCCCTGCATATCAAGACGGCAGATCTTGTCCTAGAGCAAGATTATTATTTTCTAAATGCTGATATAGACATTAATTTCAACCCTAATGTCGAGGATGCTCTAAGTAAAGGCGTACCTCTCACTTTTATACTCGAGTTCCAGGTTGTTTCACCACGAAAATACTGGTTTGATGACGAGGTGGTAACTCTTAGTCAACCTATAACTCTTAGCTATCATGCGTTATCTCGACAATATTTGGTGATAAGGGGCACGCATCAGCAGTCTTTTCCGACATTCCAGCAAGCAAAAGAAGAGCTTTCACGAGTTCGGGATTGGCAAGTCCTTGATCAGTCATTAATTAAGAAGGGTGAGAATTTTGCGGCTGTTTTAAGAATCCGGCTGGATCAATCTCAATTACCAAAACCCTTGCAAGTAGAAGCTATTGGGTCTGAAGAGTGGGAAATGGTATCTCAACGTTACCGTTGGATTCCTATTTTAGAAAATAAATGAGATATGTAGTTTTCATTAGTGCGTTATTAGGTGTAATACTTCTTTACCTCCTTTCTCACGCAAGTACAAATGGTGCTGCTTTTGGCAACCATTACAAACTGCTTCTAGCGCTGAATCTGGCATTGGCTGCAGCGCTTATCTTCTTAATATGTGTCCAGCTTTGGCGTTTGTTCCAACAGATGCGGGCAAAGGCCATAGGAAGCAGGCTCACGCTGAGATTATTGGGTGCATTTGCTTTGATGGCAATTATTCCAGGTTTGATCGTATATACCGTATCGGTAAACTTCCTTACCAGATCAATTGAATCTTGGTTTAACGTAAAGGTGGAGGCTGCCCTTGAGGGGGGGTTACGCTTAGGTCAGAGTGCGCTTGATATCATGTTGACTGATATCAAGCAAAAAGGGGAAGCTATGGCATTGAACCTAGCAATCCAGCCTAATAACTCGCAATTAAATTTACTTAATGATTTGAGGGAAAAGGCCGGCTTGCAGGACGTTGTGTTGCTTACTGGACAAGGTAGAATCCTGGCTTTTTCGAGCAATGATTCTTCCAGCTTCTTACCGGAGCTTCCGAGCATACCACAACTGCGTCAGGCAAGGCTGCATGTTTACGGTGTCATAGAACCTATAAATGGAAAGGGACTGTACCTGCGTGTGCTTGCACCAATAAATAACAATGATCTTTCTGGTGAGATCAGGATTCTTCAGTTATTGCAGCCCGTTCCAAAGGCCTTATCTAGCACAGCTGAAGCGGTTCAGTCGGTATATCAGGATTACCAAGAATTATCATTGAGCAGAGAGTCGCTAAAGGAAGTGTTTTCTTTAACGCTGACATTGGTCCTTATGCTTGCCATGCTTTCAGCAGTTTCTGTTGCGTTTGTTCTTAGTCGTCGGCTATCTGCCCCTTTAGGCGTGCTTGCTGAGGGCACACGCGCAATTGCGCGTGGCGATTACGATACTGTTTTGCCGGTTCATGGGAACGATGAGCTCGGGGTTCTAGTTCAGTCCTTCAATAGCATGACAAGGCAACTTGGAGATGCCACACAGGCGGCTGAAAGAAATAGATCTAGGGTGGAAGCTGCTCGCGGCTACCTTGAAACGATATTGGCTCATTTGTCCTCAGGAGTTCTGGCACTGAATGACAAAGCTGAATTGAGAACGAATAATTTTGCAGCAACCAATATTTTAGGCGTCACGTTGGGTCACTTTGCAGGTTTGCCGTTCGAATATCTTGGGCGAGAGTACGAATCTCTAAAATTATTCGTTGATACCATACTCATGCATTTTAACAGTTCAGAACATGGTGAATGGCAAGAGCAAATGGAAATCGTTACAGCACAGGGTAAAAGAACGGTTCTGATAAGGGGTACCAGACTACCCTATAGCGCAGATAGCGGATATTTGATAGTTTTTGATGATATTACTGCTATGGTGCAAGCACAACGTGATGCAGCTTGGGGAGAGGTTGCCAGACGGTTAGCCCACGAGATTAAGAATCCCCTGACTCCGATTCAGTTGTCAGCTGAAAGACTTGAACATAAGTTATCTGAAAAGCTAGAATCCTCAGACCGGGCGATCTTAAAGAGAGCAACAGATACAATAGTGGCTCAAGTTGGTGCGATGAAAACTATGGTCAATGAGTTTAGTGAGTATGCTCGTGCTCCAACACTCAACTTAAGAGAACTCGATTTGAATCAGCTAATTCTAGATGTTTTAGAATTATATGATCCCGCAGGTGTGAGTATTCGAACTCAGCTTTCAGAGAACCTTCCTCATGTTGAAGGTGATGCAACCATGCTAAGGCAGGTGCTGCACAATTTACTTCAGAATTCGCAAGATGCGCTAGAAGGACGAAATGGTGGAATGATTACTGTAAACACATCAAAAAAGAATAACGAGATAATATTTAGTGTGAGTGACAATGGAGATGGTTTTCCAATAGATATTATTTCACGCGCTTTTGAGCCTTACGTAACGACAAAACGTCATGGTACTGGACTTGGATTGGCGATTGTCAAAAAGATGATAGAAGAACACAAGGGAAGTATAAGGATTGAAAACCTGGGTCAAGACGGTGCCTCCGTCATCGTTACATTGCCTGTAATAACGTCAAAAGAAAAAGGTAGATAAATAAGTATGACAGCCAGACAAATTCTCGTTGTTGATGACGAAATCGGCATTCGTGAGTTGCTTAGTGATATTTTACAAGACGAAGGGTATCACGTTAGATTGGCAGAGAATGCTGCTGAGGCCCGTTCATGGAGACTGCAGACACGTCCTGATCTCGTCCTGTTGGATATTTGGATGCCTGATTGCGATGGGATCACGCTTTTAAAAGAATGGAACAATGGTGGGATGTTGACCATGCCAGTTGTAATGATGTCAGGTCATGGAACGATCGATACCGCAATTGAGGCGACTAGAGTTGGCGCCTTCGATTTCCTAGAAAAGCCCATTGCATTACAAAAACTTTTAAAAACAGTATCTGCGGCACTTAAGCATGGTGAACAGTTGCCTAAGTCAGACATGAGTCTTCTGAACTTAGGTAAAAGCGCTGTGATAACAGAATTACGTCAACGTCTGGATCAGCTATCCCAGCGTCTATCTCCTTTGTTGCTTATTGGGGAAAAGGGAAGTGGAACAGAGCTTTGTGCCAAGTTTATCCATAAAAGTAATACGCCTTGGCTGAAATTAGTCGAGAACGACAAACTTGCCCATACTCCAATTGAGCTTCTTGAAAATCTTCAGGAAGGTATTTTGTTTATTCCAGAGGTCAGTGAACTTAATAAAGCTGAACAAAGGGGCTTGCTTGTATTGATTTCCCAGGCAGATAAGTTTGACGTAAGGATTGTATGCGGAACTTCAGTTTCACTTCCACAGTATGTTGAAAAAGGTTTGTTTGACCATTCTCTGCTTCAGGCGCTTTCAGTAAGTACTTTAAGAATTCCGCCGCTTGCAGATCATCGTGAGGACATACCCGAACTGGCAAGAGCAATGGCACTTTTGTTAGTTGAAACTAGCGAAGCACCGTATCGTGAATTTGAAGTGGCGGCTCTTAATGCCTTACGAAACGCCGAATGGCCAGGAAATTTAGCTCAGTTGGAAAGTATAGTAAGAAACCTGATGCTAACCAGTCTGGGTGAAAAAATAACACTTTCTGATGTTACTCGGGTGATAGACCAATTTAAGCCGTTTCATAATCCCACTGACTCATCCAACGATGCATTTAAGAATCCTTCTTTGAATCTGGATTTGCCCTTGCGAGAAGCTAGAGATCAGTTCGAAAAACTTTATTTTGAGCATCATATCGCCAAATCGGGTAAGAATATGAGCAAGGTTGCTGAGATAGTTGAACTTGAGAGAACCCATTTATATAGGAAACTGAAACAATTGGGTATTAAAACCAAATAGCAATTTTCAATTGGCAATCCTGAGTTTCCACAAGGATGTAACTTCTAGAATCCTTGCATGATAGAGAGGGTCGGACTGGTCTCTCGATTTTGGATGGTTTGGTTTGATGTCAATCCTATCTACTACCCTCAGTCCAGAATTCTGAATCTTAAATAGTAGTTCTTCACGGGTCCTTAGATTCAAATGTTCAGCAAGATCCGATAACAAAAGCCATCCCTCACCTTCTTGAGTCAGATGGTTGGCTAATTTCTCGATGAATCCCCATAACATTTTACTTTTTGGGTCGTATATTGCATGTTCAATACTGGAGCTAGGTTTGGCTGGTATCCAAGGTGGGTTGCAAACGACAAGAGGTGCTTTACCCGCAGGGAACATATCCGTCTGGATTAGATCAATTTGATGGTCTATTTTTAATCGACAGAAGTTATCAGATGCACAACTTATTGCACGTGAATCAAGTTCTGTTGCAATAATTTTCCTTACCCCTCGTTTTGCCATGATTGCAGCAAGTACCCCAGTACCGGTTCCAATATCAAATGCTAAATCAAAGGAGGGTATCGATGCATTGGCCACAAGGTCGATATACTCTCCACGATTTGGGGAAAAAACCCCATAATGTGGATAGATGAAGTCATTTAAAGCGGGTATCTTTACGCCCTTCTTTCTCCATTCATGAGCACCTATAAGTCCAAGTAGTTCGCGTAAAGATATCAAAAAGGGTCGATTGATATCCGGGTGGGCTTCACGAATCGCTTCGGCTGCATTTGGAGACCTGCTTAATGGAATTTTATAGTCATTCTCTACAAGAATTAGTAGGCTATTTAATGTCCTGGCTCGTTGTAATTGTGCGAGTCTGTGAAGATGAAAAGTTTCAGACGGGGAAGGGGAGTTTTTTGTAGATTTTCGCTTTGTCAGGGACTTATCTATTCTACGTGACATTGCATGAAGCAATTGTTTGGCATTTTGGAAATCACTGCGCCATAAAAGGGCACGTCCTTCACATGCAAGATTATAAGCATCATCAGCATTTAATGTGTCGTCTACAGGAATAATATGCTTAGGCGCGGATAGGTTTGAATCGGATATCCAAAGTACCGAGCGATCCTTCCCATCTTCTTTCCATGCCGCTATTGGAAGATCAATGAAATCAGTCATTGTATTCAAAGTGAGTGCTAATAAACAAGCTATTCAAGTTCCAGCACTACAGGTGCATGATCACTTGGTCTTTCGAGCTTTCTTGGCTCTTTGTCGATATAGCTTGCCCTGCAAGAATTTTTCAGAGCCTGACTAACCAGTATATGATCGATACGCAAACCCATGTTCCTTCTAAAAGCGCCCATCCTGTAATCCCACCAAGAGAAACTGGAATCAGTTTGTTCAAAAAGTCTGAAAGTATCAACCAGTCCAAGAGCCTCAAATTCTTTGAATGCTTTTCTTTCTTGTTGGCTTACTAGGACCTGATCTTTCCATCCTACAGGGTCATAACAATCTTTGTCTTCGGGCGCAATATTGAAATCACCCAACAGCACTAGCTCAGAATGGTTCTTTAATTCTTTTGATAACCAATCATGAAGCGCCTGTATCCATCTTAATTTATAAATGTACTTATCAGAATCGACACTTTGTCCATTTGGAAAGTAAGCGCAAACTATCCTTTTTGAGTCCACAGTTGCTGAGATGACCCTTTTTTGATGGTCTATAAAATTTGTTATGCCGAATGTTACATCCTCTGCTGGTGCAAGACTCAGTATCGCTACCCCATTGTATGTCTTTTGACCGCTATGTACGGAGTGGTAACCTGCTTCAGCAATTGCTTCGTACGGAAATTTAAAATCTTCAAGTTTGGTTTCTTGAAGGCATAGCACATCCGGTTTGTTGGACGTGAGCCAATCAAGGACATGGGGAAGCCGAACATTGAGTGAGTTAACATTCCAGGTTGCTAACTTCATAGTCACTTAAGAAAACATCCCATTGTGTCTTAGAAGTGCATCGATGCTTGGATCTCGTCCACGAAACGCTACAAAAGATTCGAGGGCAGGGCGGGAGCCTCCTTTTGAAAGAATTTCACGCCAGAATCGATGACCGATTTCGGGAGAAAGTACGCCATTTTCTTCGAACATGCTGTATGCGTCTGCTGATAAAACCTCTGCCCATTTATAACTGTAATAGCCGGCAGCATAACCGCCTGCAAATATATGGGAAAAGCTATTAGGAAATCTATTCCATTTAGGAGGTCTGATAACGGAAATCTCATCTCTCACTTCTTCAATCAAATCGGTAACCGTTTTTTTACCAAACGGATCAAATTCTGAATGCAAACGCATATCGAATAATGCAAATTCTACTTGCCGTAAGGTTTGCATGCCTGCTTGAAAGTTTTTTGCAGCTACCATCTTGTCGAACAGATGACGGGGGAGATTTTCACCTGTCTCGACATGTTTAGTCATATGTTTAAGTACTTCCCATTCCCAACAGTAATTTTCCATAAACTGGCTGGGTAGTTCAACTGCATCCCATTCCACACCTTTGATTCCGGAAACGCTGTATTCATCAACTTGTGTCAGCATATGGTGCAAGCCATGTCCAAATTCGTGGAAGAGGGTGATAACTTCATCATGTGTAAATAAAGCCTGCTTGTCTCCGATTGGAGGTGAGAAGTTACAGGTTAGGAAAGCGACAGGGTAGTCGAGCGTGTTGGTTTTTTTTCTTCGGGTGATTGCTTCATCCATCCATGCACCACCCCGTTTATTGTTTCTGGCATACAAATCCAGATAAAATTGTCCAACAAGTGATCCGTCTGAATTGGTTATCTCGAAAAATTTAACATCTTGATGCCATGTTTGTGCATGGGATATCTTTATCTGGACACAAAAAATGGTTTCGATAACTTTGAACAATCCCTTAAGAACTTGTTGTTCCGGGAAATATTTTTTAACTTCTTGATCCGAAAACGAATATTTTTGCTCTCTGAGTTTTTCGGAAACGTATGCAACATCCCAGGCTTCCATCTGCGCAAGACCAAGTTGTTTTGAAAATGCGGTGAGTTCTTGCATGTCGGAAATTGCAAAAGGGCGTGCCTTTTTTGCAACTGTGTCGAGAAAGGAAATAACTTCACCAGGTGTATTGGCCATTTTGGAGGCTAATGAAACCTCTGCATAATTCTTATAGCCAAGTAACTGTGCTTCTTCAGATTTAAGTTTCAGGATGTCACTAATCAGTGATGAGTTATCTAAATCTGGATTACCAAACTCCGAAGCACGAGTGGCATATGCACGATATAGTGTTTCCCGTAAATTGCGATTACCACAATATTGAAGGACAGGCATGTAGGATGGAGAATGGAGAGTAAATTTATACCCTGTCTTATTCTCTTCTTTCGCTGAATCGCTTGCAGCTTGAAGGCTATCATCAGGTAAACCTTCCAGATCGGCCTTATTCTCGATATATATCGCATAATTATTAATTGTATCTAGTAAATTCTCTTCAAACTTTGTGCTGAGTCTGGAGAGATCTTCCTGTATCTGCTTAAAGCGTAACTTTTTATCGGATGGTAATTCGGCACCTCCTAAGCGAAAATCACGAAGTTCATTTTCAACTATCTTTTTCTGTGAGCTAGTCAACAAATCAAACGCTTTGCTATTTCTAAGTTCCTTGTATTTACTGTATAACCGTTCGTCTTGGGATAAGTCACTGAAGAAATCAGTTAGCTTGGGTAGATTGATATTGTATGCTTCTCTTAATTCCGGCGTGTTAACAACGGAATTAAGATGACCAACTTGGGACCAGGTTCGAGAAATCTTCTCTTGCATATCCTCTAATTTAACCAAAAAGTTCTCCCAGTTTGGATTTGAATCCGATTTTGCCAGGGATTCAATTTCATTCCTCGCATGATTCAATAGTTCATCCATTGCTGGGGTAACATGCTCAGGAGAGATTTCATTAAATTTAGGTAATCCGTCGAAGCAAAGAAGCGGATTAGGCAAAGTAGAATTTGAAGACAATTAGAATTCCTTAATTTATTAAACGTAAAGTCAGAGGGTATCGATAGGTTTCTGCTTTGCTACTCGAAATCGCTCCGAAAATACAAAGCACTATATTGGCAAACCATAAAATCCCAATTAAAACGAATCCAATCAGTACGAAAGTTAAAACGTAAGCTATAAAATATAAAATTATCAAGGTTATCTGGAAATTTAATGCTTCACGTGCTTGCTCAGATACAAAAATATTGCTGCGACGAGAAGTAAGCCAAATTAATAAACTTGGGAATATACTAAACATTGTTCCACCCAAATGGGCAATAACAGCTAAGTTCTTATCATCTGCACTAATGTTTTCTATATCTGACATATCATTCCAGTTATTACAAGAGATTCATTTTTTCCAGTAAAGGTTCAATTCTCTCACTATCTTGTGATGAGATGATCTTCTTTGCGATCGGAAGCAGCTTTGGAAGATCGGTCTGAAGCACTTGCTTCTTAACCGTTAATATATTGGAAGGGTGCATTGAGAAATTACGTAAGCCCAGACCTAGTAGCAAACGAGTAAGTTTTACATCCCCTGCCATTTCACCACATACTGAGACAGGCTTATTTAATTTTTGACCTGCTCGAATGGTCATTTCTACCAGTTGTATGATTGCTGGGTGTATAGGGTTGTATAAATGCGAAACAGTATCGTCAGTACGATCAATTGCAAGCGAATACTGAATCAAGTCATTTGTTCCAATTGACAAGAAGTCCAATTCCCTTGCGAATGCCTCCGCACAGAGAGCCGCCGCAGGTATTTCAATCATTCCTCCAACCTTAATGTCTTTTTGGAACGGCTGGTTTTCTTGGATCAAGCTTTTTTTTGCCTTATCCAGCAATGTCATTGTTTGCCTGAGTTCATAGATAGATGAAAGCATTGGGATAAGAATTTTGATATTCCCGTAGTGCGATGCCCGTAATAATGCCCTTAATTGAAGATGAAACATTTGTGGCTCAGAAAGACAAAATCTTATGGCTCTTAATCCAAGTGCTGGGTTTGTGCAAGTTCTAGCGTTATCAGGATTGATTTCTTTATCGGCTCCTAAATCGAGCGTACGAATTGTAACTGGCAAACCGTCCATGGCTTCAGCGACGTTCTTATAAGCTAGAAATTGCTCTTCCTCATCAGGCATTTCCCGTCGATTCATGAAAAGAAACTCGGTTCGGTATAGGCCGACACCAGTTGCCCCTACAGATTTAACGTTTACAACGTCCTCAGGAACCTCAATATTTGCATGCAATTCGACCTGAGTTCCATCCAAAGTTACCGCTTTGGTCAATTTAATTCGTTTTAATTTCTGCTTTTCAATTTCCCATTGTTCTTGCTTTAGCTTATATTCTGAAAGGGTATCTTTGTCGGGATTAACAATCACGACACCTTGGTTTCCATCGACGATTACCAGTTCACCATCACGTATCAAGGAACGTGCTCGTTGCAACGCGACTATAGAAGGAATACTTAAGCTACGAGCTAAAATTGCAGTATGTGAAGTGGCGCCACCAACGTCAGTAATGAATGCAGCGAATTGATGTTGCTTAAACTGAATTGCATCCGCGGGTGATATATCGTAAGCGACTAGAATAATCGCTTTTTCCTGCTCTTGAATTGCAACTTGGCTAGGATGGCCAAGCAAAACCTTTATGACACGCTCCACCACTTGCACTACATCGTGTTTTCGCTCCCTTAGGTAATCATCCTCGATCTCATCGAATTGGGAGACAATATTTTCCATCTGTTGTTTAAGAGCCCATTCTGCATTGCATGATTCGGATTCGATGATCCTGATAGGCATTTCAGATAGAGTGTGGTCTGCGAGAAGCATTAGGTGCGTACTTACAAAAGCAGCCAGTTCTGCTGGTGCTTTCGCTGGTAATTGGCTGCGAACGGATTCAAGGTCATCTCTTACTGTTGAGACTGCCTCCTTAAACCGAGCGATTTCCTGTTTTATAAGGTTTTTGGGAACTTTATATTGAACAACTTCAAGCAGGGCGTGAGATACAAGATGCGCATGCCCTATGGCAATGCCCCCTGATACCCCAACTCCATGCATGCTGAAACTCATTATTCCGGCTCACCAAAACGTGAATTAATTAAATTGATTAGCGCATCTAAAGCCGGTATCTCGTCTGCTCCATTTGTTTCCAGGATAACCTTGCTACCTTTGCTTGCGGCCAACATCATCACGCCCATAATACTTTTTGCATTCACTCGCCGGCCATTTCTTTCAATCCATATTTCACATGAATACTGACTTGCAGTCTGTGTTAATTTAGTGGAAGCACGAGCATGAAGGCCAAGTTTATTTATGATTTCTATTTCATGCTTAATCATGCCTGTTACCTTTGCACGCTTCTTCCGTAAAATGAATCACACCATCTCGGCCACCGCTTAGAGCTTTCAAAGCGAGATCTTTTATATCACCGTTTCGGTAAGTTAACGCCCTAACTAACATCGGTAAATTGACTCCGGCAACACCTTCAACATGACCGGGATTCATAAGTTTTGTAACAATGTTGCAAGGAGTGGCACCGTAAATGTCGGAAAGTATTAATACCCCGTCACCCTTATCCAGTTCATTGACCAGTTCTTTCGCGATTTGCAGGACTTCTACTGGATCGTCATTTGTTTCTACGCCAAGATGTTTTAATAACGGAGGACATTCACCCATGACATGGGTTGCACTATTTATCAAACTTTCCCCTAAATTTTGGTGCGATATAATTAATATACCAATCATTGATTCCCTCTGCTTACATTTATGTTTCTATATGAATTTAATCAGTAAAAGTATTGAGATAATCTGGATACAAAAATCTAGCATGCTAACTTGAATTGTTGTCTTCAAATTATTTCCAATTCTCGGTGGCGTATTAAAACTTTCTGCTCCCCATTAGAAAATTCCTTACCAAGTTCTTCAACCAAGTAAACCGAGCGGTGTTGGCCCCCAGTGCATCCTATTGCAACTGTGAGGTAGCTCCTGTTATCCCTGACGAAACTGGGTAGCCATTTTGATATAAATTGACTAATGTCTTGGTACATTTGATGAACAATTTCATGTTTATCAAGAAACTCTTTAACAGGCGCATCCCTTCCTGTTAACGGTCTTAAAATGGGATCGTAGTGAGGATTAGGCAACGATCGAACATCAAAAACAAAATCTGCATCCAGTGGAATGCCATGTTTGAATCCAAAAGATGAAAACAGCAAGGTTAATCCATTATTATCTTGGCTAACAAAGTCCTTTACCCATCCTCTTAATGTGTTGGCGCTCAAGTTACTTGTATCGATGTGATGACCCAGTTCTGCTAAGGAGTTGAGCAATTGTTTCTCATTCTGGATACTTTCTGCCAATGTGGTATTGTCATTGCTGAGTGGGTGCCTTCGGCGTGTCTCGCTAAATCGTTTAACAAGGGATTCCAGAGAAGCCTCTAGGAATAGCACTTTAAGATCAATTCCCTGTGACCTTAGAATGGATATGTTTTCAGGAAGTTTTTCAATGGCGACACTTCTCATATCCACGCTAATTGCAATACGTTGCTGCGTAGCACTGAGATGTTGCGATATTTCAGGTAAAAGGCTGGCAGGCAAATTATCGATACAATAGTACCCGCTATCCTCAAGGGCTCGTAGCACTATACTTTTACCTGAACCGGAAAGACCGGTAACAATGATTAATTGCATAGTTTAACTTTGCTTCTTTCGAGACGTTTTCAGAATTTCACGTGATTGACGTTCCATGAACTGCTTTGTTCCGTTAACCCCCCGAATTAATAGCATGTGATTACGAACGGCCACCTCGACTAGCACCGCGATGTTTCGTCCAGCAGCAACAGGTATCATTACTTTAGGTATTTTTACACCCAGCAATTTCTCATTATAGGATTTGATTTTAAGTCGGTCTAACATTTGCGGTAAAAGAGTCTCAGCTAGTTCAAGCTGAATGATTAAATCAAGGGGTTTGGTTGGCTTGACAGCATTGTCACCAAAAAGAGCCCGAATATTCAAAATCCCTAAACCGCGAACCTCAAGAAAATCCTGAAGTAACGTTGGGCAGCGTCCCTCAATGAGATCTGGCGAAACCTTGAAGAAATCCACAATATCGTCCGCGACTAAACGATGACCACGCGATATTAATTCCAGAGCGAGCTCGCTTTTACCAATAGCAGGGTTACCCTTTATTAGCACGCCAAAACCTTGGACTTCCATGAATACACCGTGGGAACTTACAGACTCCGCAACCGCCTGAGCGAGATAATGACTAAGGATGTCCATAAGTTCTGGACTTCTTAATGGCGAAGTAAAGAGTGGAGTCAGGTGTTGATTGGAAGTTTCAATCAATTCTATTGGTGCACTTTCTCCATTAGCGATAATAATTGCCGCAAGATCCGTAGAAAAGAGATTATTAATCGATTGATTCATCTCTTCCTGATCGAGACCACGCAAATAGTCCATTTCAGCGCATCCTAAGACCTGAACTCTATTTGGATGAACAAAATTCAAATGACCAATTAAGGCTAAAGAAGGCTTGGTGACAGTCTCGCTTGTCAGCGTATTTTCACCTCCAGCTAATCCAGCGACCCAATGGAGTTTTAATTTTTTTCGTGTGTCATGAAAAAGCTGGTTTACACTGATTTGTGCCATGATTAAGAAATTCAATACACCGATCTGCAAATTAGCAGATCGGTTTGTATATTAAATAAAGTTAAAAAAGATAACATTATTTTAGGATGACATTTACTCTTGCTGTTGGTGTTTTAATGCACCATTGACTTTGTGATGGTCTCCATGCTTCTCTTTGTGCTTTAGTACTTGTCGATCTAATTTGTCGGCCAAGTTGTCTATAGCGCTATACATGTTTTCATCACTGCTTTCAGCGTGGAGATCATTACCTGGAACATGAAGGGTAGCTTCTACCTTTTGAATCAGCTTTTCTACACTCATTGTAATTTTAATATCGATCACATGATCAAAGTGATTGCTTACTCTTGCTAGCTTGCTTTGTATATATTCACGTAAAGCAGGAGTAATTTCCAAGTGATGGCCGGTTAAGTGTAGATTCATAGTTGTCTCCTTGTTAAAAAAACACAAATCTATAACGATTTGCGTTGGTTGGCCGCGGGAATATTTAATGACTCGCGGTATTTAGCTATCGTGCGTCTGGCGACTACGATACCTTGTTTGCTTAAAATTTCAGTCAACTGATTGTCTGAAAGTGGTTTCTTTGTATTCTCTTCAGCGATCATTTGCTTGATAAGTGCACGAATTGCTGTTGCCGAACAGGCCCCACCCGTATCAGTGGATACATGACTGCCAAAGAAATATTTAAGCTCATATACTCCTCTTGGAGTAAGCATGTACTTTCGTGTCGTGACCCTTGAAACAGTTGATTCATGTAAGCCTAATTCATCAGCTATTTCCCTCAGAACCAAAGGTCTCATTGCCACTTCACCATGTTCAAAGAAGTTACGCTGCCTATCAACTATAGCTTGGGAAACACGTAAAATCGTAGAAAACCGTTGTTGTATGTTTTTTATCATCCATTTTGCTTCTTGCATTTGGCTTGTCAAGTAATTGCTTGAACTGTCGCGATTTCTCTTGAGAATATCCGCATAGAGCTGATTAATGCGCAACTTGGGGATCACCTCATCATTTAGAGTGGCAATCCATATACCCTTGACTTTCTTTACAAGGATTTCATGCTGAATATAGTGGTCGGAAGAGAGCGTAATGAATTCATATCCAGGCTTCGGATTGAGTTTCACTAGAATTTGTTGAGCCTGACGCAAAGAATCATCATCACAATGAAGAACTTTCTTAAGTCTCACAAAGTCGCGACTTGCCAGTAACTGAAGATGGGATTCCGCGAGTGATTTTGCTAACTCGAGGTAAGGGGTATCCACTGGCATGGTATCTAATTGCAATGATAAACACTCGGACAAATTTCTTGCACCTATTCCGGGAGGATCCAAATGCTGAATATGTTTTAGTGCAGTTTGCAACTCAAGTAAATCTACTTCCAGTTCTTCCGGAAGGTTGGCAAGTAGCTCATCGAGTCCTTGGTCTAGATAGCCATCATCATTGATTGCATCAACCAAGTATACCAATAAGGTCTGATCTCTTTCGGAAAGAGGCATGAGCTTTAATTGACCAATTAAATGATCTCTAAGGGTAAGTGTAACTGATTCCTGATATCTGAACTCGCCATCTTCATCGTTACCGTTGTTCTCTTCCCATCGATTGGCAATGCCGGTGCTCTCATAATATTCAGTTTCAATATTATCCTGATTTGAAGTTATTGAACTTTCATTCTCACTTGTGTTTTCTTGGGTGTCAGGTTGAGAAGGAGACTGTATGAAATTATCAGAGGTATTGTTACTGCCTTCATTTTTATCAATTCGCTCCAAGAGCGGGTTTTCTTGAATGATGATTTCCAGCTCTTGATTCAATTCCTGAGTTGAAAGTTGCAACAATCTAATTGATTGCTGCAATTGCGGTGTTAGAGCAAGATGCTGTGAAAATCTTAGTTGTAAACTTTGTTTCATTGTTTCATTCCGCTTAGAGGCGGAAATCCTTACCTAAATAAACTTCCCTTACGCTTTCATTTGCAATGATCTCGCTAGGCGAGCCAGACGCAAAAACCCGCCCTTCATTGACAATGTATGCATTATCACAGATACCAAGTGTTTCCCTAACATTGTGGTCTGTAATGAGGACACCAATATTTCGCTTTGTAAGAAACTGGATAATTTTTTGAATATCTAAAACAGCTATAGGGTCAATACCGGCAAACGGTTCATCTAATAATATAAAACTAGGATTTGTAGCTAGACATCTCGCAATTTCAACGCGACGCCTTTCCCCTCCAGACAAGCTGATAGCAAGATTATCACGAATTTGCGTGATATGAAGATCATGAAGAAGTTTCTCCAATTGCTCTTCCATCTCTTCGCGTGGAATCTTCCTCAATTCAAGAATAGCCATGATATTCTCAGCTGTAGTTAACTTCCGGAAAATTGACGGTTCCTGAGGAAGGTAGGAAAGACCCATATGCGCTCTTTGGTGTATGGGTAATCGACTTATGTCTTTACCATCCATTATTATGCGACCATCATCAGCAGGAACCAGTCCAACAATCATATAAAAGCTGGTTGTTTTTCCTGCCCCGTTTGGACCCAATAATCCAACTACTTGTCCGCTTGATAGGCTTAAAGAAATATCTTGGACAACCGTACGTGCTTTGTACTTCTTTTTAAGACCTTCAACTATTAATTCACTCATTGTAAGTTTAGTGTATCCCAATAATGCTGCTAATAAGAACAATATTAATTTATTCTAACTTCTAGTTTGATTTATCACTTTCAATCGCTTTTTTTCTGGGTTGAATGATGGCTTTCACCCTTCCATTAGGCGTGCTTGGCGATATCGCTTGGGGCCCTCCACCAATAACTTCAGAATATTCAGCATTCGCGTCATACATAATGTAATCACCATGAACAATATCTTCAGCTCGCTTTACCCAGGCTTTCGTGAACAATTGTACTTTTCCCATGCGTCCATCGTACTCAATTCTTTGGGCGCTTCCTTCCATAAATTCATCTTTTCCCTCGCGCTTCTGCTTAAAGGTTGTCGGATTACCATAAGAACTGCTATGTTGGAAACCTTCCTTATCTTCAGTTACTACAAGTTTGTCTCCACGAATGATAAGTGTTCCTTGGGTCAGAATAACGTTTCCACTGTAGACACTAGTTTTCTTTGCATCATTTACTGTAACAGTATCCGCTTCTAACTCGATTGGTTTGTCACGGTCAGCCTTTTCGGCATTGCTTGATGATGAGATTAAGAATAATGTCATGCAAAGGAGGAGATTGCGAAGAATATTAAACATGGTTATCTCCGAGTCGAAGTATTGTGGTGTTTAGGTATTGTATTGGATACACCGACAGTTTTCCTGTGGGTAATGTTCGAACTCGTCTCTGCAACTTTTTCTGCTGCTGGATGCTCGTAATGAACGTTAACATTTTTTAGCAAGGTTAACGTTTTCTCATCTTTATTGAAAATAAGACCCGTACCATGAACAACGGTCTTAGGGTCCTGAGTGATGGTTACCGGATAATCAGTCTTTGCAATCCCATCATTCGGAAAAACCTTAAGATATTCAGTTTTTAGTACCATTTGGCCCCTATCTTTAGTTGCTTCCCTAACAATTACAACGTTATCCATAACTTCGACGGTATCCCCATTATTCAGAACCTTTCCACGCTGCCCTTCAATCTGGGAGAAGGGTTTATTGACGCCATACTGTGTAAAACGTGGCCTAATTAGCTGAGTACTGTCATCGTCAGGGTAATGGACCATTTCTACTGCAGCTAAAACATATTTCAGATTGCCATTCAAATCAGTTTTTGAGGTTACAAAATTTTTTAAGTAGTAATCAGGGTCATGACGACTACTTCCGTCCGGTTTATGTAACGGTAACTTTACTGTTCTATCAATCCATAAAGTCAGCAAAGCTAACAATGATAAAACGATAATTGGAAACAAAATTGTTGACCTGCTCGACATTATCTTAGCTTACTTTATTTTAGGAATTGGTTCATTTGTGAATCAAAAGTACCTTGTGCTTTCATAATTAATTCACATAATTCCCGAACCGCACCTCTTCCTGCCTCGCGAGTTGTAACATAATGAGCATATTCTTTAACCAATGGCATTGCGTGAGGTACCGTTACAGCAAGGCCACATCGGCGCATGGGAGGAATATCAACGACGTCATCACCCATAAAGGCACATTCTTCCGGCAAAACCTTGAGGTCTTGAATCAATGAGTAAAATGCTTCCAGCTTATCTTCGACACCTTGATAAATATGTTTTATACCAGTATTTTCAGCACGTTTTATAACCAATTGCGATTTCCGTCCCGTTACGATTCCCATGCTTATCCCGGTGTTTTTCAGTAGCTTCATGCCAAGTCCGTCCTGAGAGTGAAAGGTCTTGAACTCAAGTCCATCATCACCTAGGCCTAACCCACCGTCAGTCATTACCCCATCCACATCAAAAATTACCACTTTGATTCTTTTTGCTCTTACGTCTAGCGATATTTCTTCATTAAGAATCACTTTAAACTACCTTTGCAATTAACAAATCGTGCATATTCAGTGCACCAACGAGAAACCCTTGATCGTCGATAACGATCAAGGAAGTGATTTTTTTCTGTTCCATCAATTCAACAGCGTCGACAGCCAACTGATAATGTTTGATGTGTGTCGGATGAATGTTCATTACATCTTTAACCATGGTCTGTCCAATATCAATTCCATTTTCAAAAGCACGCCTCAAGTCACCATCCGTGAATATCCCAACAGGAAAATGCTTGTCATCGACAATGGTTGTCATCCCTAGTCCCTTTCGAGACATTTCAAGGAGGGCGGTTTTTAATGATGCATTAACGTCGACAGTTGGGATAGCCTTGTCCTGTCTCATTATGTCGCTGACCCTCACAAGAAGTTTGCGTCCGAGGCTTCCACCTGGATGAGAAAGCGCAAAGTCCTCTGCTGAAAATCCACGTTGGTCCAATACCGCAATGGCCAGGGCATCACCTAATGCCAATGCGGCAGTGGTGCTTGCTGTGGGAGACAGTCCAAGAGGGCAAGCCTCTTCAGCGACCTGCGCATCTAAGTGAATATCAGCTTGATTTGCAAGTGTGGAGCGAGGTTTACCAGTGATGCTTATGAGTTTCGCGCCTAACCTTTTCAATAGGGGAATAATTACGACAAGTTCATCATTTTCCCCTGAGTTTGATAATGCAATCACGACATCGTCCTTTGTAATCATACCAAGGTCACCATGACTTGCTTCTGCCGGATGCATAAAAAATGCTGGCGTGCCGGTACTTGCAAAAGTGGCGGCGATTTTGTTGGCTATATGGCCTGATTTACCCATTCCACTTACCACAACTCGCCCCTTGCAATGTAAAATGAGGTTTGTGGCTTGAGTGAAGCTTTCATCAAGTTTATGTGCGATTGACTCAACAGCGCTAGCCTCAATCATTAAAACCTTCTTGGCTAATTCGATTGGGGTTGTTTTGGAGTCGAATTTTTGAAATTTGGATATTCCCATACGTGCCAAGTATAAAAGGGAATCTCCGACTAATAAAGGACGAAAAGCAAATAACGTCAACTTTTGACAAAGTCGGCATAATTTTTGCGTGAAAATACGATGCACGAAACATTACCAGCCATCTTAATGTTGTTAACAAGCTCAGTTTTAGTCGTGGCTTTGTTTCGAGTTTTCAATCTTCCTACGATGCTGGCTTACTTTTTTGTAGGCCTTGTATTAGGTCCAAAGAACTTCGGTTTGCTTCAAGATATTGATTCGAATAGGGAGCTTGCAGAATTCGGAATTGTTTTTTTAATGTTTAGCATAGGTTTGGAATTTAGTCTCCCCCAGTTGTATGCCATGAGAAGAATAGTGCTTGGTCTCGGAGGCATGCAAGTTGTTATAACGATGGCAGTTACCATGATGGTTTGCATTATGCTGGGGCTGAACTGGAAAACAGCACTGGTTATTGGCGGCGCATTAACAATGTCTTCGACAGCCATTGTTTCAAAGCTGCTTGTAGAGCGCTTGGATCTAAATTCCCGCCATGGCAGGCTTTCCATAGGTGTTTTGCTTTTTCAAGACATCGCCGTAGTTCCTTTGCTGGTAATGATTCCAGCGATTGCTAGTCCGGAGCAGAGTTTAATGCATACGCTTTGGATTGCTTTTGTAAAGGCAGCAATTGTGTTGGCCATTTTATTTGTTTTTGGAAAAAACCTAATGAACCGATGGTTTGGTTTGGTGGCTCGGCAACGTTCACGTGAGCTATTTGTGATGAATGTGTTGATGGTAACACTGATGCTAGCCTATGCTACAAAATTAGCAGGATTATCGTATGCACTGGGAGCATTTATTGCGGGCATGTTGATTTCCGAGACTCGTTTCCGTTATCAAGTTGAATCCGATATAGCGGCTTTTCGAGATATTCTTTTAGGTCTATTCTTTATTACGATTGGCATGCTTTTAGATATCCATGTTCTTTTCGAGAATTGGGGTGGAGTGGTTTTGCTTGTTATCCTTCTCGTGACTTTCAAGGCAATGGTTGTTGCTTTTTTAAGCAGAATATTTGGATATGAACCTGGAGTGGCTGTCAGGACTGGGGTTACTTTAGCACAGGCGGGTGAATTTTCATTTGTAATATTTGCTCTTGGTTCACAAAATGGTCTATTAAGTAATGACGTTTTACAAGTAGTGCTTTCAGCCTCATTGCTTTCAATGGTTTTTGCACCATTCATCATCCAGCACAACTTGCAAATCGCTGAATTCTTTGCGCGAAGTTACACACGTAATCGAAGTAATCAAATTGAGCAGATTGGTTCAATAGGAAAGCAACTTAAAGACCATGTCATAATTTGCGGCTTTGGAAGAAGCGGACAATATCTAAGTCGATTTCTCAAAGAAGAGAAGATTCCATTTATGGCGCTTGATATTGACCCTTTAAGGGTACAGGAGGCTGCAAGCGCCGGAGAGCATGTCATGTATGGTGATGCGGGAAGACGACTGGTGCTCGATGCTGCCGGAGCAAAACGTGCTAAGGCGCTTATCATTAGCTACGATGATCCACCGTCAGCGATTAAGATACTGCATCTTGTGAACGATTTCTTCCCAGGATTGCCTGTCATCGTTCGAACTGTAGATGAATCAAATATGGAAAACTTTAGAGCTGCTGGTGCATCTGAGGTTGTTCCAGAGGTTCTGGAAGGCAGCCTAATGCTGGCTTCGCATGCATTAGTATTGCTAGGGGTTCCCTTAAACCGTGTTGTAAAGCGAATACGCGTGTTTCGTGAGGAGCGCTACAAAATGTTTAAGGGGTTCTTTCATGGCGTCTCGGATGGAGATGATGCCGTTGAGAAGTCGCTTCCAAGGATGCACACAGTCCCTATAAATGCTTTTGCCTACTGTGTTGGCAAAAGATTAATGGATATTTATTTTGGACAATGCAAGGTTGAGATCGCGGCAATTCGACGAAACTCGGAGCCCGTTGAGTCAAATCCAAAATTTATATTCCAAGAAGGCGACGTTGTAGTTTTGCTTGCAAAACCTCACGATCTTATCCGGGCGGAAAAGATATTACTCACGGGTAAGGATTTATGACAACTGAAGTTGTGATTGTCGGGGGAGGAATCGTTGGTTGCATGACGGCGATGGAATTGGTTGAAAGGGGCATTCGAGTAACCATCGTGGAGCGTAATGCGATTGCAAGTCAGACTTCAGGTGAGTCCTCATGGGCTGGAGGAGGAATAATTTTTCCTTTACTACCTTGGTCATATTCTGAGGAGGTAAACTCCCTTACAAGAAACGCATCCCAATCCTATCAAAAAATATGTGACCGGTTATTCAAAGAAACTGGAATAGATTGTGGTTTTGAACAATCCGGTTTTTTATTATTGCCCGAATTCGATAGGAGTAAGGCTTCCACTTGGTGTGATTCAAATCAGGTTCCTTATGAGGAAACAAAAGCCTCGTATTTCGGTGTCGACTCTCCAAATGGCCAAGATTCCTTGTTCCTGCCTTCAGTTTGTCAGGTGAGGCCACCATTTTTTATGCAGGCATTACGGAAGTGGCTCGAACAGAATAAAGTAAAAATGATTGAGCATACTCAGTTATTGCCGATAAAGACCACCGGTCACTTAAATAGTTGGAAATCGGTAAATGGAGAGATGTTTGAAGCAGATAAATTTGTCGTAACCTCTGGCGCTTGGAGTTACGAGCTCCTGAAAGAGGTGGCAAATAAATTACAAATTAAACCGATGCGCGGGCAGATATTGCTCTACAAGCCTGATAGAAAGCTAATTAACCACATTGTTTACAGGAATGGCTTTTACTTGATTCCCAGAAAAGACGGTTTCCTTTTGGCTGGAAGCACATTAGAGGATGTTGGGTTTGATCCGTCTGTTACGGAGGAGGTCAAAGCCGAGTTGGCATTAAAGGCTGAGGCAATTTTACCTGAACTTAAAAATTCTCCTATCCTAAAACACTGGTGTGGGTTGAGGCCTGGTACTCCTGAAAATATGCCAACAATCTCTTCGCATCCTCACATAGATAATCTTTTTCTAAATACAGGGCATTTTCGATATGGGCTAACGATGGCGCCGGCAAGCGCTAAGCTTATCTGTGACCTAATGACACATCAAGTACCTTTAATAAATCCAGAATCTTTTACTTTGAAAGAATGATTGTATTTATTACAGGCAATAAAAAAGCGCCATAAAGGCGCTTTTTTATTGCCTACCAGAATTACTTAGCTTCTGGAGCCTTTGCTTCTTCTTTCATTTCTGCTTTCTTAGCTTTTTTATGCTTTTTAGCATGCTTAGCTGGAGCAGCTTTAGCTGCTGGTGCAGCATCAGCTGCTGGTGCAGCCATGTCATCTGCTAAAGCTGAGAAAGAAACAGCAGAAAATACACCTGCCAATAAAATTGCGATTAATTTATTCATTTAAAGAGTTCCTTTTGTAGTTAACTAAAAGATACCAACTAAAGTATCAGTGCACTCAACGTTTATGAGGCGCATAAGGTTTACATTGTTTGAGAATTTTTGCAACAGAAGTTTTCAATTTATTCAAAGATACGAAGTTTTATTGAATTTATAGATTAAATAAACATAACATTTAATCTAAAGCCTACCTTTTATAACATGAACGTTTGCAAATGGATGTCATTTTTTTGAAAAAAAGAGTTTGAATCAGTAAGAAATGAACAGGACCAAATCAAATCAGTCCTAGAACCAGAGAAAATGACTAACCAAACATCAATCTTTGATATCAGGAATACCTCAAATAGAAAGTGTTCCTCAAATTGGTCTCAATATTGGATTAATAATCAGCTGTCCAATGCCCCGATTTCCCACCCAATTTTTCCAAGAGTCTGATGTTGCTGATAACCATGCCGCGATCAATGGACTTGCACATGTCGTATATGGTAAGTAATGCAATGCTTACTGCTGTTAATGCTTCCATCTCAACTCCGGTTTTTCCATCACAATGAGTTGTGGCCATGCAATGTATGACGTTCTCCTTTGGGTCGACGTTGAAATCAACGGTGACTTTATTTAATGCGAGCGTATGGCAAAGTGGAATAAGTTCATAAGTTCTTTTTGCACCTTGTATTCCAGCAATCCTAGCTACGCCAAGTACATCGCCCTTTTTTGAATCGCCATTTTGAATAATTTTCATGGTCTCCTCAAGCATACTGATACATCCAGTTGCAGTTGCAGTACGATATGTAACGGGCTTGTTTCCTACATCTACCATATGGACGTTGCCATTATTATCGAAGTGTGTAAGTTCTTTCATTGAATGTAACCTTTTGTAAAAATTTAACTCTTAATGTGAACTTGAGTATTAATATCGTTATCATAACAATCATGAAGCATGTTTTAAGAATTTTGATTCCATTTATTCTTTTTTTGCCTTTTGCTATGGCTGATGATCTTCCTGAATTGGGTGACTCGTCTGCATTGGCGCTTTCCCCTTTAGATGAAAAAAGAATCGCCGATCAGATTATGAGGGACGTCATGTCGAGTGACGAGGTGGTATCTGACCCTGAAATCAATGATTATATTCAGAACCTGGGCGTTAAGCTCGCTGGTAACAGTCCAGATAAGTTACAGCATTTTGATTTTTTTGTAGTCAAAGACAATACTATCAATGCTTTTGCCATGCCTGGTGGGGTAGTTGGAGTCCATACCGGATTAATTCTTGCAGCATCAAACGAAGCTGAACTCGCAAGTGTTTTAGGGCATGAGATTGGTCACGTGGTTCAGCACCACATGGCAAGAATGTTAGCGCAACAAAAAAATGATTCGATTATTAGCCTTGCAAGCATGGCCTTATCGATTCTGGCTGCTCGAGCAAATACCCAACTCGCAACGGCTGCGATGACAACTTCCACTGCAAGTTCAATTCAGAAACAACTCGATTATTCAAGAGAGAATGAACGCGAGGCCGATCGAGTTGGTATCCAGATACTGGAAAATTCCGGATACGATACTAATGCAATGGCAAGTTTTTTTGAGACCTTGCAAAAAGGGACAAGATTTAGTGAAGGCGCCGCACCGTCATTCCTTAGAACCCATCCGTTAACTTCAGAGCGCATTGCCGATGTTAAAGATCGAATTTCAAAAAGTGCAAATTTTCACATGGTTGTCTATGCACCAGATTTCGATTATGTAAGGGCCAAATTAATTTCGGGTATGGGCACACCCAGGCAGGCGATAGATGTATTTCAGAACAGTTTACAAGAAAAGAAATACTACAATGAGGCTGCTCAACACTATGGACTCGCTTTAGCTTTGATGAGGAATAGGGAATGGGAAGGCGTTAACAAACAACTTGCATGGCTTCGATCTAATGCAAATTGGCATCCGATGTTCGCAACTTTGGCTGCTAATTTAGAAGTTGCGAAAGACAACCCTCAACAAGCAGCAAAACAATATCTGGCTGGGTTGGCAACTTTTCCTGATTATCGAGCCCTAATATACGGATATGCAGAACATCTTATAAATGTCAGGCAGCCGACATTGATGATAAATTTTGTTAAAGAGAAACAAACGGTTTACCAAGACGATCCATATCTCTACGAGCTTCTATCAAAAGCGTATGCGCTTTTAGGTAAGAACCTATTAAGTCATCAAGCCCTTGCTGAGAGTTATCAACGAAGTTATAACTTGGAAAAGGCTCTGGAGCAAATGGATATTGCAGTTCGATCAGGTGATGGAGACTTTTATCAACAATCGATTGTTGAGGCGAGATGGAAACAACTCAGTCAACAAGTTGAAGATATTAAGAAAAATAAATTGAAATGACGAAACGAAGATTATTTTTGCTAAAAGCTGCTGGGATTTTATCAAGTCTCCTTTTTTTACCTATCTCCGCGATAGCCTCAGTATGGAACAAAATGGCTTTCGAATCGGTTTCAATTGATGATGCTTTTAAAGGCCTTCAAGTTTCTAAAAATGTTTTAAGTAATGAAATACAGATTATTGCACCTGAAAAAGCTGAAAATGGGGCCGTTGTTCAAGTTGAGATTCGAAGTAACTTAGCCAATACGCAAGAAATTGCGATTCTGGTCGAAAAGAATCCTACACCTCTAATTGCTAATTTTTCATTCGCTAATGGAATCGATCCTTATGTTGTAACGCGAATAAAAATGGCCGAGACCTCAGATATACTGGCCTTAGTGAAGGCAGATAATCAATATTTTCTAGCCAGAAAATCTGTTGAGGTGCTTGAAAATGGATGTGGTTAACAATGAATAATGACATCAAAATTCGTGCTTTGCTAAAAGATAAGACTACTGAACTTAAAATGATCATAATCCATCCTATGGATACTGGTAGAAGAAAGAATGACGCAGGTGAAATTATTCCGGCACACTTTATTGAATTGCTGACAGTTAAACTTAATGACATTGTTATTCTTGAAGCTCAATGGGGGACAGGCATTGCTAAGAATCCTTATCTTACTTTTAACCTAAATAATGCAAAAATAGGAGACAAGATATCCGTATATTGGAAAGATAACTTAGGAGAAACCGGCTTTGGAGAGAGTTCGATTGTTCAAGGTTAATCGACTGAAATATTCCAGATTCCCTATCATCATTGATTGATGATGCTACGGGCAACCGCCTCCGCAACTTTAATCCCATCTATTGCAGCAGACAAAATACCTCCAGCATATCCAGCTCCTTCACCGGTTGGATAAAGCCCTTTCGTGTTGATGCTCTCAAAACTCAAATCATCGCGTTTGATTCGAATCGGAGAGGAGGTCCTTGTCTCTACACCAGTCAAAAGTCCATCCGCAACATCAAAACCTTTTATTTGTTTTGCAAATTCAGGAATGGCCTCACGTATGGCAGTAATCGCGAATTCCGGTAAAGATGATTCCAGATTGGTTAGATTGACACCTGGTGTGTAGGAGGGTAGTACCTGACCAAAATTTACTGAGGTTTTGTTGGACAAAAAATCCCCAATAAGTTGGCCAGGAGCACTATAGTTACTTCCACCCAAAATAAAGGCGTGGGATTCTAAGTTGCGTTGAAGCAACATACCTGCTAAAGGATGGCCTGGATAGTCTTCCTCTGGAGTTATTCCAACGACAATACCAGCATTTGCATTTCTTTCGTTTCTTGAATATTGGCTCATTCCATTTGTAACCACACGATTAGGTTCCGAAGCGGCAGCTACAACCGTTCCTCCAGGGCACATGCAGAAACTGTAAACACTTCTTCCATTCTTAGCGTGATGGACCAATTTGTAGTCGGCAGAACCAAGTTTCTTAACCACATCCTCAGAGTAGCTCTTGCCATATCTTGCTTTATCAATGAGAGATTGGGGGTGTTCAATCCTAAAACCGATGGAAAAGGGCTTCGATTCTATAAAGATTCCCCGTGAATGTATCCTTTCAAATGTGTCTCTGGCGCTATGACCAATTGCGAGGATAAGATGATTGGTCTCAATATGCTCGCCACTTGAAAGAGTCACACCTTGAATTTGATCGTTTTCAATTTCAAAATCGTCTACCATGCAATTGAATCTTATCTCGCCTCCTAATTCAGTGATAGTTTGACGCATTTGCTCAACCATCCCGACAAGGCGAAAGGTTCCTATATGAGGATGACTCACGTAAAGAATTTCTTCAGGTGCACCAGCCTTGACAAATTCGCTAAGTACTTTTCTACCGTAATGTTTGGGATCTTTGATTTGGCTGTAAAGTTTTCCATCAGAAAAAGTTCCAGCACCGCCTTCACCAAACTGGACATTCGATTGAGGATTCAAAATCCCTTTTCTCCAGAATCCCCAGGTATCCTTGGTTCTTTCGCGAACAGCTTTTCCTCTTTCTAAAACCAGTGGTTTAAAACCGGATTGCGCCAGGATAAGCCCGGCAAAAATACCTGCAGGCCCGAATCCAACAATGACTGGTCTTTTAAAAGATGACTTAGAAGTATAATTTGCAACAAACTTATAAGAAGTATCAGGTGATAAATTGACGTTCGGGTCATGTTTGAATTTTGATAAGACTTTTTCTTCTTGCTTTACCATTACGTCTAATGTGTATACATAGATTATCGCTTGAGACTTTCGTGCATCTACACCCCTTTTAAAAATCTCAAATTGAATAAGATCGTTTTCATCGATAAGTAGCCTTTTTAAGATCGCATTTTTAATTTCGCTGTTTTGATGCGTTAATCCTTGGGCATTTTCTATAGGGAGTTTAATTTCTGAAATTCGAATCATTTTGAATTAGTTAGATCAATTAAATGTTCAAGGGTAATTGAAGCAGCTTGCGAAGCATAGGGACGTTAATAGGCTTCTTTTCCGTAAGTGACCAATCATCAAGGGCATCCAAAATTGCCATGAGTGTTGGCAGGTCTCTTCTTAAATGTTTAAGACAATAATCAATCACATCATCAGGAAGTTTCATGCTGCGTTCCAATGCATGATTCTTTAAAGCAATAGCTTTCTCGGTATCAGTTAGTGGGTGGAGTTGGTATGTTAACCCCCAAGCAAGTCTGGTGGATAAATCTTCTCGAAGTCCCATTTGTGAGGGTGCGGCAATTCCAGAGGTGATTAGGACCGAATTGTTATCTCTCGTTTCGTTATAGAGGTTAAACAAATTTATTTGAGACTGTGAGTCCAGTAAATGGACATCGTCGATACAATGAAGCGAGACTCCTGGAACTTCAAATAAATCGCTGCATGCTTTAAGTAGGTGCGATTTTCCACTACCCGAAGGACCCCAGATATATACAAAGCGACTATTCTGGTTTCCTGTTATGGCCATTTGCAAACTATGCAAGGCCTCGGCATTTTTACCTACGACAAAATTTGCAATGGTCGGTCGTGTTTTAGGTTTTATATCGAGTAGTAGCTGTTTCATTGGTTAAAGACCGATTTAGACCGGTTCTACTTAAGATATAGATTGGTAGAAAAATAGTGCAACTTTGCATGCTTCAACCCAATAGCTGTTGCCGCACTGATTGGAAGTGCAAGTAGAAGCCCGACAAATCCAAGGAGTTGGCTACACGCTAACAATGCGAATAAAACAATGACCGGATGAAGCCCTATACGATCGCCCACCAGCCAAGGTGTCAATATAAATCCTTCTAGTATCTGACCTATTCCAAAAGCAATCATTAGGGGAAGCATTTGATGAAGACTGCTGAACTGAAGTACACCAGCCAACAAGGACAAACAGATTCCAGTTCCAATTCCCAAATAGGGAACAAAACCAAGCAATCCTGTAATCATTCCGATTGGAAGAGCGAGATCCAAACCTGCAAGCCAAAGTGCTAGGCAATAATAGATGCTCATAAGGACCATTACTGACAATTGACCTCTTAAAAATTCTGAGAGAACCTGATTGATCTCAGAGGCGATTTTTGTCGTATTTTTTAAATAAGAGCGAGGAACAAGCGCTCTAATTTCATTTTCAAGGTAATGCCAATCTCTAAGTAAATAGAATAATACAACAGGGATTAAGAGTAGATTTGCGAGCCATGCAACAACTGCAAGTCCGTGGCTACTTAAAGAAACCAGAAATTCGCCAACAAAATTGCTAGCAGATTTCCAATTGTCAGTCAGTAATTGCTGAATCTTCGGAGCATCAATTTCAAGCGAGATCCCGAGATGGTTTACTAGCCAAGGTTCTAGGATGGATTTAGAAAGGATTACAAATTTAGGTAATCTTTCTGCTAAAAGCATTAGTTCGTTCTGGAGTAAGGGAGCAACAATGAGAAGCAATAGCAGGATAAATCCCAGCAGGAATGTCATCACTAGGATGCTGGCAGCTCCGCGACCAATTGAAAGTCTGCCAACTGATACCTTGCTCAATTTATCAACAAGAGGGCAACAAATATAGCTTAAGACCGCTGCGGTTAGAAATGGAGACAGTATGGGCGATATCAGATAAACGAATACCAAAAAGGCAACCGTTAATAAAATTAAACGGTAATCAGGCACTAGGTTTTCTCGTTTGTTCGTCATTTAGGTTAAAATTATAGTATTAAATCGTAATGCAGGCATTTATTTTACGAGCAACCTGATTATATTGCTGAAAGAGAGAATCTACTTGAAATCAAATGACCCCGAACAAAAATCTTCAAAATCATCGCTAAGTTATCGAGATGCTGGTGTGGACATTGAGGCTGGTGATGCCCTCGTAGAGAATATCAAGCCATTTGCTAAGCGGACGATGCGTCCTGAAGTTTTGGCAGGGATAGGTGGTTTTGGTTCATTGTTTGAACTTCCTAAAAAATACAAGAATCCGGTACTTGTCTCTGGTACGGACGGGGTTGGAACAAAGCTTAAACTAGCTTTTCAGCTTAACAAGCATGACACGGTAGGCATTGATCTTGTTGCCATGAGTGTTAATGACATCTTGGTTCAGGGCGCCGAACCGCTTTTCTTTCTAGACTATTTTGCCTGTGGAAAACTCGATGTTGGCGTGGCATCTGAAGTTATAAAGGGGATTTCCATTGGTTGCGAGCAGTCGGGTTGTGCCTTGGTAGGGGGTGAGACTGCAGAAATGCCAGGAATGTACCCAGATGGGGAATATGACCTGGCCGGGTTCGCCGTGGGTGCAATCGATAAGGATTCAATCATTACTGGGTCAACAATCTGTTCAGGAGATGTTGTTATTGGGCTTGCATCGAGTGGTGCCCATTCAAATGGATATTCATTGATTCGTAAACTGATTGATAAATCAGGGATCGATATGAATAGTGATTTTCATGGCAAACCATTTAAAGATGTTGTTATGGCGCCTACCCGAATATACGTAAAGCCACTTTTAAAGTTAATTTCGGTAATGAAGGTTAAGGGAATGGCGCATATTACTGGTGGGGGTTTGACTGAAAACATCCCTAGAGTCCTTCCGAATGGACTTTTGGCGGAAATTAAAAAAGACAGTTGGGAAAAGCCCAGCTTGTTTACTTGGTTACAAGACCAGGGCAACGTGACGGACGACGAGATGTACCGTACTTTTAACTGCGGTATTGGAATGGTTGTTATCTTAAGCCAAACGGATGCGGATGAAGCACTGAAACTATTGAAAAGTGAGGGTGAGGAAGCGTTTATAATAGGTAAGATTCGAGCCAGACAATCAGACGAGCATCCTACGATTGTTGCTTAACCGAGCCAAGGTTTAATCGGATAAAAATTTTGTTCATGGAGATTCAATTGTTGAAGCATTTTTCAAAAGCGGCATATTTGATTTTTATGGTTGCCATGGTTGCTCAGGCTACCAATGAGTCTTCAATGCCAAAGAAGATTCAATTAATCTACCAGGCGACACGAAATGGCCAACCTTTTGCGACTGTCACTGAGAATTATCAAGTAAATCAGGGGCATTACAAAATAGAAAGTATTACGGAAGGTCAAGGCGTGTTCGCGTTATTTGGTAAGCGAATGCTCACAAGTGAGGGAACTGTTACAGATATGGGGTTGAGACCCGACAGATTCCAGTCAACACAAGGCGATAATCCACAGAAATCATTGACCAGTATTTTTGACTGGAAAGCAAAGACCTTGTCAATGTTGAACAAGGGTAAAACAGAGGTTGTCACACTCAAGCCCGCAACGCAGGATTTGAGCAGTTTTATGTATCAATTTATGTATAAGCCACCGAATACTGACGAAGTAGTCATGGAAGTGACTACCGGAAAGAAACTTCGCGAATACCATTATAGGGTAATTGAAAAAGATATCGCTATCGACACGAATATTGGGTCATTTAAAACTTTGCATATTGGTAACACAGGTTCTGATAAAAATTCTGATGAGAAAGAGTTATGGCTAGCAAAGGATAAGAACTATCTGCCTGTAAAATTAAGAATTCAGGAAGAAAATGGTTCTGTGATTGAACAAATACTAACAGAAATGCATGTGGAATAGGCCGCATAAAACGGTATCCAATTTTCATGATTGGCATATAGCTGCAGCTCTAATCCTTTCACTTGTCCTACATTTAATATTTATTGAGGTTTTGAATAGTCGTTATTTCAATTTGACTGAACATCAACATTATGAATTTGTTGCTGACCTTGCTCAGAAAAGTAAGAAGTTGGATTCTTCAAAAATAAATACCCCATTCAAGCAAAGTTCGAAAGTTAAGAAAATGCTATCCAATAGGCGCGTCCAGGCTATTGGGAAGCCGATTCAAGTACAAGGTCCAGTTGAAATTCAGGAACAGGATCTTTCTTTAACAGAGAATGTAGCACAAGCTGGGATAACAGAAAATGTTGAAAGTACCAAGAGTTCAGAGATTTCTGAGGCTAATGACGAACCCGAGAAGGACTTGGCTAATACCAAAACTTTGACTGATGCGAATTCTCAAGAAGATCGAATAGAAGATCCGCCGCAAGAAAAGGTTAAATTACCCAGTTTTATTGAGACAGAATACGAAGTGAATATGGGAAAAGGTGGAAAAGTTGGAGCCGCAACAATAGTTTTCAAGGTGGATGGGCAGGATCATTACAGTTTAGTCAGTACAATGGAAGCAAAAGGTTTAGCCTCCATATTTTTATCAGGAAGATTGATTCAGTCAAGTAAGGGTCTGATTAATAAATCAGGGTTGCAACCTGAGGAATTTCTGTATCAAATGACGAGCAAGCCGGATAAAAACAGACAGGCAATTTTTGATTGGTCCAATTACAAATTGAAGATGACATTTGGTAAAGAGGAGCAAATTGTTGATCTACCGGAAGGGACTCAGGATTTTCTAAGTTTCATGTACCAATTTATGTTTTCTCCACCCTTAAACCAAATGCAAATTACTTTTACCAATGGAAAAAAATTGCAATTACACGAATATGCTTTCTCCGGTGAGGAAACCCTTCATCTTAAATTTGGTGACGTAAAGACATTTCATATTGATAAAACCAGTAGCGAGAGTGATGAGCGAACTGAACTGTGGCTTGCAGAAGAATATCAAAACTTGCCAGTAAAAATACGTAAAACCGAAAAGGACGGTACAGTGTATGAACAAGTTGCAACAAGTGTCATGCACGATTAATTGAATATGAATTCTATGAACGCAAATCTTTTACGACTAGCTGGAATGGCCCTTTCAGAGGTTCTAAATTCGGATGGTCCGGCGGATGCTCAATTAAGTGCCTTTTTCAGAAACAAACGTGAATTAGGTACCAAGGAAAGAGCATTTGTAGCTGAGTCAGTCTATGGCGTATTAAGACGTTTGCGCATGCTTACTTATTATGCTGGTGAAGAAGATGCTCGAAAATTAATCGTAGCATGGTTAGTTAAGTTCCAAGGGATGAGCTTAAGGGATTTGGAAGCATGCCTGAATGCGCAACAGAAAGAGTGGATTCAGGAAATTAAATCAAAACCTGCCGATGGACTGAGCCTTGCCATGCAAGTGGATATGCCGGATTGGTTATGGGAAAAGTTGGTTTCCCAATATGGAGAGTCAGAAGCGCTAGCCATATCTAGAAGCATGCATTTGCCAGCAACCCTGGATTTACGTGTTAACACTGTAAAAGCCTCAAGAGAAGATGTCATAAAGAAATTTGAATCAGAGAACACCCAATTCAATAAAGGCGCCATCACTCCGACTCCATTTTCTCCAATAGGGCTGAGATTACCCCAAAGGATGAGTATTAACAGACATGTATTATTTACAGAAGGTAAAATTGAAGTTCAAGATGAAGGAAGTCAGTTGTTATGTTTTCTCGTTGCACCCAAGCGTGGAGAAATGGTTGCAGATTTCTGTGCAGGCGCTGGAGGTAAGAGTTTAGGTATGGGTGCTCTTATGCGCAACACGGGTCGCCTATACGCATTTGATATATCTGAAAAGAGATTACATAATCTTGGTCAGCGCCTAAAGCGCTCAGGGTTATCAAATCTTCATGCTCAGGTAATCAGTAGTGAGAATGATCAAAAACTAAAGCGATTAAATGAAAAATTTAATAGGGTTCTAGTTGACGCTCCATGCAGTGGACTAGGAACCTTGCGAAGAAATCCAGACCTTAAATGGCGTCAACAACCGCTGGATATATCTGAACTCAGTAAGAAACAAAAATCAATTCTAGAAAAGGCCTCCAAATTAGTAAAATCTGGCGGACGATTGATTTATGCCACTTGCAGTTTGTTGTCGGATGAAAATGAAGAGATTGCTTCATATTTTTTAAGCAATCATCCCGAATTCCGACTGATCCCGGCTAATCAAATTCTTGCAAATCAACAGATAAATTTGGATACGGGTGATTTTCTTAGACTTTTTCCACATGTTCATCAAACGGATGGATTTTTTGCAGCAGTATTTGAACGGATGGAAACGAAAGAAACGGCATAAGATATGTTGAGAATTTCACTGAATTCCCAGATTTTTTATGGGGCACTATTTGGAATTGCACTTGGGTTGTTCTTATCACAATTTGGATCAAATTATTCAGATGAGGGAATTTACGCTGCTGGAATAGTTGGCAATATATTCATTGACCTGCTTAAGTTGGTGCTTGTTCCGTTGGTCTTCACTTCCATAGTTGTTGGCATCATAAATCTCCGTGAAATCAAGAAGATGCATTATGTCTGGGGATCGCTTCTGGCGTTCTCACTATTCACTTCAACATTATCCGTATTGATCGGAATCAGTGCTTCAAACATTTTTGGTCCTGGAAAAGGATTGCATATACAGGCGTTTGAAGCTGCGATGCAAGGATTTAATGCCATGCACATGAGTTTTCCAGATTTTTTCGAAAAATTCTTGAATGGTATCCTGATGAACCCAATTTTGGCCATGTCTCAGGGGAATGTATTGGCAATCGTATTTTTTGCGGTTTTTGTTGGTGTTGCGATTATTGCAAGTGGCGATAGATTCACTATGGTAACAACTTTCTTACAAGAACTCTTTGAACTAACGATGGTACTAGTAAATTGGGTTATGCGTTTGGCGCCAATTGGAGTGATGGCCCTATTAACTAAACTTGTTGCTACTGAAAGCGTTTCTCTTCTTGGGAGTCTAGCCAAATTTGTATTTATCGTTCTTGGAACCACACTTTTTCACGGGATAGTCATCCTTCCACTTGTTCTATATTTAATCGTTGGCATTTCACCCATTAGATTCTGGTCAGGAGCACGATCTGCACTAATAACCGCATTTTCAACTAGCTCAAGTTCTGCCACCATGCCGGTCACGATGCGATGTCTTGAAAAGGATCTTGGGGTCAGCAAAAATATCACTGGCTTTGTCGTACCTTTAGGATCCCACCTGAATATGGACGGTACCGCATTATACGAAGCTGCTGCAGCTCTTTTTGTTTCAAATTTAGTTGGCGTGGAATTAAGTATCATTCAGCAGATAATGGTTTGCTTAACTGCCATGATTGTCTCCATTGGTGCTCCCGGCATCCCGAGTGCTGGTATGGTAACCATGGTTATGGTTTTGCAATCAGTTGGATTGCCCGCTGAAGCTGTCGCAATACTTCTCCCTGTGGATAGGCTTCTAGATACTGTAAGAACGGCTGTAAATGTTGAAGGTGACATGGTTGCCAGCCTAGTGGTACAAAAATTATCTCGATGACTAACTTAAAGTACTCTTTTTAAATTAATCAACCAAAACTCTTTGCCAATCAAAGAACGGGCCAGGATCGGTCTTACGACCTGGAGAGATATCTGAATGACCAACAACATCTTTGATTGGATAGACTCTTTTTATTCCATGAATCAATCTATTTAGACATTCATATTGCTTATCAGTAAAAGCATCGAAGTCTGAGCCTTCTAGCTCGATCCCAATGGAAAAGTCATTGCATCTGCTTTTGTTCTTCCATTGGGACTGACCGGCATGCCAGGCACGTTTGCAGCACGAAACAAATTGGATAAGTGAGCCATCACGTCGAATAAAGAAATGTGATGAAACTTTGAGGCCCTGAATCTTTTCGAAATACGGGTGATCTTGCGGGTTAATATTGTTTGTAAATAATTCAATGACACCTGATCCGCCATAAGTTTGAGGGGGTAAGCTAATATTATGAATGACAACCATCGAAATATCGTTAGGCTCCGGGCGCGCATCAAAATTTGGTGAAGTGACTTGAAAGGCCTCCAAGGCAATACCTTCATTATCAATTTGAATGAAATTCATATCTTGGTTTGAGTTATTCTATAAAATGACAAGTTGGTTTGCTTGGATCAATTTAAAAAACTATACAGTATTTTATCCTGGCAGGAAAAGGCGATAATTATGGTGTTTATGAGTTTGCTGGCAATGTTATTGATAATATTGGTTGCCGCTGAGATTTTTACTAACGCACTAGAACATTTAGGAGAAAAACTAAGAATTTCTGATGGCGTGACCGGATCAATCTTTGCTGCAGTTGGAACGGCCCTTCCTGAAACGTCGGTTCCTATCATAGCGCTATTGGCTGGAACAGCCAATCAACATACTAATGAAGAAATAGGAGTTGGAGCCATTCTAGGGGCTCCACTGATGCTTTCAACTTTATCAATCAGTCTTATGGCCTTATCAGTATTAAAGACACGTGGAGCTACAGGTCATTTAAGGCCTGAGAAGACAGGTTTGATTAGGGATCTTAATTTTTTCATACTCTCATTCAGCTTTTCTATCGGTGCCCTTTTTGTTCCCCACTCCAGAATCGAGGTAAGGGGTGCGCTCGGCTTAGTGATGTTATTGACCTATTTTATTTATCTGTATTTAACGATACGGTCATCAAAGAGCCTAGTTGAGGATGGTCATGCAACTGAAGCAGACTCTCCAATGTTATTGAATCGACTTGGTTTTCCTAATAATTTTCTGGTTATTTTATTGCAACTTTCTATAGGGCTGACGATGCTGGTCGCTGGAGCTAAAGGTTTTATCAGTGGCGTTCAAGCTGCATCTTTAATATTGGGTGTTTCTCCATTGTTGCTATCATTGATTGTCATTCCAATAGCAACAGAACTGCCAGAAAAAGTGAACAGCATTTTGTGGATCAGAAAAGGTAAGGATACCCTTGCCTTTGGAAATATTACGGGCGCAATGGTATTTCAGGGTACATTGTTGCCAGCAATCGGAATTATGCTAACACCATGGACACCTCGTCCAGAAGTTTCAGCTGGTCTTATAATAACCATGGTTGCAAGCGTCTGGGTTAGATTTATTATAAGTTTAGGTGCCATCAGGGTATGGCATTTGTGGGTAAACGGGATACTGTATTTCGTTTATTTGCTGATTGTATTGAATTAAGACTCCTCCATATCTTCTTCTTCTTTACTAAGACCAAGTTTAGATAGTCGGTAACGTAAGGTCCTAAAGCTAACCCCTAGCAGCTTGGCAGCTGCGGTCTTGTTTTGTCCTGTTTTTTGCAAAGCCTCGATTATCGCCTGCTTTTCAATATTTTCAAGGTAATCTGGTAACGTCAGTCCCGATGCGTCAACATTCACATTTGATGCCAGTCTTGGCTTGCTTCTCATTAAGAGATCCTTATCTTGGATTTCATTGCCATTACACATGGCTAGTGCACGCTCCAAGACATTCTCGAGCTCACGAACATTTCCATGGAAGCTGTATTCCATCAGTTTTTTCTTCGCTGCTTCGTTGATTACGGGTATTTGAGCCCGTTGGTGTTTTATACATAATTTTTGAAGGACGTCATCGGCTATCTTGGGTATATCTTCGGGCATGTCCCTTAAGGCTGGCATGCTTAAGGTTATTACATTAAGTCTATAATACAGATCATGTCTGAACAAACCATGATCCATTAGCGATTGGATATCTCTATGTGTTGCGCTGATGATTCGAACGTCGATTGGCTCATCTTGATCTGAACCGAGAGGTCTGATCTTTTTATCTTGAATGACGCTTAAAAGGACGATCTGCATTGATATCGGAAGGTCAGAAATCGCATCAAGAAACAAAGTTCCTCCATTTGCAGCTTGCAGTAGACCCTTGCTTTCAACCTGAGACTCATTGGAAGCGCCTTTTTTCTGACCTAGAAACTCACTTTCAATAATTTTTTCAGGGATAGAGCCGCAGTTAACTTTAACAAAGGGTGCATTTCTTCGTGAGCTGTTCATATGGATGAGTCTTGCAGCAAGCTCTTTACCGCTTCCAGTCTCGCCCGATATTAAGACTGGGGCTTGATTCTTTGATACTTTATCTATGATATCTTTAACCTCATTTATAGGGGAAGAGTCACCGATCAAGGTGATTTTTTCTGTAGCAGGTGTATCTGAACTTGCTAATTTGAGTGCAGACTGAACCAATGGGCGTAGCTGTTGTAGTGAAATTGGTTTTGTTAAATAATCAAAAGCACCGGTCTTTAGTGCGGAGACTGCATTTTCTGCACTTCCATAGGCTGTTATCACGGCAACTGGCATCCCTGCGTGGTTTAGGCCGATATACCTCACCAAATCGAGGCCATTCCCATCAGGAAGTCGCATGTCTGTTAGACAAAGGTCGTATTTACGTTGTCTTAACATAAATTTAGCGTCATCAAGCGTGTCGGCCGTATCTGTGGATATACCCATTTTCTCAAGTGTTATTGAGAGTAATTCAGAAAGATCCGTTTCATCGTCAACAATCAAACAAGAAGGTTTTTTTGACATATTAGATTACCAATTTCTTAAGTTGTATTGAAAATAATCCACCTCGATTACTGGTGATGTATTTTATATGCGACCCGTTAGCTTCACACAATTCTCTTGCTATGTATAGACCTAAGCCAGTTCCGGTCGATTCTGTAGTGAAGAAGGGCTCGAAAAGTCGGGGTTTGATTTCTTGACTAACCCCAGGCCCATCATCATTGATATCAATATTGATGTATCTGCTTCTTGAGGAGCTTCTTATATTCATTATTAAGCTTCCTTCCGTTTGTTGGCTATGTCGCCATCCGTTTCTGCAAAGATTCCAGAGAATCTGGTGTAAATGTCGCTTATCAAACTTGATCTTGAGTTCATTGCTTTCTATTTTTAGTAGAAATGCATTTAATGGGATTTTTTCTACACTGCAAAAATACTCATGAAATTCTGTAAGGAAGTCTATAAGGTTAATTGATTCCTGATTTGTTCTGTCACGACGATTAAGTTCAAGAACATCTTTAACCATCTGATCAAGACGTTGTACATTATCGCTGATGATCTGAAGCATTCTTTGAGCTGACTTATCAGTGACTTCTTCTTGTAAAAGCTGGCTTGCATGGCTAATGGCACTTAGTGGATTTCGGATTTCGTGAGCCATATTGGCAGTAAGCTGGCCTAAAGCAGCCAATTTCTGTTGCTGAGCCTGAGCTTGCATCTGGCTCCAATCTTCAATAAATATCACAACACCTTGTGAGCGTAATGCGCCGATCGGCATGAATCTAAGTTTTAAATCCCTGTCAGCAATTGTCAATTTAGAAAAACCTGAATCAGAATCATCATGTTGAGTTACCCAATTTTCCATTAGAAATGAAATTTCTGGCGAGATTTCAGAAATCAAAACCTTTTCCCAAGAAGCGGGATCTATATTTAACAGCGCTTCTGCAACTGAATTATGATGTCGTACGTGGTTCTTTTTATCCACCACAAGCACTCCGTCAGTCATTTCCTGAGTGATTAGCTCATTAATCTGATTTGAATTAGCTAAGTCCACTTCTCGTTGAGAAGCAATGGTTTCACTAAACTTAGTTCGTTTTGCAAAGCTGTGTGCCAACCATGCCGTAGCAAAACAACTTAGACTCAGCATCACTATCTGAGAATAATCATCGTAGTTGCCGTTGAACATAATCATTTGATATGACTGTTCAAGTAAAAGCGCAATAGAAGCGATTGCCGCATAGAATAGGGCAAGGCGACCTTGGCTAATCAGACTAGCAGCAGCAATGGTAATGACTAACATAACCCCAAATCCACTCTTTACACCACCACTTGCTGACATGATGAGAACGATGAATATGATGTCGTTCATAATCTGTAAAGTAACTAAGCGATTAAAATTGGGCCATCGAATTCGAATGCAAAAAAGGAGAATCACGCTGGATAACAAATAACCAAGTGAAAGCGAAATATAAAGCGACGGATTGAAAATATCCGCGCCATAATGCTCTTTCCTAAAATAAAAAGAACCAATAAAAATAGCCGCTAGAATGAATCTATAGAAATTGAATATGCTCAATGAGCGCCAATAGGTGTCTTGATCTTGCGATGTTGAGTTTTGGTCGATGTTCGATTCCATTAGACGGCTTTATCTCGATGGTCTTCAGAACAAAAATAATGGCTGTTTTTTAAAAAACTCTCGTTTTTGGGTAAGTGTAAGCCGCAATAACTGCAGCGAACCATATCCTCTGCGTTATTGTTTGATCGATATTGGTCATCCATATTGCGCTTATAACGTTTAAGTACTGAGATCAAAAGCCATATTGCAATAAAAATAAGTAGTAATTTGACCATTTGCTAGAGACTTCCATATTAGTATCATTGAATTGTAGCTAAAAGTGAGCGATAGAACAAAAATCAAACCTGTTATACTTGTTTTTTTCATTTTTTTTCGAAAAAAACGTAAAAATGTTAAATTGAATCTAAATATATCCCTTTATGGCTACTGTACAAGAACTTTCTAATTTCCTTGCTCAAGTCGAGCGGCGTGCATTTAAGCAGGTTGCTTATGCCGTTCGTGACGACCATGCTGCTCTTGATATTGTGCAAGATGCAATGTTGAAACTCGCAGAAAATTATTCATCTCGACCTCCTGCCGAATATCCAATGCTCTTTCAGCGTATTTTGCAGAATACGATGAAAGATTTCTGGAGGCGTCAGAAAGTAAGAAATTTATGGACCACTTTATTTTCTTCATTCGGGTCGGGAAGTGAAGATGATGATGAGGTGGATATTCTGGAGACCCTGGAATCCGATGATTATGATGACGCTGACGAACCTCAAGCACAACTTGAACAGAAGCAGACTATTGCCATAATCGAGGAAGCATTACAAAAATTACCGGCACGTCAACGCGAAGCTTTTATCATGCGTTATTGGGAGGATATGGATGTTGCTGAAACCGCTTCGGCTATGGGTTGTTCTGAAGGAAGTGTCAAAACCCATTGTTCCCGGGCGGTACACTCTTTGGCATTAATGCTGGAAAAGCATGATCTTACGAAACGAGTACTAGAAAAGAAGGAGGGCCGCGATGAATCAGGAACATGAAACTGAAACTGCAGAGCGAATAGTTAAATTGCTCGAGAAAAATCTAGATACCTTGGATGGTGAGGTTCTTGCTCGCTTGAAACTTGCTCGTAATAAGGCTTTGGAAGCACATACTGAAAATCTTACCACTTCCGTCGGAAGTTCACTGGCAAGCTATTTTGGTCATTATGTCAGGCAGCATCGTGTCATATCGTCAGCTGCCTTGTTGTGCAGTCTAGTCTTTGTAGGATTTATTGTCAGTCAACAATACATTGGCCAGGAAACTGTCGAGCAGGGGGACGCATTTTTATTAGGTTCTGAGCTTCCGCCGGAAGCCTATGTTGATGAAGGTTTTAATAAATGGTTAGCTCAAGATATAAATCAACAATAAGATTTTTATGCTTTATTCTGTTGATTTGGGGCATGCCATCAAATGCACATGTCATAGCTAAATCGGAAAAGTCTGAAAAGACTTGGGCGGAACTTACTGATAACCAGCATAAAGTTTTGGCGCCATTAGCAAGTGAATGGGATACGCTGCGTCCGTGGCAACGTGAAAAAATGCTGGATATCGCCCATGATTATCCAAAAATGGATTCAAAAAAGCAGGAACTTGTTCAAAGACGTTTGAATAGATGGAGCCGAATGACCCCATATGAACGAGAGAATGCGAGAAAGAACTACCAGAAATTTCAGTCGATGCCACAGGCAAAAAAGGACGAACTCCGCAAAAAATGGAAGGAATATAAACAATTGCCTCAAAACCAACGAGATACATTAATGCGTGAACATCCTGAAATTTATAAGGATCAAGAACTTGAGAATTAGTTTTAACTATATTTAATTTGCATGCCATGTTAGTACAAGCTGGTTTGTTTAAACGTCTTCTTAGCATGCTATACGAAAGCCTGCTTCTCATTGCTATCTTTGCTTTCGGAACGCTGATTTTTATCAAGTTTTTCGGTGATGCCACGCTTTCCCCTAAGCGCTATTTTTTGCAATTCTTCCTATGGTCTTTGGGTGGAGTTTATTTTATATGGTGCTGGCTAAAGAGTGGGCAGACGCTTGCAATGAAAAGTTGGAAAATTCAGTTGGTTGATTACAACGGTAACAATTTGACCTTACCTCATTGCATTAAACGTTATGTTCTTGCTAGCTTAGGCTTGATCTTTTTTGGATGCGGATACATCTGGGCTTTGTTTGATCGAGAGGGGTTATTCCTTCACGACAGGCTAACCGGTAGTAAAGTCATCAGTCTAGAAACTAGGGCTGATTAATTTCGCTCCACATAAATAAGCATAACAATTCCTGAAGTCAAGAAAAGTAATGTCGGTATGACCGCACTAAGAATAGGGGACCAGTCATTGAGGAGTCCCAAATGAACAAATACCCGATTTAAAACCTGGTAAACAATCCCAAGCATGATACCTGCAAAAATTTTTGCTGTTGTGTCACTTGACCGCTGTTGCAAGAATCCAAATGGTAAGGCCAGAGTTATCATAACCAGGCATGCAATTGGGTAAATCATTTTTGACCAAAGTGCAACCTCGTGTCGAGTGGTTTTCTGTTTGTTTTGTCTTAGATGCTTGATGTATGAATAGAGGTTCCAAGCAGACATCTTTTCAGGTACAACAAGAAGAACATTTAATAACTCTGGTCTGATAAGTGACTGCCATTTAGCCTCATGGTAAAAATGTGATTGAATATTTGGGTTGCTGAGATCGATTTGTGTGACATCTTTCAAGTCCCAGCTTTTTCCATCAAAACTTCCGTTTTTAGCATTACTTATTGTGCGAAGTTGAAATCGATCATCAAATTCATATATATGGATATTCAGTAATTCGACATCCGGAAGCACGTCTTCAACATTAACAAAGCTGTTTCCGTCTTTTACCCAAAGTCCAGAACGAAAATCTTGAGCGACTACGGAGTCGGTCGCCTCGATACGCATCTTTTGAGCTGTTTTTTCACTAATTGGTGTTATTAATTCGCCTACAATGAATGTAATTATTGTGAACATCAAACCAACTCGAAGAAGTATGATGCCAATGTTGTATATGGAAAGCCCACTAACTCTCATAACGATCAATTCTGAGTTCCTGGAAAATTGACTTAGGGTATACATTGTTCCCACAAGAACAGCTACTGGAACTACTTCGTAGACATGGCCAGGTGCGCTGAGCAAAACAAAAATGAGTACTTTACCAATTCCGTAGGTCCCTTTTCCTACGCTGTCCAATTCCTGTATCAAATCAAAGAATGAAAACATGGCAAGCAAAGCAGCCATAATAAGAATGACATTTGAGAATAATTCCCTAGAAAGGTAGTTGTCGAGGACTTTCATTTAGCTAAAAACCTTGGGATGAGTGGCAAATAGAAAACCCGGCGATAAAACATGTAGACTGTGAGCATTAGAAAGATAATATGAATCGGCCATAGACCAATGATTGGGTTCAGTTTTCCCTGGGTCATCCAGGCTTGCATGATGCTTAGCAAGTTGTTGTAAATGATGTAAATAAGTATGGCCATCATCATGTTCCCGGATCTGCCGGAACGAGGATCCATAAAGCTTAATGGGATGGCAAGCAAAACAAGTATGAATGCAGATATCGGCATAGACAGTCTCCACTGGAACTCTGCCACATTAGCTGCTGTACGGTCTTTTAAAAGTTCAATACTTGGTTTTGCTTGAGTGACAAGCGGACGTTGTTTTACTTCGGCTGGCTCAATCCGGATGTAGTAACTTTGAAAAGATGTGTTAGTAAATTCCGGAGAATTTAATTTGCTTTCATATCTGCGACCATTCTCCATGACAAGAAAGTTATCATTGTTGGCATGAACCTCCCTATGACCTTTTGTCGCAACTATGATCCCCAGATTCTTATTTTGAATGGATTGAACAAAAATATTTTTTACAACATTACCCAATTCGTCAAAGCTCTCAACGAAAAACACGCGGTCAGCTAGACTCGATTCTTTAAATACGCCTGGTGTGATCGTGGATAACTCATCTCGGCTTTCAAGTTGATCCCGAAACTGAGCACCCTTGGTGGTGGCCCAGGGAGTGATGAAAAGGCTTAAAAATGCAATAATGACAACTATGGGAACTGAAAATGTGAGTACCGGTTTTATCCAGGAAGATATGCCGATCCCAGAAGTAAACCAAATTACCATTTCACTGTCTCTATGCCATCGGGTTAAAGTGAGCAAGACAGACAGAAATATTGTTAATGAAAGAAGGGTAGGCAGGAACTTTAACATGCTAAAACCTAGCAATGTGTTGATTGCGTCGCTTGCCAGGTCTCCCTTTGCTGCAACACCAATGTAATAGGAAACTCGCTGGGCGATTACGATGCCAAAGAGGACAGTAAATGCCCCTACAGCAGTAATTAGTAACTCATTTAAAAGTGATCGTTTAAAGAGCTTCATAAAAGTTTATGTTCATAATTGTTAGCATGGTTTTGGACTAAATTTTGACATGGAGTAAAAACGAAGGATAATTCAATGAAATTTAAGTCAAAAGGGCACATCTGATGGAATTTAGCATAAAAAATGGAAAAGCGGAAAAACTACATAATGATTGTGTGATTGTTGGGGTCTATGAGGGGGAGAAATTATCGGACAGTGCTTCGGCGATTGATCAGGCATCCTCAGGGTACCTTTCAGAAATAATCAAGCGAGGTGATATGGACGGCAAGGTTGGCACGTCGCTTTTGTTACACAAGGTGCCGGGAATTAAGAGTGAGCGAGTGCTTTTAGTTGGTTTGGGTAAAGAGCGAGAGTTTAAAGAATCAGATTACCGCCAAGTGGTTGGTGTTGCCGTAAAAAGCCTAGCAAAAATAGGTGCAAGTGACGTGGCGTGTTTTTTACCTGAGTTGCAGGTAAAAAAGAAACCTGTTGATTGGAAAGTCATTCAGTTGGTTCAAGTTGCAAATGATATGGTTTATCGTTTTGACCAAATGAAAGGAAAAAAAGTAAAAGAAGGTAAAGCGCCCAAGCAAGGTATCAAGTCACTTGAGATCCAAGTATCGTCAAAAGACGACATTAAGCCGGCAGAAGCAGCGCTTAAATATGGGATGGCACTTTCATCTGGGGTGAAATTAGCAAAAGACCTTGGTAATCTTCCTCCCAATATCTGCACCCCCACCTACCTTGCTGAACAAGCCTTGGAGTTAAAGCAAACATATGGTTTGCAAGTGGAAGTCTTGGAACGAGAAGAGTTGCAGAAATTAGGTATGGGCTCTTTTCTTGGAGTGGCGCAAGGAAGCGTTCAGCCTCCTAAATTTATTATTATTCAGCACAACAAAGGAAAGAAAGGTCAAAAGCCAGTTGTTCTTGTTGGCAAGGGAATTACTTTCGATACGGGAGGGATTTCTTTGAAGCCCGGTGCCGAGATGGATGAAATGAAATATGACATGTGCGGTGCAGCGAGTGTTCTTGGCGCTCTGAAAGTTGTGGCTGAGATGGATCTGCCTCTTAATGTAGTGGGGATTGTCCCTACATGTGAAAATATGCCTGATGGCAACGCCATTCGTCCAGGAGATGTATTGACCAGTATGTCCGGTCAAACTATTGAGGTGCTAAACACCGATGCCGAAGGTCGACTGATATTATGCGATGCGTTAACCTATGCTGAGCGTTTTAACCCATTGGCTGTGATTGATATAGCCACTCTGACCGGAGCTTGTGTGATTGCGCTTGGCAATCATGCAAGCGGCCTCTTTAGTAATAAAGATGCTTTAGCTAAGTCATTGTTGCAGGCGGGTGAAGATGCATTCGATCGTGCTTGGCATATGCCGCTTTGGGAAGATTATCAATCTCAGCTGGATAGCAATTTCGCAGATATGGCTAATATTGGTGGACGCGCTGCCGGAAGCATTACTGCAGCTTGTTTCTTATCAAGATTTGCTAAGAAATATGAGTGGGCGCATCTTGATATCGCAGGAACAGCCTGGAAATCAGGAAAAGAAAAAGGTTCTACAGGAAGGCCAGTTCCTTTATTGACAGCGTTTCTGGTTCAGCTAGCTAAAAAATGAGTTCAATAAATATTACTTATCAAAATGACGCGCGTTGATTTTTTCTTTAATGTTGTAGATAAAGATGAAAAGATACTCAGTATTGCAGAGAATGTTCTGCAAAGAAAACGCAAGCTAATGGTCTTTGCATCGGACCATGAAGCCGTCAAACGTCTTGAAAGTTTGATTTGGACCAAGCAGCCACTCAGTTTTTTACCTAACTGCACGGGAGACCATCCTTTAGCTAATTTAACGCCGATTATTTTAGATTGGAGGATTGATTATTTGCCTCATGACGATGTTTTAATAAATCTTCATAGTCAACATCCTCCATTTTTTAGTCGATTCAAAAGATTGGTTGAGATTGTCGGCAAAGAACAAGAAGACAAATTCCAAGCTAGAGAAAGGTTCAGATTCTACAGAGACCGCGGATATGAGATAAGAACGTTTGATGAGGCAATTTAATAATATGAAATTCCTGTTAAGGATAAGAATCATTAAAAGGGGGAAAAGATGACCATTGATCATGAAGATATTCCGCTTCTGACAGAAGTCTACGAAAACCAGAAAGACCAATTTGACTCAGTTAAACTTTCGCCAAGGATGCTGAATGAAATAACAAATCAAATAAAATCTGACATGGCTGAAGAGATATCGAATTTGATCTTACAGAACCTTAATGATAAGTTCAAAAATGATCTATTAAGTGAAGTTGATTTGAGGCAACAAGAATATCGTAAGCAACTTCTTCAGGAAATAAGAGAATTGAGTGAAGAGAATCAGGATGTAAGGAACAATAAACTTAAAGAGGAGATTACATCGGAGATTCAGAAATCATTCCAATCAAATATCGAGATTCTAGAATCTAAAATCAGACATGATGCCAACGAGGTTGAAGCACACCTGTCAAAGAAGGTGAAAGATATTTTATCGGATGAATTTTCTAATTCCAGAACATTTACTCCTCAGGAGGTCGAGGAAGAGATTAGGAAAAATATTGATGAAGTCGAGGCAAAACTTACTGAGAAAATGAAAGTCAATTTATTGCAGGAAGTGGCTCGGAATCAACACGAAAGTCAGCGGTATCTCACAAATGTAATCAATCTACATGTGGCTCATGTTAGAAAAGAAGTGGCCGATCAGGTTAAAGCCGATCTCAATCAGGACATTCTTATTACCCAGCAGGCAATCGAACAAAGTACGACAAATTTTGTTGATAAGACTAAGGCAGATCTTACGACTGAATTGCCTCGTATGTTTCAAGCGAGTGCGGAATTGGTACGTCTTGATCTAACTGATCGGTTGGAAAAAATTCAGCGGAGCATTGTTGAGCAAGTTCAAAAAGAGGTAGCTGACCTTTTGCCAGGTATGGAACAACTTGCAATTGGTCATGTTAGTTCCATTTTGGTCGAGATGAGGGAAGAGACAATTCAGTTTGTTAGGCAGCATCTTGAACAGCAAGTCGCTAACATTCAGGAAGAAGGTATGTCCCGCTTGAAAGAAGATCTAAACAAATCTTTACCTGAACTATTTCAAAATACAAGCATAATTGCGAAGGAAGAATATACCTCTCAAGTGAACGATATTCAAAATCAATCGCTGCATGAGCTGCAATCGAAGCTTACAGAAACGTTACCAAGTATTTATCAAATCGCTTCTGCACAAATTAAAACGGACATGACCCAAGAAATGGCAGGTGTTGCCATTAGCATTAAAGATGAGTTCAAAAAAGCTTTGGCAGCGGAGCTTCCAGAGGTGGAAAAAATACTTAATGAGAAAATCCATTTTGCTCTTGCCGCAGAACTTCCTGTAATGCAAAGGGAGATTGGTGACAAAACAAAGGCCGAAATCGAGGAACTTATCCTTTCTGTTCGATTGGTACTCCCAAGATAGTCGATTATGAAGATATCAATTCTTGATATTCCTTGTAAGTCATCAGGTTATTGTCTTCTCCTTTAGTCGGCCTGAACTTGAAAATCCAGGTTGCCAAAGGTGACTCGTTGATTCTTTCAGGAGTGGATTCTAATATTTGATTCGTTTCTTCAACTACCCCAGTCAAGGGTGCAATCAAATCAGAACCGGTTTTGACGGACTCTATTGTTCCACATGGACTGCCCGAATTTAATAATGTTCCAGTTTTTGGCGCATCTACAAAAACAATATCGCCCAGCAAGTCCTGAGCGTAATCTGTAATTCCTGCAGAGTAGGTTCCATCTTCATTGGGAAGTACCCACATATGTCCTGCTGTGTAAAGGATTTTTTCATTCATTTTAGTAACGGCTCATTAATTTATATTAATGATTGCATTCTCGCATATTCCAAGGAAATTACTAAATAGTGACAATTTTGAGAACTTAGCTAAGATATATTTGCTATCCTAATGACAAACCTTAATATTTTAGTTAGTATTAGCCTAAATTTTGAACTAAGAACACCTTACAAATGATGAAAAAAATCATTTCCATTTCAGTTTTAACGGCATTGATGCTTGCATCAGTAAACGTGCCTGCCGTTGAAAAGAAAGTAAGTCATAGAATATCTGTAAGGCACCATGTCGTCCATCTTTCGTCCCGTCTGGATAATAAAAAGATGCAGTTTGAAAAGGCGAGCTATCATCCTGATAACTATAATGGTATCAATGCTCCAAGATTGTTGTCAGCTAAAGCACTCATTTTGAATCAGGCTACAGGTGAAACAGTCTATGCAAAAAACATTGATACGACTTCCCCAATTGCCTCAGTTACCAAGCTGATGACAGCTATGGTCGTTCTGGACGCAGCACTGCCAATGGATGAGGTCTTGCAAGTTACCCAAGATGATGTCGATACGCTGAAAGGCTCAAGTTCCAAGCTAACCGTTGGCAGTGAGCTTACTCGTGGTGAATTGCTTCACATGGCGGTCATGTCTTCAGAGAATAGGGCGGCGCATGCAATAGGAAGAAACTATCCAGGAGGAATAGATGCTTTTGTTTCTGCCATGAACGCTAAGGCATTTGCTTTGGGGATGATGAACACGCATTTTGTCGACCCTACTGGACTCAATTGTGAGAATGTATCAACTGCTGAAGATTTGAGTAAAATGGTGAAGGCTGCTTATACCTACCCACAGATACGACAAGTTAGCACAACTCCATCTCAGGAATTTGTAGTGGCTGGTTATCGGAACCCAGTTAATTTCAATAACACTAATATTTTGGTTCGTACGAGCAATGAAGAATGGACGATTGGTCTTTCCAAGACCGGGTACATAAGTGAAGCTGGGCATTGTCTGGTTATGCAGGCAGAGATTGCAGGTCAGCCGATGATAATTGTTTTGTTGGATTCACAAGGCAAGTTCTCGCGCATTGGGGATGCACAAAGAATACGAAAATGGCTTGAAAATGCCAACAGCACCTCACACCATGTGGGTTAAGCAAGCACAAACTAAAACAAGAAGAAATGCAGCCTAGAGGCTGCATTTTTTTTAAATAGCAATAACGAAGCACACAGGAAATTTAGGCAACGGGTGTTCTCATCGTCACAAATTCTTCTGCAGCAGTAGGATGAATTCCAATTGTACTATCAAAAATCGCTTTAGTTGCTCCGGCTCGGATTGCAATAGCCATGCCTTGAACTATTTCACCGGCATCTGGACCCACCATGTGCAGACCTATCACCTTGTCGGTACTTTTATGAACGATCATTTTCATCATCGTTTTTTCGTCAATTCCGGATAATGTATTCTTCATTGGTTTAAAAACGGATTTAAATATCTTTACGTCCTCTCCAAATTTTGATCGAGCTAGGACTTCGCTCATCCCAACGGTAGCCACATTAGGTTGACTAAACACGGCAGTTGGAATATTTTCGTAATCAACTACTGTATCCGTTTTCTGGTATACCTTTCCAACAAATGCCATGCCCTCCGCAGTTGCAACTGGCGTCAGGTTGACCCTGTTTGTAACGTCACCTAGCGCGAATATGGAGGATACGTTGGTTTGGTAATCGTCATTCACAATGATTGCGCCCAGATTGTTGGTTTTCACCCCAACATTTTCCAGACCAAGGTTTTTACTGTTTGGAAGCCGTCCAGTTGCAAACATGACCAGGTCCGTTTCAATTAAATTGTCTTCACCATCTAATACTGTAAATAAAGAACCATTTTTTTCAATCTTTTTCACATTGGTGTTTAATTTGAATTGAATGCCCTTCTTCGACATTTCTTGCATTAAAAAGTCTCGAATATCTTCATCAAAACCATTTAATATTTTGTCTCCTCGTTCGAGTATTGTTACTTCCACTCCTAATCCATTAAGGATGCCTGCAAATTCAACAGCAATATAACCGCCCCCAACAATTACAATTCGGTTAGGTAAATCTTCTAAATTAAAAATATCATTCGAAGTAATGACATGTTCTTTGCCATCAATATTCGGAATATAAGGCCACCCACCGGTAGCAATCAAGATTCGCTCAGCAGTGAATTTTTTGTGATCGACCATAACAGAATGTTGATCAATCAGTGTTCCTCTTCCCTTGATGATTTCAACGCCACTCTTTTGTAATAATCCATCATAGACATTTTGAAGGCGAGAAATTTCCTTGCTTTTGTTCGCTACGAGGGTTGGCCAATCGAATTCAGGTTGATTAAATTTCCATCCAAATCCAATCGATCCAGTAAATGCCTCTCGAAATTGCGAGGCATAGACATAAAGTTTTTTCGGTACACAACCTACATTCACGCATGTCCCGCCAAGGTATCGGTCCTCGATAATTGCAACCCGAACGCCAAGTCCAGCTGCGATTCTTGAAGCACGAACACCGCCAGAACCAGCTCCGATTACCAATAAATCATAGTCATATGAAGCCATAACATTTCTCGTTTAAAATTATCAGTCAATTATCCAGAAGGAAATATTTAAATGCTAAGTGGCAGTACCGTAAGATACTGCCACGTTTCTAGCTATTTTCCGTCTTTTAAGAAGTTCAGCATTGTATCTGCATCACTCACTACAAAGGGGTCTTCAGGGTGATTATCACTTTTGCCAGGCTCTTCGAAAATCTGGACAATTTTCTGATCTTCAACGAGCATCGAATACCGCCATGATCGTAATCCAAAACCCAGATTCTCTTTTTTAACTAGCATGCCCATCATTCGTGTGAAGTCTCCATTGCCATCCGGTAACATTCTTACGTGATTAACACCCAAATGCTTACTCCACTGGAACATCGTAAATGCGTCGTTCACACTTAAGCAATATACTTCATCAACGCCAAGGTCTTTAAATTCCTTGTATTTTGCATCATATCCAGGAAGATGAGTGCTAGAACATGTAGGTGTAAAAGCGCCAGGCAGGGCCACAATAACAACTTTTTTTCCTTTAAAAATTTCTTCTGAGGTTACATCTTGCCAGCGGAATGGATTTTGTCCACCGATACTTTCGTCGCGAACACGAGTCTTAAAAACAATATTTGGCACACTGGTTAACATCTTCGTTCTCCTTTATTAAGTTTTAATAGGTTGTAATCTTACGGAGCCATTTCTCTTTCCGATCGATTAAACACATGAGCATATTAACGATATTTTGAATTTAAATATAATTGATTGTTATTATTGAAGTGATAAGAAAAATTAATCGTTTAGAATTGCGATTGAATATTTTCCGTAAACGCTAGCCGTTCACTTGGTTTACCAGTCATTTTTGGATAATAAGATTCAAGACAATCAGTTATACAGCAAACTTCCTCTATCAAGGACACTTGCAAATGTGGAGTATTCGAATGGAATTAAACATGAAAGACTAAAAGAACTCCCTCCATACCCTATAAAGTTAGTTGCTCTTACTGGAAAACGGGCAGTAATTCTTTAGTTTCAACTTCTTTTTGAAGTTCGTCCGGATTTAGTTTTAGATGCAGATTTCTTTACGGAGGATTTCTTTTTCGCTGGTATTTCCTTTTCACTTTTGGCGGAAATCAGCTCCAATCCTTCTTCCAAAGTCAATTCATCGGGGTTTTGACTTTTTGAAATGGTTGCTCGTATTTTTCCATACTGAACATAAGGCCCATATCTACCGGAATAAATCGCGACATTGCCTTCCCCGCTTGGATGGGGCCCAAGCTCACGAATAGGTGTTGGGCCTGAATTGGCTTGAGAAAGGATCTCAACTGCGCGAGGAAGCGAAATGTCGAATATATTGTCCGATTTCGGTATGGACTTGAATTTTCCATCGTGGTTGACATAAGGTCCAAATCGACCAATATTCGCTATGATTTTCTTACCTGAATCCGGATGAACGCCCAAATCTCTTGGGAGAGCAATGAGTTTTTTAGCGATTTCCAGGTTTACGTCAGCTAAAGGGATTTCTTTTGGAATGCTTACACGTTTAGGTTTCTTTTTGCTGTCCGCTACTGGAAGACCCAATTGAAGGTAAGGACCATAAGGTCCACTCAAAAGTAAAATGTCCTTTCCGCTTGCCTCGTCTAAGCCCAAAATCAGGGGCTCGGAATTTGAACTGGCTTCTTGATTCGTGTTTCTTATGTAATCACATTCAGGGTATCCTGAGCATCCTATGAATTTACCGAATCTGCCTAAGCGAGAATGCAATGGTTTTCCGCATTTTGGACAATCTTCACCAATTGCTTCCTGTGTAATCTCGGCACGATCGATGTTAGATTTTTCGGCAATTTGCTGGCTGAATCCTTTCCAAAACTCATTGAGAACAGGAACCCATTCGCGTTCACCATCAGCAATATTATCTAACTCATTTTCTAAATTAGCAGTAAAGTCATAATCAACATAACGGGTAAAGTGCTCTGTTAAAAATTTATTTACAATCCTTCCAACATCTGTAGGCGTGAATCGCTTTTTGTCCAAAAGAACATACTCACGATCCTGCAACGTTGAAATAATGCTAGCATAGGTCGAAGGACGTCCAATACCATATTCTTCAAGCACTTTTACTAAACTTGCCTCTGAATATCGAGGAGGAGGTTCAGTAAAATGCTGATCGCCGAAAATCTTCTTGATGTCGAGAATCTCACCTGTTTCCAAATGAGGTAGTTTACTTTCGTCCTCCTCCTCCTGGTCATCGGTTCCTTCCATATAAACTGCAATAAATCCTGGGAATATAAGTGTCTGGCCTGTTGCCCTAAATATATCTGATTCATTGTTGATGCTTAGATCCACACTTACAGCATCAAATTTGGCTTGAGCCATCTGACAAGCTAGCGTTCGTTTCCAGATCATTTCATAGAGTTTTAATTGTTCTGTAGTTAGATAAGCTGAAACACTTTGGGGTGTGCGATAAATATCAGTCGGGCGAATGGCCTCATGGGCTTCCTGAGCGTTTTTGGCTTTTGTTTTGTACATGATTGGAGATTTTGGAAGATATTCAGGATCGAAATGCTTCCTTACATATTCTCGTACTTGCATAACAGCCTCAGCAGCTAAACTAAAAGAATCGGTTCGCATATAAGTAATGAGGCCAACGGCACCGCCCCCGATATCAATACCTTCATAGAGTTGTTGAGCGATTCGCATGGCTCTGCTGGTCGTAAAACCCAGTTTACGGACGGCTTCTTGTTGCAACGTTGAGGTCGTAAAAGGTGCAGATGGGCTTCGAGCACGTTGTTTTCTCTCGACTCTGCTGACAGTAGTTTTCCCGGCGCTGGAAATTAGCAGTCGACCAACTAATTCTGACTGTTGCTCGTTGGAAGTGATAGTGAATTGTTCTACCTTCTTCCCATCCAACTGCACGAGTTTTGCATCGAATGCATGTTGATTCTTATTGCTTTCAAGATGTATTGTCCAATATTCTTGAGATAGGAAAGATTCAATCTCAAGTTCCCTTTCTACAATAAGTCTAAGTGCAGGGCTTTGTACCCTGCCAGCAGATAAACCTCTTCTGATCTTTTTCCATAAAAGGGGTGATAGGTTGAATCCCACAAGATAATCAAGCGCACGCCTTGCTTGCTGAGCATTTACAAGAGGCATTGATATATCACGCGGATCATCAATTGCATGTTGAACGGCTGATTCAGTAATCTCATGAAATACTACACGTTTCATGATTTTGTCTTTTAAAAGTTTCTTTCCTTTTAAAATTTCAGCTATATGCCATGAAATAGCTTCACCTTCTCGATCAGGGTCAGTCGCCAGATAAATCGCATCAGCGTTCTTAACTGCTTTAGCAATGGCATCCACATGTTTCGAATTGCGGTCAATAATCTCGTATTTCATGGCGAAGTCATGGTCAGTATCGACCGCGCCATTTTTTGGAATGAGGTCGCGAACATGACCATAAGATGCTAAAACCTCAAAATCTTTTCCCAGATATTTTTTTAGCGTTTTTGCTTTTGAAGGCGATTCTACAATTAGGAGTTTGGACATGAAAGGCTAATAATGTGGCACACCTTTTAATAATATGATTAAACGATGACAGAAAGCAAGAAAAGGCTGGTTAAATTTAAATTAAGCAGACTTCTTTATAAAAGTGATCCTTGAGTCATTGATCGACGAAATCGTTAATGCGTTCTCATCATCTTTTGCAATATCACCAAATAATGGATCTTCATCCTGATCATAACGTTGACTCATTCCCTTGAAATCATAAAGTGCTGTATCAGCAAGATGAGAAGGTTCAACATTGGTAATTGCACGAAAAATGTTATTGATCCGTCCAGGTTGTTCTCTTTCCCAGGCATTTAACATGTCTTTCATCTTTTGGCGTTGCAAGTTCTCCTGTGATCCACATAAATCACAAGGTATGATAGGAAAGTTCATTCCACGCGCATAACTTGCAATATCCCTTTCAGAACAATAAGCAAGGGGACGAATTACAATAAATTGGCCTTTGTTAGTAGTTAGTTTAGGGGGCATGGCTTTTAGCTTGGCACCAAAAAACATATTAAGGAAAAGCGTTTGCACAATATCGTCACGATGGTGCCCCAAAGCAATTTTGTTAGCGCCAAGTGTCTCAGCAGTCTTATAAATTATTCCTCGACGAAGGCGGGAACATAATGAGCAAGTCGTTTTTCCCTCAGGAATCTTCTCTTTTACTATAGAGTACGTGTCAGCTTCTACAATTCGAAAATCGACACCGAGTTTTTCAAGGTAGCTAGGCAAAATATCAGATGGAAAATTTGGCTGTTTCTGATCAAGATTCATTGCTACTATCTTAAAATCAATCGGCGCTCGTTCTTGAAGAGCCAGCAACATCATAAGCATGGTGTAACTATCTTTACCACCGCTCATGCAAACAAGTATCTTGTCGCCTGACTCAATCATGTTGTAGTCCCCGATTGCCTTGCCAGTTGAGCTAATCAAACTGTTTCTTAACTTAAGAAAATTTGAGGATACATCATTTGGAAAATGGTTCATTTGGGAAGTAGTTTCTTTGAAAAAGAATTAGAGATTAAGTGACCGACCACCGTCGACGGCAATTACCTGACCAGTCATAAAGGGGGCATCCTGAATTAGAAATTTAACTGCTTTAGCAATATCTTCTGGTTCGCCAATGCGTTTAAGCAATGTTTGAGATATAACCCGCTGCCTGTAGACTTCATCAAATTGAGGGTTGTCTTCAGGCCACATCACAGGACCAGGGGCAACTGCATTCACCCGAACTTCAGGACCAAGCTCATGCGCAAGTGAGCGTGTCAGCGTTACTAAACCAGCCTTAGCAACGCTGTATACGATATACCCCTTTTTGGGCCTTTCAACATGCATGTCGGTGATGTTTATGATGCTACCATTATTTTTTTTAAGTTCTGGCGCAGCTGCCTGTGACAAAAAAAGTGGTGCCTTCAAGTTTGACCCAATCAGGTCCTCCCATGCCACATCGTTTATTTGGCCAAGTTCGGTAGCATAATAACTGGATGCGTTATTTATGAGTACATCGAGCCGACCAAAATTCTGAACAGTTTCAAAGACCAAACTTGGTAAAACAGCTAAATTAAGTAGGTCACCCTGTATGATAGTAACTGAGTTAGGTCGTTTGAGATTTAGCTCAGCTTGAAGCATCCGTGCTTCGTTTACTGAACTTCTGTAATGAATCATCAAATTGGCCCCCCCGGCATGCAGGAGTCGACAGATGGAGGCCCCCACTCGCTTCGCTCCGCCAGTAATCAATATAACTTTGTCTTGCAAACTTGTGTTCACATTATTCCCTAACTTTTGATTAACAACTATTATAATCGAGTCATGATTAAAACTTCATTACCAAAACCAAAACCAGACGATCTTGAATACAGTTATCAGCTAATCGCAAATATAAAGCATGAAATTATAAATGCGGGTGGTTGGATAAGTTTTTATCATTACATGGAAGTTGTCCTGTACTCCCCTGTACTAGGATATTACAGCGGAGGAGCGAAAAAGTTCGGTAATGATGGTGATTTTGTTACTGCACCAGAAATTTCATCCATGTTTGCTAAAGCCCTGTGCAATCAGTTCTCGCAAGTGCTTGGAATCACGAATGGGGATATTTTGGAAATTGGAGCAGGTTCAGGCCAGTTTGCAATCGATATGCTATTGGAATTGAAAGCAAACGATATCCCCATACCGATCTATTATATATTAGAAGTTAGTACTTATTTACGGACAATCCAAGAGTTCAATGTAAAGCAAAAACTTCCAGATTATCTTTCCTCCAGAATCATTTGGCTTAAAGAAGTTCCTCAAAACTTTAACGGGTTGATATTTGGGAACGAAGTTCTTGATGCCATTCCTGTAAATATAATTCAAAAGCAGAATGGTGAATTTTTTGAAATGGGTGTCATTATTAAGGGAGATTCCCTTGCGTGGGGTCAGAATAGACTCACGTCTGGAAAATTATACGAACTTGCAAAAGAGTTAAATCTTCCTGACGATTACGTTACTGAGATCAATCTTGGAGCAATGGGACTCATTCGAAGCCTTAGTGATTGCCTGAACAAAGGGATTATACTGATGGTTGACTACGGTTTCCCAGAAAGAGAATTTTATCATCCCCAACGTAACCGTGGGACGCTTATGTGCCATTATCGACATCATGCCCATGACGATCCATTTGCAAATGTTGGGTATCAGGATATTACTTCTCATGTAAACTTTTCATCTATTGCAGAAGTAGCATCGGAAAGTAACTTAAGGTTACTAGGATACTGTAACCAGAGTCAATTTTTGATAAATTGCGGTATCACAGAGCTAATTTCTCAAACGCCCCCAAACGATCTGGCAAATTATTTGCCAATGGTTTCTCGAGTTCAAAAGTTGATGTCCCCTTCTGAAATGGGTGAGCTCTTCAAAGTTATTGCATTTGGTAAGGCATTTGATACTCATTTATTGGGATTTGTGAAAGGGGACAAAAGTCATACCTTGTAATTTTGAATTGTTCGCTCAGGTATAATCCTCTTTCAAAGAAATGCATAGCGACTACCGTTCATGACACTAGAAACCAAAGACAAAAAAATTCGCCCTATTAGAAGCTTCGTATTGAGACAGGGTCGCCTGACAAATGCACAAGAAAAGGCCATTCATGAGATGTTTCCAGTTTATGGTGTTCCCTATGAGGCATCCCCTATTGATTTAGATGTTCTTTTCGGGCGTTTGGCAAGTCCTAAAGTGCTCGAAATTGGTTTTGGGATGGGAGAGACGACAGCAACAATTGCAAAGGGTAACCCAGAATCCGATTTTCTTGGAATAGAAGTCCATACGCCAGGAATAGGAAGTTTGCTCAAGCGAATCGGAGAGTTCGAACTCACGAATGTTCGTATCATCCAGCACGATGCAGTTGAAGTCGTTTCAACCATGATTAAAGATCAATCCTTGGACGGAATTCATGTTTTTTTTCCAGATCCATGGCATAAAAAGAAACATCATAAAAGAAGGTTGATCAATGCAGATTTTCTTAAACTCCTTTCAAGCAAAATGAAAGTTGGTGCTTACATTCACCTGGCAACTGACTGGAAGGACTATGCAGAGTGGATTATGGAATTGATGCAAGCAGAGGCGACGTTGAAGAACTCAGTTGAAGGTTACCATGAAAGACCGGATTATCGCCCCCTTACCAAATTCGAGAATCGGGGTATCAAGTTAGGTCACGGCGTTTGGGACATTATCTTTACTCGAAAATAACCAGTTACCGATGACTTTTTCAGCTTCATCTACTCCTTGTTTTTTTAAGCTGGAAAATAATTGCACAGTGCAATTTTTCCAGTTTGCGGCGAGTTCATTCTTCACCTTGGTCAAGGTTTGGCTTGCAGCGCTTCGAGACAGCTTGTCCGATTTAGATAACAAAATATGAATCGGCCTGCCGTTTGGATGAAACCAATCCAACATTTGTCGGTCTAGAGGAGTGAGTGGATGGCGAGCATCCATTACAAGGACTAAACCGTGCAAGGAACTCCGGTGAGTTAAATAGTTTGAAAGTGTGGATTGCCAGTGAATGCGCATTGATTCGGGAACTTTGGCGTATCCGTAACCTGGTAAATCCACGAGATATTTTTCGTTACCGAGGCTGAAGAAATTGATGAGTTGCGTTCTTCCGGGTTGTTTACTGACGAAAGCCAATCGATTGTGATTCGCCAATGTATTTAGTGCGCTTGATTTTCCTGCATTAGACCTGCCTGCAAAGGCTATCTCAACTCCCTCAGGAGGCGGCAAGTCTCTCAGGTTATGTGCTGAGATATAGAAAGTGGCATTTTGAAATAGAGGCATAGTTGACAAGGCAAGTCTGAATAATTAATTCATTATTGTAATGCCTGTCAGTGATAATTGGCTTTATTTAATATAAGTACCGTAAGCCAGTTGTAATTGGAAGTTTTGAAACGCCAAAATTTCTACCAAGATGGGTGGATTTTCGATAAAATGTACTTATTGGTTAATAATAGTTTGAGAAATTAGGGGCAATGAAATGAATTTATGTAAATTTTTGGGGTTGGCCTCATTTTTAGTCTTTACATCGGCATATGCTGGCGGTGATGCAGCTGCTGGTAAAACAACTGCTACCACGGTTTGCGCTGCTTGCCACGGAGCAGATGGAAACAGCGTAGTGGGAATGTACCCAAAACTTGCCGGGCAACATCCTGAATACATTGCCAAGCAGCTTGCAAATTTTAAGTCTGGCGAACGTAAAAATGCCATCATGAGTGGTATGGCAGCAGGGTTATCCCCTGACGATATGGCTAACCTTGGTGCATATTTTGGAAGTCAGACGCCTGTTTTAGATAAGGCCAAAACCAATGGACCCGGATCAATAGGGGAAAAGATTTATAAAGGTGGAATTCCTGGTCTGGGTGTTCCGGCCTGCGCCTCCTGTCATGGTCCCGCTGGAGCAGGTGTGCCAGTCCAGTTTCCAAGACTTGCCGGCCAACATGCCGAATACATAACAACACAGCTCAAAGCATTCCATACGGGAGAGCGGGCTAATGATGGTGCCAAGATGATGAGGATGGTTGCAGCTAAACTATCGGACGCTGACATGGATGCGGTTGCTGATTACATTCAGGGATTGCGTTGATCTTCTAAATTACTATAAGGGGTTGATTGACATCGACCCCTTTCTTAGTTTCAATTCAACTCTTAATCTTCTTTAATAGTCTAAATCTTACGGATCCGTTCCTGTTTTCAATCAGGGCTAAGGTGTATCCGGCTTGCTGAGCCTGTTTGTTAGCATGATACAGACCAATTCCTAATCCATTTTCTGAACTAATTTGCTTCTTGAATAGACTGTCGGCAACCGATTCAGGCATACCTTGTCCACTATCCCGCACCTCAATAAGGAATTCATCACTGTCATTAAGAAGAACTTCAATTATGATATCTTGCTGGTTCTTTCTCTTTTCAATGGCGTTCTGCAGTAAGTTGTCAATCACGCTATCAAGAAGATCCGCATCAATCAGAATGTCTAATACCGTATTACAACTAAAGTTGATATTGTTTTCCGAATAATTTTGAGTGAACTGCTTCCACCATTCTACAAGTTTAACCATCCTGTTTTTTTCAATACGTGGGGCCTCTAGTTTTTCAAGTGTTCGCGCCATGCGTTGGTTAAGCAAGGGCAATTGCCTTCGAATTAAGGCATTTAAACGTTCATAATCATCTTCCGGGCAATGTTCTGCCGCACTGCATAAGGCGCTTAGGGATTGAACAAGATTTTTTATATCGTGTGTCAGTCGTGACCCCGTTTCATATACTGCTTGCATGTATATGTTCTGAGTAAGCACCTCTTCACGACGCTTGGCTTCACAAAACTCGCCTAAAATTTGAGTTAATAATTTTACGTGCATAGTCATGGCAGGTGTCAATGGCCATTTAGTGTAGAGTGACAAATGAAAATCATTGAATCCTAAAGTAGAGAAATATTTGGTTTTTACACCAAGCGAGCCCTCACTTTCATAAGATTTCCAAGTAAGTCCGCTTACCCATGGCAGGTTAACCACTTCTTGCATGGCAGAAGTGGTGAAGTCCTTTGCCCCCGTTTTGATTTCAGCAAGCTCTGCAATATTCTTTACCCAGTTTTCAAAAGGTAATCCTATACTTAAAAGATAGCGGGATACTATCTGACTTATTCCAGTGAATCCTGCTCGTGGGTTCCAAAGCCAGCTAATTAAAACAAGAGCAAGTGCTAATCCAAAAAGGACATTCAGAACGCATTCAGCATAATTGATCTTGTTTGCTTCAATTACAAAACTACCAAGAACAACGATTGAAGCTAATAGCAAAAGGAATATCGTATAGAAAAAGTCCAATACAGGTGGGTGGGTATTCTCGTCTGTATCGATCCTCGTAAAAAAGATAGAAACCAAAAGTGTGGGTAATAGATAATGAATAACTAACTCACCAATCCCAAAATCAAAAGGGATGATAAAGAGTTTTGGTATAACCCACATTAATAGCATAGCAATGAGATAACCTGCGGCAATTAAGTATCCAATTTTTGCGCTCCTGGCCTGAGTGCTAAAAACTCGGCCACCTAGTAATGCAAATAAAATACAAGTCCAAAAAGCGATTAGCCACCAGTTAAGAAAGTAAATCATTACCCCGCCAGTTAATAGAAACAAGGATAATGAAAGTAACGATATTTTCTCTTTAGTTCTCCACACGGGTTGCCAAAGAAGGAAAAATCCATAATGGCATATGCAGAGTGCTTTTTGGACTGGGTTTTGAAATCCCCAGAAAAGTATAGCGTGTAGTGAAATCAACATGGAACCGAGTTCCCATTGTTGTTTGTTTAGCTTGTAGCTAAGCTTTAGAAAGAAATCAGTCATAAATTTTGCCGTAAGGTGACATCATTTTTGTCATAAAATTGTCAGTTGTGATGAAATTTTGACATTTAAAAAAGTGGAAGCCGCTGTCAAGTAGTACAAACAATAAGATTTATCTATATAAATCATTAAGTTGCAAAATATTCCTTATTGGAATGAAAATTGCGTGTATGCATATAAAAATTAGTCACGAAATTATTAAATGCACTAATGAATAGCAACTTAAAATTTGATGGGGACAAGGATACCATATGAATAAACAATCTGGATTTACTCTAATTGAGTTGGCCATCGTTTTGGTGATAATAGGTTTGTTGCTTGGAGGCGTTCTTAAAGGCCAAGAACTAATCAATAGCGCCAAGGTAAAGAATATGGCGAATGATTTTAGAAATATCCAGGTTCAGATTTATTCCTATCAGGATAAGTTTCGAGCTTTACCTGGGGATGATAGAGCTGCGACAGCCCATGTGAATGCTACAACAAATGGTAATGGGAATGGTGTAATAGACGGTGCATGGAACAGTACGACTCAGACGGATGACTCTTATTTATTCTGGCAACATATTCGCTTGGCAGGTTTGGCTACTGGATCAACGACTTTGGGTGCGCCAACCTATCTTCCAACCAATACTGAAGGTGGTGGAATAGGGGTGCAATCGAATCCACAAAACACAATTACTGGATTGACTGGTTCTTATGCGATTTGCTCAGAGGGAATTTTAGGAAAGTTCGTCAAGCAGCTGGATACGACATTGGATGATGGTGATCCAACTACTGGCTCGATGATGGCTGCTGCATCAGGCACCGTGACCGGATTGGCGCCTGTTGCCCCAGTTGCAAGTACAGCTGCGAATTTTGATTCAACTAAATATACAGTTTGCATGGCATTCTAATCTGCATGATGTTTAAGGAGTGCTTAAAAACCCGCGTTTGCGGGTTTTTTTACTTTCGAACTTATGAAATAGTGTTTTGGTTATGATGTGGACAAGAAATGTATTAAAATAGAAGAATATCAAAAACAAACATTAATTATGTCCGACAATATCGTCGAAATAAATGACCTGTCCTTTGGCTATAATGGCCGTCTGATACATAAAGGTATCAATATGGTCTTCCCTCGTGGCAAAGTAATTGCAATCATGGGAGGGAGTGGAAGCGGCAAGACAACACTTTTAAGGCTTATCGGTGGACAGTTGCGGCCAGTTGAAGGGAAGGTAACGGTAGATAACGAAATCGTCCATGAACAAAGCCGTGATGGAATCTATAGGCTTCGAAGAAAGATGGGGATGTTATTCCAGTTCGGCGCCTTGTTTACTGATTTAAGCGTCTTTGAGAATGTGGCCTTTCCAATTCGCGAACATACGAATCTACCTGAATCGATGATTCGGGATTTCGTTTTGCTTAAACTAAATGCCGTAGGATTAAGAGGCGCCCATAATTTGATGCCAACTGAGCTTTCTGGGGGCATGTCAAGGCGAGTTGCACTTGCCCGTGCAGTCGCACTTGACCCAGCTATTATTATGTATGATGAACCTTTTGCTGGTCTTGATCCCATATCGATGGGAGTGATCTGTAATTTAATCAGAAGGCTCAACGATGCGCTTGGTGCAACTTCTATTGTAGTTACGCATGATGTTCATGAAATGTTTAGCATTGCCGATTACGTGTACTTTGTGTCCGATGGCAGAGTGGTTGCTGAAGGAACGCCTCAAGAATTAAAAAACTCAACTGCACCATTTGTGCATCAGTTTGTCCATGGCGAGGCTGATGGCCCCGTGCCTTTCCACTATCCTGCACCTGATTTTAAAAGTGAATTGTTCAGAGGTTATGATGTTTGATCGAATAGGTAAGGCCTTGAGTGGAACGGGTCATCGTATCATTGACCGAATATGGCGATTCGGCTCTGCCGCGAGAATGTTTGTGTATGTGCTGCTTTCTTCGGCAGACAGTTTCAAAAGAATACGAATAGTAACCAAAGAAATATATTCGACCGGTGTTTTATCCTTGGTCATTATTTTAGTGTCTGCTTTTTTTGTTGGTATGGTTCTCGCTCTGCAAGGTTACAATACGCTTCAAAAATATGGATCATCAGAGGCGATAGGGGTTCTAGTGGCGCTTGCCTTGGTCAGGGAATTGGGGCCGGTTGTTACAGCCCTTCTTTTTGCGGGTCGTGCAGGCACGGCTATTACTGCTGAAATTGGATTGATGAAAACAACGGAGCAACTTTCAGCCATGGAAATGATGGCTGTCAGTCCTATATCCAGGGTCATTGCACCTCGTTTCTGGGCAGGTGTTATCTCGATGCCAATTCTAGCTGCTTTATTCTCTATGGTGGGTATTCTTGGGGGATATCTGGTTGCCGTTCCAATCATTGGTGTGGACAGCGGTGCATTCTGGTCGCAAATGCAGGCAAATGTAGATTTTCGTGATGATATCGTAAATGGTATTATCAAAAGTGTAGTGTTTGGTGTGGCTTGTTCGATGATTGCATTGTTTGAGGGATACGATGCTCCTCCCACAGCGGAAGGGGTGAGTCGAGCGACAACGAGAACCGTTGTTAATTCTTCGCTTGCAGTCCTAGGGCTCGACTTTATACTGACGTCCTTCATGATTCATACGTAAATATAAGATGGATGATGAGAATGGATAACTGGAGATAAGATGGAACGTACAACAATGGATTTATGGGTCGGAATATTTGCAGCATTAGGCGCGGCTGCAATACTTGGACTGGCAATGAAGGTTGGAAACCTCACATCAAGTAGTATCGGTGAAACTTATACAGTAACAGCGGCATTTGAAAATGTAGGCAGCCTTAAGCCAAAAGCCCCTGTTAAAAGTGCAGGAGTGGTAGTTGGAAGGGTTGATAAAATACAGTTTGACCCTAAAACTTACGAAGCGCTCGTTACCTTGAAAGTTGACAAACGTTATCCGTTTCCTAAAGACACATTTGCAAGCATTTACACAGCGGGTCTTCTCGGTGAGCAATATATCGGGTTAGAGGCTGGTGGTGACGAAAGCAATCTTAAGAACGGTGATAAAATCAAACACACACAGGACGCTGTGGTCCTAGAGAAAATGATTAGTCAGTTCCTTTATAATAAGGCGTCCGACACGAAGCCTTCGGAATCAACGGATACTAAATAGGTGGGATTTAATATGATTAAGATTTTAAAAAGGATTGTTTTTGGAATCATTCTGGCATTAGTAGTAACAGATGCAGTAGCAGAAGTAACAGCAGATACGTTCGTTAAGGGGGTTGCTGACGACGTTCTTGCAATAGTCAAAAAGGATAAGGACATTCAGGCAGGTGACCAGCAAAAAATATATGCTTTAGCCCAAGAGAAAATATTGCCGAATTTTGATTTTGACCATGTTTCAAGACTGGTGTTGGGTAAGAATTGGTCCAGAGCGACTCCGGAGCAGCAAGCAGCATTCCAAAAAGAGTTTCGAACGCTAATGTTGCATACTTATGCAATGGCACTTTCTAAATACAGAAATCAAACTATAGAATATAAGCCGTTACGATCATCATCTGAAGAAAACGAAGCGACGGTCAAGACTCAAATTATCCAGCCAGGTGGTCAGCCTATCGCCGTGGATTACACTTTGGAAAAGACAGCGGACAGCTGGAAAGTGTTTGATATAGTTATTGAGGGTGTAAGTCTAGTCACAAATTATAGAAGCCAGTTTAGTAATGAAATCCGGCAAGGTGGTCTTGATGGACTTATACAAAAACTTGCAGATAAGAATAAAAATGCAGATAAGAGTACCTAAATCTAGACAGGGATTTTGAATTGGCGACAATTAACATTTCTGGAAATTTTTGGCATATTAGTGGAGATATGACCCTATCAAACGTGGACGACTTGCTTAAGCAAAGCATGGACATGCCTGCTAACGACCAATTTGAGATTGATTTGTCAGAAGTAACCGCGGTAGACACGGCAACCATAAGCCTTATTCTTGAATGGATTCGCCGAGCAAAAGAACAAGATACTGCGATAAGATTTTTGAACTTCCCACATAACTTAATTAGTCTAGCTAACGTCTATGGTGTGTTGGATTTAATTCCACAAGCTGGCCATTAAGCTTTGGCGATAGCCTGAGCCCATACATTTATGATTCCCGCAATTAATATACAAGACATACATAAGCATTTTGGTGCTCTTCAGGCACTAAAGGGAATCAATCTGTCAATTGAGCAAGGGGAGTTCTTTGCACTTTTGGGACCTAACGGGGCAGGAAAATCAACGTTAATTAATCTTATGGCTGGATTACTTAGGCCTACAAGCGGTACCATTTCCGTTATGGGGCATGACGTGCAGAGGGGCTATCGACAGGCTAGGCAATCTCTCGGTGTGGTACCTCAGGAGCTCGTTTTTGATCCTTTCTTTAATGTGCGGGAGATGCTTAGGTTTCAGGCGGGATATTTTGGTCGTGGAAGTGAGAATGATTCATGGGTTGACGAGATCATCGAATCATTGGGTTTGGCTGATAAAGCTAGCACAAACATGCGGCGCCTTTCAGGAGGCATGAAGCGAAGGGCTTTAATCGCTCAGGCTCTTGCTCATAAGCCTCCTGTGATTGTTCTCGATGAGCCTACTGCGGGAGTGGATGTTGAGTTGCGCCAAATTATGTGGGAATTTATAAAGCGGCTTAATCGTGAAGGCCATACCATAATTCTTACGACTCATTATCTAGAAGAAGCAGAAATTCTTTGTTCCCGGGTTGCGGTGATGAAGAAGGGTGAGGTTGTTGCGCTTGATAGTACTGTAAATTTATTAAAAAGCATTCCTGGTAAAAGCCTTCGCTTGAAGATAAAGGAATCCTTCTTGCCTGAATCGTTAAGACACATGATTCGCAATCAGGAAGAATCGGTTTATACGCTATCGCTGATTGATGTGACTCAGATCGAATTCATATTGTCAGAATTAAGAAAATCGAATATCAGCATAGAGGACATGAAATTGTTGGAAGCCGATCTGGAAGATGTTTTTGTTGATTTGGTTGGTGATCATGCTTGAAAAACAAATAATCCATCCTTTCAGAGGTGCATTTACGCTATTCAAAAAAGAGATTATGCGTTTCTGGCGTGTAAGCTTCCAGACGGTTGCTGCTCCGGTCATGACTGCATTGTTATACCTTTTGGTTTTCTCTCACGTTTTAAGCAGAAATGTGCAGGTCTACGAGGGGGTTGGGTATACCCAGTTTCTTATACCTGGCCTTATTATGATGTCGGTTCTGCAAAATGCCTTTGCTAACAGTTCGTCCAGCATCATACAGTCAAAAGTAATGGGGAATATTGTATTTCTTCTGTTGACCCCGATAACTTATACGGAGTTCTTTCTGGCGTTTCTGGCGGCTTCAATTTTTAGAGGCCTTGTGGTGGGGATCTGTATCTATCTGGTATCAATAGTTTTTATAGATCTACCGATTGCTCATCCAGGCTTTGTATTAATGTTCGGATTATTAGGGAGTGCTTTGCTTGGAACTTTTGGCATTATTGCCGGAATATGGGCAGATAAATTCGATCAGATGGCGGCTTTCCAGAATTTTATTATCATGCCTTTATCTTTTCTTTCTGGCGTATTTTATTCTATACATTCGTTACCGCCTTTTTGGAAAACGGTCTCGCATTTCAATCCTTTTTTCTACATGATAGATGGATTCAGATATGGTTTCTTTGGGATGGGTGATATTTCCCCGTATTTTAGTTTATCGATTGTTTTATTGAGTTTCTTAGTATTGTCATGGTTTACGCTGATATTGCTTAAATCGGGTTATAAGCTAAGAGGATAATCATTGAAGGTATGAAAAAGGGATGTCATGCTAAGAGCTGAAGATGTAAAAATTTATATCGCCCAAGGTTTAAGTTGCGATTACCTTGAAGTCAATGGTGACGATGGCCAACATTTTGAAGCTATCGTTGTTAGTAAGGATTTTATTGGTAAGAACATAGTGCAGCAACATCAGATGGTATATAAGGCTTTGGGTGAAAGAATGAAAGATGAAATACATGCGCTTTCGATGAAAACCTATACGCCGGATAGTTGGTCAAAGAAGTAACTAATTTACAAATTGGAGAATTTAAATGGATGTTCAAGAAACAATTAAAAATCAAGTGACGGCTAACCCTGTTGTCCTCTACATGAAAGGAAGCCCGAAATTCCCTCAATGCGGATTCTCAGGAATGGCAGTGCAAATTTTGCAGGCATGCGGTGTTAAAGACTTGGTTTCTGTCGATGTGCTTGCGGACCCAGCTATTCGTGATGGTATCAAGCATTATGCTAATTGGCCTACTATCCCGCAACTGTACATCAAAGGTGAATTTGTTGGTGGAGCCGATATTATGAGAGATCTTTATGAAAAAGGTGACTTGCAGAAAATGCTTGCTGAAATTGGAGTCTAATTGGATAAGCTTGTAATTCAGGGAGGACACCCTCTAAACGGAGAAGTAAATATATCCGGCGCAAAAAATGCGGCCCTTCCGATATTATGCTCTTCACTCTTATCGGAAATGGCACTGTCGCTTCGAGGTGTTGCTTCACTGAAAGATATTGCTACAACTATATCCCTCCTGGAGTACATGGGTGTAAAGGTTCTCCGGAAGGGCGATTTTGTGAAGCTTGATGCAAAAGAGATAGTTTCCAAAGAAGCGCCTTATGAAATGGTAAAAACCATGAGGGCCTCGATTTTAGTTCTTGGACCCTTGTTAGCAAGATTTGGTTTTGCTCGTGTATCCTTGCCTGGGGGATGCGCAATCGGGTCGAGGCCTGTTGATTTGCATATCAAGGGCTTGCAGGCTATGGGGGCAGAAATTCATATTGAACATGGTTATATTCAAGCGACTGCTAAAAAGTTGATTGGAGCACGTTTTGTTATGGATATTGTCACTGTAACCGGCACAGAGAACCTTATGATGGCCGCTACCTTGGCAAAAGGTACAACTATTCTTGAGAATGCGGCAAAAGAACCAGAAGTTGTCGATCTTGCTGAGTGCCTTATTAAAATGGGTGCGCAAATTGAAGGTGCTGGTACTGATACAATAACCATCCATGGCGTCGATAAATTGCTCGGAGCAGAGCATGATGTAGTTTGTGATCGAATCGAAGCTGGTACATATATGGTGGCCACCGCAATGACTGGGGGTCACGTTAAGCTCAAGAATGCCAGGGCGGATCTATTGGATGCTGTTATAGAAAAATTGAGGGATGCGGGTGCAAAGATAGAAAGTGATTCAAATAGCATTACGATTTCCAGTAATGGGAATTTAAAGTCAGTAAACATTCGCACAGCACCTCACCCTGCCTTTCCAACTGATATGCAAGCTCAGTTTATGGCATTGAACACAATTGCGGACGGGGTCGCATTGGTAACTGAAACCATTTTTGAGAATCGTTTTATGCATGTGCAGGAAATGCTCAGGTTAGGAGCAAAGATCGAGGTTGAGGGGAACACTGCCGTCGTGCAAGGAGTTCGAAATCTTGATGGAGCTACTGTAATGGCAACAGACTTACGTGCTTCAGCCAGTCTAGTTTTGGCAGGCCTTGTTGCGAGTGGCGAAACAATTATTGAGCGTATCTATCATCTGGACAGAGGATACGAAAGGTTAGAAGAGAAACTATCGGCGCTTGGAGCCAAAATTAAACGGATTCATTAAACAATGATAACTATAGCACTTTCAAAAGGTCGGATTTTTGAAGAAACTACTCCCTTGTTGAAGGCGGCAGGCATCTATCCATTGGAAGATCCTGAATCATCAAGAAAGCTTATTCTTTCTACAAACCGTGAAGATGTTAGGCTAATTATCGTCAGGGCTACTGATGTGCCCACTTATGTTCAATATGGTGCTGCTGATTTGGGGGTGGCAGGCAAAGATGTTTTGAATGAACATGGTGGTGCAGGTTTGTACCAACCTCTGGATTTAAAGATAGCTAATTGCAAAATGATGGTTGCAGTGCGTGAGGATTTTGACTATTTTGGATCTATTCGTCGAGGTGCAAGATTGAAAGTGGTCACGAAATATGTGAAAACAGCTAGAGAGCACTTTGCAGAAAAAGGGATGCATGTCGACCTCATTAAGCTCTATGGATCAATGGAGTTAGGGCCTCTTGTAGGCTTGGCTGATGCAATAGTTGATCTGGTTAGCACCGGAGGAACACTCCGTGCAAATAACTTGAAGGCGGTTGAGGAGATTATGAATATCAGCTCACGTCTAGTGGTCAATCAAGCATCTCATAAACTTAAAAGAATATTGCTAAGTCCAATAATTGAGTCATTTTCAAATGCTGTAGAGAAAAAACAGGATTAGTTCATGAATATTAGACGTTTTTCAACTAAAGATAAAAATTTTGATATCCAACTTAAGGAACTGCTGGCATTTGAGACAGCTCAGGACGACGATATTGACAAAGTGGTTGCCAATATCCTCCGTGATGTTAAATCACGAGGGGATGCAGCCGTATTGGAATATACCAATCGATTCGATAAGACAAATGTCAAAGACATGTCAAATCTCGAATTGGAGCCAGGAGAACTTAAATCTGCGCTGGCCAACTTGCCCCATGAACAGAGTGAAGCGCTTCGTCAGGCTGCAGAGCGGGTCCGAAAGTATCATGAAAAGCAGTTGATGCAATCCTGGTCTTATACTGAAGAAGACGGTACTTTGCTTGGTCAACAGGTAACATCACTGGATCGAGTGGGGCTTTATGTTCCAGGTGGCAAGGCCGCTTATCCCTCAAGTGTTCTAATGAACGCAATTCCAGCAAAGGTGGCCGGTGTTAATGAATTAATCATGGTAGTACCGACACCTAATGGTGAAAAGAATCAACTGGTTCTTGCCGCTGCGGAGGTGTGCGGTATCGACAGGGTATTCTGCATTGGCGGAGCTCAAGCCGTAGGTGCGCTTGCGTATGGAACAAAAACTGTTCCCCAGGTTGATAAAATTGTCGGGCCAGGTAACGCCTATGTTGCGGCAGCAAAAAGACGCGTGTTTGGTGTTGTAGGCATTGACATGGTTGCTGGACCTTCAGAAATTCTTGTCATTTGTGATGGTAAGACGAACCCTGACTGGGTGGCCATGGATTTGTTCAGCCAAGCTGAACATGATGAACTGGCTCAATCGATTTTATTATCTCCTGATCCTGAATTTCTAGAGCGCGTGCTTTCAAGTATGAATAGACTGCTCGATGATATGCCGAGAAAAGATATCATCAGGCGCTCAATCGAAGGTCGAGGCGCGCTCATCCAGGTTAACGATCTTGATGAGGCAGTATCTATATGCAACTATATCGCGCCAGAACATTTAGAACTTTCAGTAGAAGATCCAATAGGATTAAGTAAGAAAATAAAGCATGCTGGAGCTATATTTATGGGTCGTGATACGTGTGAGGCGCTTGGAGATTATTGTGCAGGCCCTAATCACGTATTGCCAACTTCTCGAACTGCGAGGTTTTCTTCACCGCTTGGAGTTTATGATTTCCAGAAGCGTTCAAGCATTATAATGGTATCGAGCGATGGTGCTCAGCATCTCGGAAAAATCGCATCGACACTGGCTTATGGCGAAGGCTTGCAAGCCCATGCAAGAAGTGCGGAGTATCGATTGAAATGAGTCGTTTCTGGAGTAAAATTGTTCATGACCTAGTACCCTATGTCCCAGGAGAACAGCCAAAGATCAATAATTTGATTAAGTTGAATACGAACGAAAATCCTTATGGCCCAGGCCCAAAGGTCTTGGAGGCGCTTAGAGCTGAAGCTTCGGATTCGCTTAGACTTTATCCAGATCCAAATTCGGACAAGCTTAAGGATGCAATCGCTGAATTTCATGGGATAAGAAAAAACCAGGTATTTGTCGGTAATGGCTCTGATGAGGTCTTGGCCCACGTATTCCAGGCTTTGCTGAAACACGATCTTCCGCTACTTTTTCCTGATATCACTTATAGTTTTTACCCTGTTTATTGCGTTCTTTACGAAATAAATTATGAAACTATTGAACTGAACAATTCATTTGAGATTAATGTAGCTGATTACTTCCGACCAAATGGAGGAATAATTTTCCCCAATCCTAATGCACCAACCGGTAAATTTCTGCCACTTGATCAAATCACTCTCCTTTTGGACAGAAATCCTTCATCAGTGATTGTGATTGATGAGGCTTATGTGGACTTTGGTGGAGAAAGTGCTGTAAAGCTAATTAATGATTATCCACAACTCATTGTAACTCATACCTTGTCAAAAAGCCGATCGTTAGCTGGATTGAGAGTTGGTTATGCCGTAGGCCATCCAGACCTTATTGATGCCTTGCATCGGATTAAGGACAGTTTTAATTCCTATCCAATCGATCGCTTTGCTAGCGCCGGCGGAATTGCTGCTATGCAAGACGTTGAACATTTCGAAGAAACTCGGAAAAAGATAATAAGCTCAAGAGAATTCTTGATTCAGGAACTTGAAACACTTGATTTTGAGGTCTTGCCATCGACAGCTAACTTTATATTTGCCAGGCATCGGCAGCATGAAGGATCGGACCTTTCAACGAAGTTAAGGGAATGTAATATCATTGTTCGCCATTTCAAATCCCCTGAACGAATAGCACAATATTTAAGAATTACAGTTGGCACTTCAGAAGAATGTATTCTCCTTGTGCAAGCTTTAAGGCAAATTCTTTCTTCGGAAAATAGATAATTTTTTTTGACCAAATCTAAAATTCGTTATATAAAGGGAATTATGGGGGAAAATATTCAAATTTTGAATGAACTTTCCCTAAACTTACAAAAAAATGTATCATATTGAGTGTAGGTAAATATAACCCTGTAATTAAGTGGAGGAAGTATCGTGGCACTAACCCAAATGGCATTAGATTCATTAGATTTTGACGCAACAGTAGCTTTAGCTGCCAAAGTTGCACCTCATGTTGATATTTTAGAAATTGGTACACCTTGCATTAAGCATAACGGTATCAAGTTGCTTGAGACTCTTCGCGCTAAGTTCCCTAACAACAAGATTCTTGTTGATTTGAAAACTATGGATGCTGGGTTCTATGAAAGCGAGCCATTCTTCAAAGCTGGCGCTGATATTACAACTGTACTTGGCACAGCAGACCTGGGAACAATCAAAGGTGTAATTGACGCTGCAAACAAATATGGTAAAGAAGCGCAAGTGGACTTGATCAATGTTGCAGACAAATCTGCAAGAACAAAGGAAGTTGCAAAGCTAGGTGCTCATATCATCGGTGTTCATACTGGTTTGGACCAACAAGCAGCTGGTCAAACACCTTTTGCTGATCTGGCTTTGGTTTCTGGTTTAAATACAGGACTTAAAATTTCAGTAGCCGGTGGTGTGAAAGCTGCAACTGTAAAACAAGTCGTTGATGCTGGTGCGACCATTGTTGTTGCTGGTGCAGCTATCTACGGCGCTGCAGACCCAGCTGCTTCTGCTGCAGAGATCACCTCTCTGGCACATGGCAGTTCTTCCGGCGGTGGTTTGTTTGGATGGTTGAAAAAACTTTTCAGCTAATTTGTCTTGCTAATTATATAGTTAGATGAAAGCATAGAAGCCGTCGCAAAGCTGTGGTAAGCATTTGCGGCGGCTTTTAGTTTTAAACTTAAAGAAAGTAAACTTTTACTCATGCGTAAAGCAGAAGTCAGTCGCATTACTCTTGAAACTCAGATTTCTGTTTCAATTAATCTTGATGGAACGGGAATATCAAACTTAGCAAGTGGTTTGCCTTTTCTTGATCACATGATTGATCAGATTGCCAGACATGGCTTGATAGATATAAATCTTGATGCTAAAGGCGATCTTCACATTGATGCCCACCATACTGTTGAAGACATTGGTATTACGCTGGGACAAGCCTTTATAAAAGCACTTGGTGATAAGAAAGGCCTAGTGCGTTACGGGCACAGCTACGTTCCGTTGGATGAAGCGCTATCAAGGGTCGTTTTGGATTTGTCCGGTAGGCCTGGGTTGGAATTCAACGTGGAATTCAGTAGAGCCAGAATTGGTGATTTTGATGTTGATCTGATTCACGAGTTTTTCCAAGGCTTTGTTAATCATGCCCTTGTTAGTGTTCATGTTGATAATTTACGTGGTGATAATTCCCATCATCAGGCAGAAACAATCTTTAAAGCATTTGGACGCGCGCTTAGGATGGCAACTGAATATGATTCTCGTATGGCAGGGATTGTGCCTTCAACAAAAGGCTCCTTATAAATCTGGGTTATAGCACTTTTATATAGGTTCATTAGTTGTATTCTTCAGAAAAATTAAAATGATAGATATTGCAGTTGTCGACTATGGTATGGGGAATTTGCGTTCCGTATCTAAGGCGTTGGAGCATGTTGCACCAAATAAGTCGATTGTCGTGACAAGTAGTCCTGACGAAATCGAAAAGGCGGAAAGAGTTGTTTTTCCTGGTCAAGGTGCCATGCCTGACTGTATAAGAGAATTAAATGCAAGAGGTCTAAAGGAAGCAATACTTTTTGCTGCATCTAAAAAACCGTTCCTTGGAATTTGCATCGGATTACAGCTTCTTTTTGATCATAGTGAGGAAGGAAATGTAAGCGGTCTGGAAATTTTTCGTGGAAACGTTAAGAAGTTTGAATCCAGTGAAATGCATGATAGCTTAGGAAACAAACTGAAAGTGCCGCACATGGGTTGGAATCAGGTCTATCAGAGCTCACCGCATCCATTATGGAACAAGATTGAAAATGCATCTCGTTTTTATTACGTGCATAGCTACTATGTTGTACCAGAAGACAAGAATATCGTTATTGGTGAAAGTGAGTATCCCAAAAGGTTTACTGGAGCCGTAGCCAAAGATAACATTTTTGCTGTTCAGTTTCATCCGGAAAAAAGCCAGCATGCTGGCTTATTACTTTTATCTAACTTCGTCCAATGGGATGGACAATTTTGACTTTTTGTAGATGACATTATGTTAATTATTCCTGCTATAGATCTTAAAGATGGTCAATGTGTACGATTAAAACAAGGGTTGATGGAAGATGCTACTATTTTTTCTGAAGACCCTGGAGCAATGGCTAAGCATTGGGTTGATAAAGGTGGACAGCGACTCCATCTGGTTGATTTAAATGGTGCCTTCGCAGGTAAACCAATCAATGATAGTGCAATTAAATCAATCATTCGCTCCGTGAATGGAGAAATCCCAATACAGTTAGGTGGCGGCATCCGTGATTTGGAGACAATAGAACGTTATCTTGATAATGGAATAGATTATGTGATCATTGGCACTGCTGCAGTTAAGAACCCAGGGTTTCTTCATGAGGCTTGCTATGCATTCCCAGGTCAAATTATGGTTGGATTGGATGCTAAAGATGGTAAGGTTGCGGTTGATGGATGGTCAAAATTAACGGGTCATGACGTGATCGATCTTGCAAAAAAGTTTGAAGGTTACGGTGTTGAGGCTGTCGTATATACCGATATAGGACGCGACGGCATGCTGACGGGAGTCAATATAGAAGCTACGGTAGCGCTAGCTGAAGCACTGACAATTCCTGTTATAGCCAGTGGGGGGATTACTAACCTTGACGATGTTAGGCGGCTATGTGCTGTTGAAAACGAAGGAATCATCGGAGCGATTACTGGCCGAGCCATTTACGAAGGTACTTTGGATTTTGCAGCTGCTCAAAAACTAGCAGATGAGTTAAGCGGCTAATGGGACTAGCTAAACGAATCATTCCTTGTCTGGATGTTACTGGGGGCAGGGTCGTCAAAGGAGTTAACTTTCTAGAGTTGCGTGATGCGGGTGATCCCGTTGAAATTGCACGCCGTTATGATGAGCAGGGCGCTGACGAAATTACCTTTCTTGATATTACGGCAAGTTCAGACGAGCGAGATTTGATTCTTCATATTGTTGAGCAAGTAGCAAGCCAGGTATTCATCCCGCTAACTGTCGGTGGAGGAGTTAGGCAAGTTGACGATGTGAGAAGGTTGTTAAATGCTGGGGCCGATAAGGTCAGCATTAACACTTCTGCCGTGTTAAATCCACAATTGGTTGCAGATGCATCAGGACGGTTTGGTTCCCAGTGTATAGTGGTGGCTATCGATGCCAAGAAAGTAGACAATCAACCCTTTCAATGGGAGGTATTCACCCATGGGGGAAGGAAACCTACCGGACTGGATGCCGTGGAATGGTCGAGAAAAATGGTTGAACTCGGTGCGGGAGAATTGTTGATAACCAGTATGGATCGAGATGGTACCAGAATTGGCTTTAACAATTTACTTAACAAGTCAATTAGCGATGCTGTTGATGTTCCAATCATCGCATCGGGTGGTGTGGGTAATCTTCAGCATTTGGTAGATGGAATAAAATTGGGTGGGGCCGATGCCGTTCTCGCAGCAAGTATTTTTCACTACGGTGAATTTACTGTTCGTCAAGCAAAGGAATTTATGCGAGAAAATGGAATTGAGGTTAGACTATAATGGACTGGATTAATAAAATAAAATGGAATGATGATGGTCTAGTTCCGGTCATTACCCAAGAATTTGAAACGGGAAAGATTCTTATGTTTGCCTGGATGAATCCTGACGCATTAAAGTTAACGCACGATACTGGCCATGCAGTTTACTACTCCAGGTCTCGAAAGAAGTTGTGGCATAAGGGTGAGGAGTCAGGACACACTCAAAAAATAATTGAAATACGTATTGATTGTGATGAAGATGTCCTGCTAATTACAGTTGAACAAAAAGGGGGCATAGCTTGTCACACCGGAAGGCACGATTGTTTTTTCCAGAAACTAGAAAATGATGATTGGGTTATTGACCAGCCAGTAATAAAAGATCCAGAGAAGATTTACCATGAGTGAAGTATTAAATAGAATCGCATCCATGCTTGAACAAAGAAAGACAGCGGATCCTTCAGAATCCTATGTTGCCAAGCTTTATTCAAAGGGAATGGACGCCATCCTGAAAAAGGTGGGCGAGGAGGCGATAGAAACTATATTGGCCGCAAAAGATGGTAACAAGGATCAAATTATCTATGAAACCGCTGATTTGTGGTTTCACTCGCTAATCATGTTGGCAATGGCAAACTTGGACCCCAACGATGTTCTTGATGAATTGGCGCGAAGAGAGGGGTTGTCTGGATTGGTCGAAAAAGCGAGTCGTAAGGACGAATAATGACGGACTGTATTTTTTGCAGGATAATTAACGGTGAGATTCCATCAAAAAATATATATGAAGATCCAGAGATACTGGTTTTTCATGATATTAGGCCATTGGCCCCGACGCATTTTTTGATCTTGCCTAAGAAGCACATAGAAAGTCTAGCGACTTGTGAAGAAAGTAGCGAATCTCTTCTTGGCAGGATGTTATTGTTAGCACCAAAATTGGCATTCGAACAGGGGTTAAAAGGGTTTCGCACGATGATCAATACAGGAAGTGAAGGAGGGCAAGAGGTTTTTCACTTGCATATTCACGTTTTCGGCGGTGCTAAAACGCTACCAAAAACTTAGGAGATTAATATGGGTTCATTTAGTATATGGCATTGGTTAATCGTGTTGTTGATAGTTGTCTTGATTTTTGGCACCAAGAAATTAAAGGATATCGGAAGTGATCTAGGTGGTGCTGTGAAGAATTTTAAAGAAGCCATGAATGAAGAAAAGAACGCATCAATCAAAGAAACCAGCAGCTCAGGAAATGTAGTCGACGCTGAAGTTACTGAAAAAATTAAGCATTAATTCCATTTATGTTTGAAGTGTCCTTCTCAGAGTTAATTGTAATTGGAGTCGTCGCCCTTATAGTTATTGGCCCTGAAAAGTTGCCAAAAGTCGCTAGGACGGTTGGTTTGCTCGTTGGTCGATTGCAACGTTATATGGCAGATGTTAAGGCGGATATTGAACGTCAAATTCAGTATGAGGACCTACAGAAGTTACAGCAGGAAATTAGGCAAGGTGCCCAAAGTATTCAAAGCGAATTAAATAAAGTTAGTAATGAGGCCAATAATACAATCCAGTTAAGTGGTCAAAAGATTGATGAGCTTAAGGCTGAAGTTCAATCCATTAATAATAATGTTGAAAAGTCCTAATAAAACTTGAATCAGTCTGATACCTTTATTTCGCATTTAATTGAATTGCGTGCACGTCTTTTAAGAATGGTGTTTGGTTTCATTCTGATCTTTATTGCTTTATTCCCTTTTGCTAATCGCATTTATACCTTTCTTGCCCAGCCAATGTTAAGAAGCTTGCCAATTGGTGGGCAAATGATTGCTACCGGGGTTACCACGCCTTTCTTCGTTCCCATGAAAGTGGTAATGCTCAGCGCATTTCTGATTTCTTTACCACATACTCTTTACCAGTTATGGGCATTTGTGGCGCCGGGGTTATATTCGCATGAGCGAAGATTTATCGGGCCACTAGTAATGGTGAGTACTTTGCTTTTTTTTCTGGGCATGGCCTTCGCTTATTTCGCAGTTTTTCCTTTGGTTTTTGGATTCATGGCGCATACGGCCCCTAAAGGAGTGGCTGTTATGACTGATATAGGAAATTACCTGGATTTTGTAATTACACTATTCGTATCTTTTGGCGTGGCTTTTGAAGTTCCAGTGGCGGTGGTTTTGCTTGTGAAGCTTGGTGTCATTGAGGTCAAAAAATTAAAGGAGATTAGGAGTTATGTAATCGTGGGCGCTTTCATAGTAGGCGCAATATTTACTCCCCCTGACATAATTTCACAATTCATGCTGGCTGTTCCACTCTGTTTGCTTTATGAAGGTGGAATTCTTGCTGCGAGCCTAATGAAAAAAAAGGATATTTAAGATATCAATTCTCAGATTCATCAATATTTTGTGGCTTGGGTCTTTTTCCAATAATAATAGGTAATTCGATCTCTTTTTGATCACGCAGGATTTTTATCGTTGCTTCTTTCTTGGGCTTCAAGGCAGAAATCAAAGTCAGCATGCTTGAACTGTCAGATACCTGATTACCATTGATTTCCAAGAGAACATCTCCTGATTTCAATCCGGCCTTTTCAGCTGGGCTGTCTGGAAGTACGTTGGCGATTAAAGTTCCATTTGAGTTTGAAAGCTTAAATGATTCTGCCAGTTCAGGCGTTATGTCTTGAGCTTCGATGCCTATCCATCCTCTCGTTACACTGCCTTGACGAATGATTTGATCCATTACTTGTTTAGCTATGCTTACTGGAATTGCAAATCCAATGCCCATGGAGCCGCCGCTTCTTGAATAGATTGCGCTATTGATCCCGACCAAATTGCCCTCGGTGTCAATAAGTGCGCCTCCTGAATTTCCAGGATTGATGGGCGCATCCGTTTGAATGAAGTTTTCGAAAGTATTTATTCCGAGATGATTTCGACCTAAAGCACTTATGATCCCTTGCGTTACAGTTTGACCAACGCCAAAAGGATTTCCTATTGCCAGAACAACATCACCCACCTCGTTTTTTTCTGGATCCGCAAATGTGATTGACGGGAGATTTTTGACATCTACCTTTAAAACAGCCAGATCGGTTTCAGGATCGGTCCCGACTACGCGAGCCGATACTGTGCGTCCATCGGCTAATGCCACTTTAATTTCATCAGCTGATTCGATTACATGTTGGTTAGTAAGTATCAGTCCCTTGGAGCTAACGATCACACCCGAGCCCAGGCTGTTCTCACGTTGTGAAGCGTCCTCTTGCTGGTCTCCAAAAAAATGTTTGAATAATGGATCGTCCATAAATTGTTGATGAGGATTTGCCGCAGCTTTTTTGCTGGTGAAAACATTAACTACTGAAGGCATGGCCTTCTTGGCCGCAGCGCTATAGGAACTAATGGATTCTTTCGATGAGTCCGTTGGAGACCAATGTTTGATTGGTATAGTATCATCCGGCTTTTTTATGAGTCCGGGAAAGAACATCTGAATGACGAAAATTACTGCAAGACTTATAGTGACGGTTTGAGCGAAAATAAGCCAAAGTTTTTTCATAGGAATTTAATATGTCTGGGAACAAATAATGGAAATGAACCTTGTAGTTAATTATACCCGACAATTGTTGGCAGTGGATCGATTCCGCGATTATTGTCCTAATGGACTTCAAGTCGAAGGCCGTAGCGAAATACGAAAAATTGTCACAGGCGTGACTGCGAGCATGGAATTGCTTGAAGCTGCAAAAGAGGCGAGGGCTGACGCAATAATTGTTCATCACGGCTACTTCTGGAAAAACGAGGATCAGAGGATTACAGGAATTAAAAGAAATAGAATTAAGTTCTTGTTGGAAAATGGAATGAATTTAATGGCTTATCACCTTCCATTGGATGCGCACCAAGAATTTGGTAATTCTGTACAATTAGGAAGGCGATTAGGTTTAACATTAGAGGGATGGGCAGGAGAACAGGATCTGGTTGCATTCGGTTCGATCGATAAATCAATGCTTCTGTCGGAATTTGGAGAGCGAGTAAGTCGATCCCTCGGACGTGTTCCGATGCTTATTGGCGACCAATCAAAATTAATTAAGCGTGTAGCCTGGTGCACAGGCGCTGCGCAAGGCTATATTGATGTTGCTGTTGAACTAGGCGTTGATGTTTTTGTCAGTGGTGAAGTATCTGAACAAACTGTGCATCTTTCAAGAGAGACAGGTATTGGGTATATCTCTGCGGGGCACCATGCAACTGAACGTTATGGAGTCCAATCCTTGGGTGAGCACCTCGCTTTACGTTTTGGATTGGAACATGAATTTATTGATATTGATAATCCAGTTTAATTAAATTGCATAAAAAAACGTTAATGTTAGGAATTTAAGCCGTTGTTGGGTTTAAGTTTTGCTGTGAAACCTGTAAAATGTCGGAATGTGAACTGGTTGATGGTTTTTAATGACCAACTTTGAGGACAAGTAATGGCAAATCAAGAAGTCGATAAAGGGAAGCGCCGATTCTTAATCGCAGCGACCAGCGCGGCAGGTGGTGTTGCCGCTGTAGCGGTAGCGGTGCCTTTTGTTAGCAGTATGATGCCTAGTGAGAGAGCAAAGGCTGCGGGTGCTCCAGTGGATGCGGATGTAAGCAAAATTGAGCCTGGAGCGATGATTATTGTCGAATGGCGCAGCAAGCCGGTCTGGATCATTAATCGTTCAAAAGAGATGCTTGATCTGTTAGGCAACCATAACGATAAGCTGTCTGATCCAATGCTGGAAGTCGTTAGTCAGCAACCTGATTACTGCAATAATCCAGCGCGATCACTTAAATCTAACCTGATGGTGCTCGTTGGGATTTGCACCCATTTGGGATGTTCCCCTTCGCCCAAGCTTCAAACCGGCGGGGATATGGGTCCTGACTGGCCTGGTGGTTTTTTCTGTCCATGTCATGGCTCGAAGTTTGATTTGGCGGGAAGAGTATTCAAGGGATCGCCTGCTCCAATAAATCTTGTCGTACCCCCACATAAATACATTAGTGAAACCGTAGTTAGAATTGGTGAAGACGGTAAGGGAGCAGCATAACATGCAAAAATATTTAACGTGCTTGTTGGGCTGGGTTGATGAGCGCTTTCCATTAACTTCCAATATCAAGACTCACTTAACCGAGTATTACGCCCCTAAAAATTTCAACTTCTGGTATTTTTTTGGATCGTTAGCATTGATGGTTCTTGTCATGCAGATTCTGACTGGAATATTCCTGACGATGAATTACAAGCCCGATGCCGACCTGGCTTTTGCCTCTGTCGAATACATCATGCGTGATGTTTCTTGGGGAAGGTTGATCAGATACATGCATTCGACCGGAGCGTCGATGTTCTTTGTCGTTGTCTACATGCATATGTTCCGTGGTCTACTTTATGGTTCCTACAGGACTCCACGTGAACTCATCTGGCTTTTTGGCGTTGGTATTTTTCTGGCATTGATGGGTGAAGCCTTTTTTGGATATCTTCTTCCATGGGGGCAAATGTCCTATTGGGGAGCTCAAGTGATTATCAATCTTTTCACTTCGATTCCTTTTGTAGGTCCGGACATATCGCTTTGGTTAAGAGGTGACTACACGGTTTCAGATGCAACCCTCAATCGCTTCTTTGCGTTTCATGTGATTGCCTTACCGCTTGTTCTGCTCGGCCTGGTGGCAGCACATATAATAGCTTTGCACGAGGTTGGTTCCAATAATCCTGATGGAATTGAAATAAAAGAAAAGAAGGATAAGAAAACAGGTATTCCATTAGATGGCATTCCTTTCCATCCTTATTACACGGTAAAGGACCTTGTGGGGGTTTCAGTATTCCTTATCGTATTTTCTGCAATTATATTTTTCGCTCCTGAGATGGGAGGGTATTTCCTGGAGGCAAATAACTTTATTCCTGCCGATCCTTTTAAGACACCCCCTCACATCGCTCCAGTCTGGTATTTCACACCTTACTATTCAATTTTGAGGGCCGTTCCACCTATGATGAACTCCCAGTTCCCTGGCGTCGTCGCGATGGGGTTGTCGGTCGTATTGTTTGCTTTTCTGCCTTGGCTGGATAGAAGCCCGGTTAAGTCGATAAGATACCGTGGTTCACTCTATAAGAGATTTCTTGCAGCCTTTGTCGTTAGTTTTATAGTGCTGGGTTACTTGGGGACCGAACCTTCGAATGTGTGGGGGCAGTTTGGTTCTGGTGTTCCTATCGTTGGTGGACTTGATCGTGCTACTGTTGTGGCACGCATATTCGGTTTAATATACTTTGCATTTTTTATTCTAATGCCATGGTATACAAAAATAGACAAAACCAAGCCCGTTCCAGAAAGGCTAACAGCATGAGAAAAATGATGTTTAGTAGATTTCTGTTGGTGTTCTTCTTTATAGCAATGCCATTGTTGACGTTCGCTAGCGAGGGCCCTGTGTTAGACCACGCACCAATCGATCCAAATAATAAGGAATCGCTTCAGCGGGGAGCAAAATATTTTGTGAATTATTGCCTGAATTGTCATAGTGCGGCTTACATGCGTTACAACAGGCTCACAGATATCGGGTTAACAGAGTCGCAAATAAAAGACAATCTGATGTTTGCCAGTGAAAAAGTTGGTGACCTGATGACAGTGACTATGCCAAAGAAGGATGCCAAAGCTTGGTTTGGCGCAGCCCCACCTGATTTGTCTGTGGAAGCTCGTGCCAGGGGAGCGGATTGGCTCTATAGTTACTTGAGAGGTTTTTACAGGGATGATTCCAGGCCAACGGGTTGGAACAATACTGTTTACGACAAGGTTGCTATGCCACATATATTATGGCAACTGCAAGGACAGCAAGTGCTGAAGGTCGATGAGAAAACAGACTCTCATACGCTTGTACTTGATAAACCTGGTTCGCTGTCTCCAGCAGAATATGACCAAATGGTTGCTGATTTAGTCAATTATCTCGTATTCATGGCTGAGCCTTTTAAGGAACGTGACAAGACGCTTGGCTTGTTTGTTTTATTGTTTTTAAGTGGAATGTTTGTCTTAACCTATTATCTTAAAAAAGAATTCTGGAAAGACATTCATTAACGTACACAACAGCGGGAGTGAGCTTGCCTTTCGCAAGTTTCTCCCGTTTTGTTTTTAGTAAGGGAATTGCATCATGATGACACTATATTCGGGCACAACCTGCCCCTACAGCCACCGTTGCCGTATCGTATTATTTGAAAAAGGAATGGATTTTCAGGTGATCGATGTTGATATGGCTAATAAGCCTGAAGATTTGGCAATTATTAATCCGCACAATGAAGTGCCTGTGCTTGTGGAGCGCGATTTGGTTTTGCAGCAGGCAAACATCATTAATGAATACATTGATGAGCGTTTTCCTCATCCACAGTTAATGCCTGCCGATCCCGTCATGAGAGCGCGTGCAAGGCTCTTTCTCTACAATTTTGAAGAGCAGCTATTTAATCATATCGTCGACGTTGAGTCAGAAAATGAAAAAGTTGCTGATAAAGCCAGAACAATCATTCGTGATAATTTGACGCAGATTGTTCCGCTTTTCAGTAAACAGCAATATATATTGGGCGATGAATTCTCAATGCTGGATGTAGCTATAGCGCCTTTACTATGGCGGTTAGGTCATTACGGTATTGATTTGCCAAAACAGGCAGCTCCCTTACTCAAGTATGCCGAACGTATTTTCTCACGTCCTGCCTACATTGAAGCAATGACTCCTTCAGAAAAGGCAATGCGCAGGTAATAAATGAGTGAATTGACCTCTACAAAACCATACATGATTCGTGCTATGCATGAATGGTGTATGGATAATGGGTTAACTCCCCATTTGCTTGTTGTAGTTAATTCTGCGACAAAAGTACCGATGGGGTACGTAAAAAATGGCGAGATTGTATTAAATTTGAATTATTCAGCAACAAAAGATTTGCAAATTGGTAACGAAGCGATTATATTCTCGGCGCGGTTCTCTGGAGTGTCTCAAAATTTATATATTCCCATTGAGACTGTACGTGGAATTTTCGCTCGTGAAAATGGTGAGGGTATGTTTTTTGAAGTTGAACCCACAGATTCAAATGATTCTGACGAAAATTTAAGTTCGGAAGAAACAAATGAAGAAAAAAAACAAACAAAAACTGAAAAACCAACGTTAAAGTTGGTAAAATAGCGAAGTGTTAAAAACGTTGTAATTGAAGTACATCAAAATGCCGGGTTAGCTCAGTTGGTAGAGCAGCGCACTTGTAATGCGAAGGTCATCAGTTCGATTCCGATACCCGGCACCACCCCTCCATCTCGAAGTATTAATTCAATCTGTAGCTTATATACCAGCTTAGACCGGCAGTCTAAAAGGGTATTTAATAGTTAAGCCGGTATCCGGTAATTTTGCAAATATCATTTATAAATTTTTAATAATTAATTGTAGCGGTTAGAATAGTTACTGATTAATCAGTTTGAAATAAATGTTACGCGTTTCTTTTACCGATAAGTTGGGTGGTAATTTACCGTATGCTAATTAAGTTTTAGGTGATTCAACTAGCAAGTTCGAATCTTAAAAATGCAATTCCAATATTTAATTTTGAAAATTACTAACGTAAACATAAAGAGGTTAGTTTGAGTCATTTAGCATTCCTTATTTGGATAATCAACATTACGGTTGACACAATAGGCCACATTGCCTTGAAATCAGTTGCAATAACCGAACACGAAAATGAATTGGGTCGCTGGAAGATGATGCTTGGCTCGAAGAAACTATGGGTTGGCATAAGTTGCTTCTGTATTGAATTTATCATCTGGCTTGTATTCCTGTCACTTATTCCATTATCGCAGGCTGTCTTGTTAGGGGCGATAAACATGGTTTCCATAGTAATTGCTGGACGTCTTATATTTAGTGATCGTTTGGATGCCATGCGCATAATCGGTGTCGTTCTTATAGGTGTAGGTGTGATATTTGTTGGCCTCTATTCATGAAAAATAAATTATTCTACATAATTGGATTCGGCGTACTGATGATGTTCGATACGCTTACTCAAATTTCATTCAAGTTAGCTTCTGGGCATGTTGGCAAGTTTGTAATGCAACCGGATTGGTTTGTGAGTGTTTTTCAAAAACCTTGGATTTATGGAGCCGTTGTGGGCTACCTAGGTGGATTCGTGGCATGGATGACCTTGCTCAAGCATGCTCCTGTTGGTCCAGCCTTTGCGGCATCGCATCTTGAAATAGTTCTTGTGCTATTGATATCACAGATTTATTTTGGAGAAAAGCTGGGTTCCATGCAAATTCTTGGTGCTGTATGTATTGTTGCAGGGATTGTCTTCCTTAGTTTGAGTGAATCCAAGTCATCGAATGATTGAAAAAATGCGTGAAGTATCCCCAACCGCAGGGTTGCCTTTAAAATTATCTGATTTTTACCAATCAAATCACCTTGAAGAAAAGCTGAGCGATTTTTTCGGAGTTCCTGATGTTCAGATCGAATCATCAGGAACCGCTTCGCTTGTAGTGGCACTAAATGCGATTAAGCAAATGAGTTCCAGACGTTCCGTAGTGATCAGTGCCTATACTTGCCCATGGGTTCCGCTAGCAGTCCTGCATTGTGGCTTAAAGCCTGTGCTTTGCGATACGTTAAGAGGCCATTTTGACATGTGTCAGTCATCGCTGAATTCTGTGGTAGACCAAGACACGCTTGCAGTCATTCCGACTCATTTGGCTGGACGAGTTTCAGACATTCAAAAAATAATAGAAATTGCGCATGCTGCAGGGGCTTATGTTATCGAGGATTCTGCACAAGCATTAGGGGCTAAGTTTAAAGGGGTTTCAACAGGTACATTAGGTGACATAGGATTTTATAGCTTAGGCGTAGGAAAAGGCCTTACAATTTTTGCCGGAGGTGTGCTCGTCGCAAGAGAAAGCTTTATGAGGGAGGCACTTAGGAAGTCGAGTGATGAAGTCGTTCAGAGAAAAATATGGTGGGAAATAAGAAGAATTCTTGAATTGATAGGATATTACCTGTTCTACAGGCCTTATGGATTGGCATGGGTTTACGGGTACAATTTACGTCGCCTTTTGTCGGAGGGTAAACTAATAGAAGCGGTAGGAGATAATTGCACGCCTGATTTCCCTATTCATTTAGTTAGTCGATATAGAAAAAGTGTTGGTTCGGGCGCATTCGAGAGGTTGGCTGCATTCAATGCTGAAAGCAGGATATTGGCACTGAAAAGGATAGCTGAATTAAACAAAATTCCACGAATAGAGGTAATTCAGGACAGTCCAGAATCGATCGGGGTATGGCCATTTATCATTGTATTGATGCCAACAGAAGAGTCACGAGACAATGCATTGGCTGAGCTCTGGGATCAAGGACTGGGTGTAGGACGATTATTTATACATGCTATTTGTGAATACGATTACCTATCTGAGTTTTTTAATGGGATTGAGACACCTAATGCCATAGATTTCGCTAAGCGTTCAATGACCATCAGTAATAGTTCATGGTTGAAAGATATGGATTTTATAAAAATACTAAAAACGCTAAAAGAACAGTCAAGCCATGTTTAACGTGAAATGGGTCGATTCCGAGTCAGAAATCCAGCAAAGTTTATGGGAGCATTGTTTTCCTGCTCCTTATGAAGGGCGATGGTGGTACAAGGCACTTGAGGACGCCGGCCTGCAAGATCAGTTTAAGTTTCAATATGGAATCGTTTATGATGAGGAGAAACCGGTAGCGATTGCTCCTGCATTCTTGATGAACGTACCTATGAAGTTAGTTGTTCCTCCATTTATCTTTCCATTACTGGCTATTTTAGGTCACATAATTCCTTCAGTTCTTTACCAGAGAACACTATTTATTGGATCACCATGTAGTGACGAAGGCAGGGTGGGTGCAATTGAAGGTGTAGATCAGTATGCGCTATTTGAAGCCATAAATTTTTCGATGAAAGAAATGGCTCGTAAGCATAATGTACCGATGCTTGTATGGAAAGACTTCACTAATAAAGATGCTACAGATTTGAGCCGAATGATAAAGAATGAGGGGGGATTTCGTTTAGTAAGTTTTCCAGGAACAGAAGTTAGTCTCTTGGGAGAGGATAAGAATGGCTATTTAGCATCACTTAAAGCATCAAGACGCAACAAAGTGAAAAAGAAACTTAGATTAGCAGCAAATGCACCAATCGAAGGAGAAGTGCTGATAAATCCTGATAGTGAAACAATTCAAGAAATATTTGAACTTTTTAGTCAAACCTACGATAAGGGTGTTACTAAATTTGAACGGCTTAATATCAATTTTTTTAAATTAATATCGAAATATGAGCACGCTCATATATTAGTTCTAAGAGAAAAGGATACAAAGAAAATAGTTTCATTCATGCTGTGTTTTCTAATAGGTAAACAAGTTATCAATAAATTCATAGGGATAGATTACCAAAAACCTAAAGAATGGTTCCTGTATTTTCGATTATGGGAATTTGCTGTCGAATGGTCATACAGTGTTGGAGCTAAAAGAATTCAGAGCGGACAGACAGGCTATGCCCCCAAGATTGAATTGGGAAATGAATTGGTTCATTTAACGAATTATTGCAAGCATAGAAATCCAATTGTTAACTGGTTGTACAAACAAGGAGCGAAGACAGTAAACTGGGATACGTTGGATGGAGATTTGAGCGAATTTGTAAAAGCGTATCCTGACTTGATGCCAGACTTTAATTCAAAATAAAACTTCCTAGTAATAATTCTTACAATTTCATTTGTGAACCTTGGAATAATTCTCTAATTGGTTTGACAAAAATTAGAAAAATAAGCATAATCTTGGGTTCGGTTTGGAGGGGTGGCCGAGTGGTTAAAGGCGACGGACTGTAAATCCGTTCTCTCAGAGTACGAAGGTTCGAATCCTTCCCCCTCCACCAGTAAACGTAGATTATGGTCATGGAGCCAGTAATCTGGCGGGTTTGCGGGTGTAGCTCAGTTGGTAGAGCACTTGCCTTCCAAGCAAGATGTCGCGAGTTCGAACCTCGTCGCCCGCTCCAGGAATTGGAATTGAAGCGCCCATGTGGCTCAGTGGTAGAGCACTCCCTTGGTAAGGGAGAGGTCGCGGGTCCGATTCCCGCCATGGGCACCAGTGTAGTACAGGGTTATTTTAAATCACAGCTTGGCTAGTTAAAGTTAGTTAAAGGATAATGTTATGGCAAAAGGTAAATTTGAACGGACGAAGCCGCACGTTAACGTAGGTACGATTGGACACGTTGACCATGGCAAGACGACACTAACGGCAGCGATTACCACGATTCTAGCGAAGAAATTCGGTGGTGAAGCCAAGGCCTATGATCAAATTGACGCGGCACCTGAAGAGAAGGCTCGCGGCATTACCATCAATACAGCCCACGTTGAGTATGAGACAGCCAATCGTCATTATGCCCACGTTGATTGCCCTGGCCATGCTGACTATGTTAAGAACATGATCACAGGCGCTGCGCAGATGGATGGAGCTATTTTGGTGTGTTCGGCAGCTGACGGCCCGATGCCTCAGACACGTGAGCACATTTTGTTGGCACGTCAAGTTGGTGTTCCATACATTGTTGTGTTCCTGAACAAGGCGGACATGGTTGATGATGCCGAGTTGTTGGAATTGGTTGAAATGGAAGTGCGTGATTTGTTGAACAAATACGATTTCCCTGGTGATGACACACCGATCATTCACGGTTCAGCAAAACTGGCTTTGGAAGGTGACCAATCCGAGATTGGCGAGCCATCTATATTCAAGTTGGCTGAAGCGTTAGACAGTTATATCCCTACTCCAGAACGTGCGATTGATGGTACGTTCCTGATGCCAGTAGAAGACGTGTTCTCGATTTCTGGACGTGGTACTGTGGTTACAGGCCGTGTAGAACGCGGAATTGTTAAGGTAGGTGACGAAATTGAGATTGTTGGATTGAAGCCAACACTGAAGACGACCTGTACTGGTGTTGAAATGTTCCGCAAGCTGCTTGACCAAGGTCAGGCTGGCGACAACGTTGGTGTGTTGTTGCGTGGTACTAAACGTGAAGAGGTTGAGCGTGGTCAAGTATTGGCTAAATCAGGTTCGATCAAGCCACATACGAAATTCACTGCAGAGATCTACGTTTTAGGTAAAGATGAAGGTGGACGTCATACTCCATTCTTTAACGGATACCGTCCACAATTTTATTTCCGCACGACAGACGTAACGGGTGCGGTTGAATTGCCAGCAGGTACAGAGATGGTGATGCCAGGCGATAACGTATCAATAACAGTGACATTGATTGCTCCGATTGCGATGGAAGAAGGTTTGCGCTTCGCTATCCGTGAAGGCGGTCGTACTGTTGGTGCCGGTGTCGTAGCAAAAATTATTGAATAATTA